>JBEKJZ010000057.1:0-20946 GCA_050010955.1 Xanthobacteraceae bacterium | reverse complement strand
CACAGCGAATGGGTGCGCGACGAGGCGCACTTCGATGCGCTGCTCGACCGCCGCTTCGAGGACGGTGGCCCGCGGCTATTGGCGGCGAAGATCGACGATCAGCCGGGCCAAGGCCGGCCGCTACGCGACCCGGTGCTGATCCGCGCCGCCTTCATGAAGGGCCTCGGCACCAGCCGCAGCGACGCATTCGATGTGTAGCCGCGGTCTGGACCGTTAGAAATGCGGCGTTCGCTGTCGACCGAAGGCGGTTGTCGCGCTCCGACGCGGCTTAAGCGGCCACCTGTCGGCACGGTAGATCAGCGACGGACGTTTCACTCCGGGTGCTGTCAAACTGGGCGCGAACCCAATTCCAGAGTGCCCCGACTTCCTGAGCCGCCCGGCCGCTGCGAGCGTACTCGGTGACCCCGAGACCAGCCGCGATCGCATCCTGAAAATCCATGCGCGCGTAAAGCAGCGGCTCTGCCAGAACCCCGAGGTGGGCCAAGCCGTCCGCCGATTCCCTCGTTCGCGAGCTGCGGAAGGTCGGCGGGCATTGGTTGAGGACAAACGCGGCTTTGCGCTTTGCCAGAAAGACGGCGCGAAAGGTCGCCGCCGTCGCTTCCACGTCCAAGTGTGTCGGGCGCGTCGGCAGCAGGCAAAGATCTGCGGCCTCGGTCACGAAGCGGGCAGCGGTGCCGTCGGTGCCGGCAGTGTCAAAAATCGCGATCGTAAAGCCGACGCCGGCGAGCCCCTCGACAATTGCGCGCAGCCGCGGCAGGCGTTCGCCTTCGAGCGGTTCGATCATGACCTTGTTGGGCGTGTTCGCAGCCTCGCGCCGCTTGCCCCACCGGGTCAGCGATGCCTGAGGATCGAGATCGAGCGCAATCACCCTTTCGCCGGCCTGCGCCGCGGCCACGGCGAGCGATGCCGCAAGCGTGGTTCTTCCCGCGCCGCCCTTTTGCGTGAGGAGTGCAATGGTGCGCATCAAATTCCCGAACCTCTCATTCCTAACACGTCGCGTCCTGCGTCAAAGTTTAGCTTGCTATAGCGAGCAGCCCCGCCCGACAGTTGGTCTCGGTTCGGGATCTCGATGTCGACCGCGAGCGTCGAGACCGATTTGCCGCGATCCATCTTGATCTGCACCCTGTCAGGGTCAATCGCGACATGCCGACCGATGACGGCAATGATCTCCTCGCGCAGAACGCCCAGCAAATCGGGATGGCTGCCCGCGTTGCGCTCGTGCGCGAGGAGGATTTGGAGGCGCTCGCGCGCTATCGGCGCGGAGCCGCGTCGAAAGAAGTTGAACAAGCTCATGCTGCCTTCCGTGCGAATAGCCTGTTGAAAATGCCTCTGTTTTCGCTTGGGACGCTCATGGAAACCTGCTCGCCCTTGAGGCGGCGTGCGGCATCGAAGTAGGCGCGGGCTGGCGCGCCCAACGGGTTACTGAGGGTGACCGGCGATCCGACATTGGATGCGCGCAGCACTTCCTGGCTTTCCGGAATGATGCCGAGCAACGGCGTCGACAGGATTTCCAGCACGTCGTCGATCGACAGCATCTCGCCGCGCGCGGCCCGTGACGAACTGTAGCGCGTGATCAAGAGGTGCTTGTCGATGCGCTCGCCGCGCTCCGCCTTTACCGTCTTGGAATCGAGCAGCCCGATGATGCGGTCGGAATCGCGCACCGATGACACTTCGGGATTGGTGACGATGATCGCGGCATCGGCGTAGCGCATCGCCAGCGTGGCGCCGCGCTCGATCCCAGCCGGACTGTCGCAGATGATCCAGTCGAATTTCTCCCGCAGCTCGTCGATGACTTTGGCGACGCCGTCTTCGGTCAGCGCGTCCTTGTCGCGGGTCTGCGATGCCGGAAGCAGGTGCAGGCTTTCCAGCCGCTTGTCGCGGATGAGCGCTTGCGGCAGCTTGGCCACGCCGTTGATGACGTTGACCAGATCGAAGACCACCCGCCGCTCGGCGCCCATCACCAGGTCGAGGTTGCGTAGCCCGACATCGAAATCAATGACGACGACTTTCGTGCCGTCGTGGGCGAGAGCGGCACCGAGGGCGGCCGTTGACGTCGTCTTGCCAACCCCGCCTTTGCCTGATGTCACGACCAAGACTTGCGCCATATTTGACTGCCTTTCGTTGTCCTAGTTCATCGCTGAAATTTGCAACGTATTGCCCGCGTCGAGCCAAGCCTGAGCCGGCCGGCGGCGCAGGCTGTCCTCGATGTCGTCGGCGGTTCGATAGTAGGAATTGATCGCAAGAAGCTCGGCCTCGATGCGGTGGCAGAAGATGCGCGCGCGGGCATTGCCGGTTGCGCCCGCCAGCGCCCGGCCGCGCAGCGTGCCGTAAACGTGGATCGATCCACCGGCGACGATTTCAGCGCCCGATCCGACCGAGCCGAGAACGGTCACATCACCCTCGGTGAAGATCACGGATTGCCCGGAGCGCACCGGATCTTCGATCATCAGCGATGCCGGCTCCGGGCTCTGCGAAGCCGGGCGGGCGGGCCCGGGCGCCGGCGCCGGGTCGGCGGCGGTGATGGCGGCGGACGGCTCGGCGCTTCGCGCGGTGCGGCCGCCGCGAAGGACAGGAGGCAACCCCGCTTGCCATTTCGCCGGGTCAATCCCTTCGATGCCGAGCACGCGGATGTTGCGCTCTTCCAGATTGGTGACGAGCTGGCCGATGGCACTCGGGCTGAGGTTGACGGCGGATAGATCGAGCGCCACGTGCTGACCGGCGAAAAAAGCCTCGGAGCGCGCCAGGCTGGCGTCGAGGTCCGACAGCCAGTCCACAACGGGTGGTTGCGGCGCGATGGCGAACGCCATGTAGGAGCGCGGCCGAAACATCAGCGAATGACGTTGGCGAACGAGGCTCGACACTTGCCTCTCCAGGGCTCGGCGATTCTGATGGTTAACAACTTGAGTATATTTCGGTTAACGGAGGGTTAACCGCTCCGGGCGCTGCCCGGGCATATCGCGGGCGCCTATTTGATCGGCAGCTTGCCAATCTTTTAACAAGAGTAGCCGCCAGATACTGACGCCCTTGCGCTTCCGTTTCCGCGATAATGCGAGGCCAGGTCACTCGGAACGATGCGTCCTTGCGAACTTCGGTACCGACGCCTTCACGACCGCAACACTTCGCTCAATGCCCGCCGATGTGTCAGCATGGCCGATCCGGCATCCCGCGTCACCGAGGAATTGATTGTTGCACCCGAATATCCCGCGATGCAACGCCCTCCCCTGCGCTCCTCCAGTTGTGAGCGACCCCATTCAGTGCGCTAGTATGCGCCGCAAAACAGCATCGTCCGCTGAACGGCGCCGGGAGGATTCATGTCGATCGCGACCTTGGCCGATATCGAAGCGTTGGAGCGCAACCCGCTGGAGCATTACCGGCCGGATCATTCGGTGTTCGAGCTGTTGATGCGGATCGCGGCATTGCATGCCGACAAGCTGGCGATGCGCTATCTCGCAATACCGTCGCCGGAAGCGCCGACGCGCGACATCACTTACCGCGACTTCGGGCGCCACCTCGTGCAGGCTGCCAACCTCTTCCATGGGCTCGGCGTCGCGCCGAATGACGCGGTGTCGATGCTGCTGCCGATCCTGCCCGAAACGTTCTACGCCATGTTCGGCGCCCAAGCGGCCGGGGTCGCCAATCCGATCAACTTTCTGCTCGAAGCGGACGCCATCGCCGAGCTGTTGCGCGAAGCCCGCTGTCGGGTTTTGCTCGGCCCCGATCCGAACGTCTTTCCGGGCGTCTGGCAAAAAGTCGAGGCGATCCGCAAGGCGGTACCGACGCTGACCGCGGTGATCAGAGTCGGTGGGCCGCCGCAGCGGTCCGACACCGACGCGCTGCATTTCGAGAGTGAACTCGACAGCCAACGCGATGACCGGCTGCAGTTTACCCGCCTGATCCGCGGCGACGATGTCGCCGGGCTGTTCCACACCGGCGGCACCACCAGTCTGCCGAAGCTGGCGCGTCACACCCATCGCGGCCTGATTGTGCAGAGTTGGAGCAACACGGTCGTGCTGCGGCCCGGCCCCGACGAGATCTATTTCAACGGCCTGCCGCCGTTCCATGTCGGCGGCGCCACCTGCGCCGGCCTGGCACCGTTCGCCAACGGCGCCACTGTCGTCATGCTGACGGCCGCCGGCTTCCGGCATCCGCAAATCATGAGCAACATCTGGGCGCTGGTCGAGCGCTTCCGTCCGACGGTGGTCGGAATGGTGCCGACCAGTTGGGGCGCCGCGCTCAACGCGCAGAGCGAGGTATTCGACCTGACCAGCATCAAGCTGTGCAATTCCGGCGGCTCGGCGATGCCGGTGGAGATCGCCAAAGCGGTGCAGGCCAAGCTCAAGCTGCCGGTGGTCGAAGGCTGGGGCATGACCGAATTGCACGGTTACGCCTCGATGAATCCGGCCGGCGGAGAATGTCGTATCGGTTCGGTCGGCTATCGCACGCCGTTCACCGAGATCGTCGTCGCGCGGGTCGCCGACGGCCGCATCGCCGCCCTTTGCCCGCCGGGCGAGATCGGCAAGGTGTTGGTGCGCGGACCGCAGGTGTTCGGCGGCTACGTCAATCCTGCGCATAACCGCGACGCCTGGGTCCAGCCGCTGCCCGACGAGGTGGTGCCGTCCTGGAGCGCGGGCGGCCGCTGGCTCGACACCGGCGATCTCGGACGCTTCGACGCCGACGGCTACTTGTGGCTGACCGGCCGCGCCAAGGACGTGATCATTCGCAGCGGCCACAACATCGATCCGTTGGTCATCGAAGAGGCCTTGCACGGAGCACCCGGCCGTCGAGATCGCCGCCGCGGTCGGGCGTCCCGATGCTTACGCCGGCGAGTATCCGATTGCCTTCGTCCAGCTCAAGCCGGGTGCGCAGGTCGAGCCCGAAGAGCTCCGTGACTTCGTGCGGGAACGCATTGCGGAGCGCGCTGCCGTCCCCGACGAGGTGATCGTGGTCGCGGCAATGCCGTTGACCGGCGTCGGCAAGATCTTCAAGCCGCAGTTGCGCTATGATGCGGCGCGCCTCGTGTTCGAGCGGCTGGCGCAATCGGTGGTCGGCCGGGCCGACGGCGTCGTCGTCAAGGTCGGATCGCATCCGGAGCACGGCACCTTCGCCACCATCACCGTTCCGGGCAGCGATGAACAAGCGATCGCCAAATTGAGCGCGGCGCTGAGGCCGTTTCAAATTCGCCACGAGGTGAGGCGAGCCTGAAGCGCTGTGTCAGCGCGATGGTAGGTGAGATGCGCGCTGGGTCGCGGCCGATCTCTGATGCGTTTGCCGGCTAGCGCCGCGAGAAATGTTTCTCCAATCCCAGCCAGCCTTCGAAGTAGTCGTGCTGCAGCTCGGAAGATTCCACCGCATAGCGCGTGAGCCGCATGGCGAAGCGGCTCTCGAACATGAACGCCATGGTGTCTTCGATCTTGTGCGGTTTTAGTTCCGCGTGCGTCGCCCGCTGCCAGGTTTCGGCGTCGGGGCCGTGCGCGGTCATGCAATTGTGCAGGCTGGCGCCGCCCGGCAGAAAGCCTTCGGCCTTGGCGTCATAGGCGCCGTGCAACAGCCCCATGAACTCGGTCATGACGTTGCGGTGATACCAGGGCGGCCGGAACGTATCCTCGCCGACGAGCCAGCGCGGCGGGAAGATGACAAAGTCGATATTGGCCGCGCCGGGCAGGTCGGAGGGCGCGGTGAGCACGGAAAAGATCGACGGATCGGGATGATCGAAACTGATCGTCCCCATGACACTGAAGCGCGCGAGGTCGTATTTGTACGGCGCGAAATTGCCGTGCCAGGCGACGACGTCGAGCGGCGAATGGTCCATCTCGGCTGCCCACAAATTGCCCTGGAACTTGGCGACCAGACTGCACCGCGCCGTGGTGTCCTCGTAGGCCGCGACCGGCGCCAGAAAATCGCGCGGATTGGCGAGACCGTTGGCGCCGAGCGGGCCGAGCTCCGGCAGCCGCAGCATGGCGCCGTAATTCTCGCAGATATAGCCGCGCGACGGTCCGTCCGGCAGTTCGACCCGGAAACGCAGGCCGCGCGGCATCACGACGATCCCGCCGCAAGCCGCTTCGATAGTGCCGAGCTCGGTGACGAAACGGGCGCGTCCCTGCTGCGGCACGATCAGCATTTCGCCGTCGGCATTGTAGAAGCAGCGGTTAGTCATCGAGCGGTTGGCGGCGTAGACATGGACCGCCATGCCGACCTGCGTGGCGACGTCGCCGTTGCCGCCGAGCGTGACGATGCCGTCGACGAAATCGGTCGGCTTCTTCGGAATCGGAAATGGCGACCAGCGTAATTGCGTCGGCGTCGCCTCGGCTTCGTTGAAGGGGGCGCTGCGGATCATGCCGTTGCCGATGCGGGCATAGGGCCGGTGCACCACCGAGGGCCGGATGCGGTAAGTCCAGGTGCGCCGGTTTTCGGCGCGCGCGGTCGTGAACGACGTGCCCGAGATCTGCTCGGCATAAAGACCGAGCGGCGGGCGCTGCGGCGAGTTGCGGCCGACCGGCAGCGCGCCGGCAACCGCCTCGGTGACGAAATAATTGCCGAAGCCGGGCTGATATTGGACCGGCGTCCGCTGCTCGGCGGACTTGCGTTCCGCCTTACCGACCTTGGTGTCGACTTTTGCCGCGTGTTTGGCCACGCGGTTTTTACCGCTTTGGGCTTTCGCGACTTGTGGCTTCGCGATTTGGGCTTTCGCGGCCGGGGCCATGGGACCTCCGAAAAGGCGGCCGCGCTGGCGGAACGCGCCGGGCAATTGGTATCGAACGCAACTAATATCCGTCTTCCGCGGGCGCCGCGCAAGTCGCGTAAAACTTGCGGCGTCGCTGGACGCCGCAGCGCCCCCTGCATGAGAAACGCAGAGTCACGCAGCAACAAATAGCACTGCACCATTGCTAATCAGATGTGGCGGTAATGGCGTGAAGGCGACGGTGAGTTAGGCCGCGAGCAGTTTCTGCACTTCGTTGACCAGTTCGCGCAGATGGATCGGCTTCGAGAGCACCTTGGCGTGCTTGGGCGCGCTGGAATCGGAATTGAGCGCGACCGCGGCAAACCCGGTGATGAACATGATCTTGATATCGGGATCGAGCTCGGCGGCGCGGCGCGCCAGCTCGATGCCGTCCATCTCCGGCATGACGATGTCGGTCAGCAGCAGTTCGAACGGCTCTTCGCGCAGCCGCTGATAGGCCGACAGGCCGTTGTCGTAGGACATGACCTCGAAGCCGGCATTCTGCAGCGCCTTGACCAGGAATCGCCGCATGTCGACATCGTCTTCCGCAAGTAGGATTTTCGGCATGGCAACTCGAACCCGGCTCTACGCCGGTCCCCCTTCATTCCATAAGCCGGGTGCCGGGTAAACATGAGGTGAAGGTTGCGCTTGGCAACCCGCCCGACGCCCTGGATAATAGCCATCAGCCGCACGCCAGGGATCGATGTCATTGCCGGATCGTTAAGTCCCGGAAGGCCGCCAGGGGTCATGTTGGAAATCCAGGACGAATTCGATCCCCCGTTCGAGGCCCTTGAGCCGGCGGAATGCCGCGGCCCGCTCCTATTCAATTCGCCCCATAGCGGCCGGGTCTACCCCCGTGAATTCCTGTCGGCGTCGCGGCTCGATCTGGCCACGCTGCGGCGTTCCGAGGATTCCTTCGTCGACGAACTGATCGCCAGCGTGGTCGCGCGCGGCCACCCGCTGGTGCGGGCGCACTTCCCGCGCTGCTATGTCGACGTCAATCGCGAGCCCTATGAACTCGACCCGCGGATGTTCGACGGCCGACTGCCCTCGTTCGCCAATACCCGCTCGATGCGGGTCGCCGGCGGCCTCGGCACGGTGGCGCGCGTGGTCGGCGATGCTCAGGAAATCTACGATCAGCGCATCTCGGTCGCCGATGCGCTGCAACGTATCGACGGCCTCTACAAGCCCTACCATCGGACGCTGCGCCGCGTGTTCATGCGGCTGCACCGCGATTTCGGCGCCGCCATACTGATCGACTGCCACTCCATGCCCTCGGCCAGCGGCGCCAAGGACGAGCGTCCGCGCGCCGATCTGGTATTGGGCGACCGTTATGGCACGAGCTGCGTCCCGGTCGTCGCCGAGACGATCGAAATGACGATGCATGGCTTCGGTTATGTGGTCAGCCGCAACAAGCCCTATGCGGGCGGCTTCATCACCGAGCACTACGGCAATCCGACCGCCGGCTTGCACGCGATCCAGCTGGAGATCAATCGCGCGCTCTACATGGACGAGCGGCGCTATCAGCGTGCCCCTTCATTCGCCAAGCTGGCCGGCGAATTCGAGGTCCTGGCCGACCGCCTGGCCGCGATCCCGATCGAAGAATTGCGGCCCTATCGGGCCGCAGCCGCTGAGTAAGCCACGCTAGCGCCGCGGCGGGAAAGCGCCGGGCGGGCAAATAAGAAAAAGGGCCGCTCGCGATTGCAAGCGGCCCAAGTCTAGGGAGGAAACGCCCAAGGAGGGCGACGGTAGCGGGACAGAATCTCCGCTACCGCACTGCAACAACATACACTGCGGCGCACAAAATACAAGTCCGTTAAACCACCTCCCCCGTCATTTTCCCCCAAAAACTCCTGCAAATTGTGCAGAGCAGGTCTTCGCTAAGAAAACGAGCCCCGACATGCCGCCACCCGGATGAGAAAAAATGATTTTTCCCAATGACTTAGCATTCGCCACAGAAGTCTGTGGGCACCTGCGTAAAATAGAGGCAATAACCCCTTTGCGGACCCGGTGCGGCCAACTTGGGGCGTCGTTTAGCGGCTGAGCGTGGCTCAACGGCAACACAGCAATTGCCGTCGTCCCTCATCACGGCTACTTGCAGCGGCCAAAGGCTGTCCAGAGGCTCACACATGACGGCGATCGATTTTGCAGCGTTCGTGGACCAGCTGGCCGCGGTCTCGGGCGAGACCATCCGGCCTTTCTTTCGCACCGCGCTCGGCGTCGAGAACAAGAGCCGATCGGGCGGCTTCGACCCGGTCACGGCCGCCGATCGCACCGCGGAAGCCGCGATGCGCGCGCTCATCAAGCAAACATTCCCCGAGCACGGCATTCTGGGCGAGGAATTCGACGCCGAGCGGCCGGACGCGGAATATGTCTGGGTGCTCGATCCGATCGACGGCACCAAATCCTTCATCTGCGGCATGCCGGCCTGGGGCACGCTCATTGCGCTGACGCGGCGCGGCGAACCGATCTACGGCATGATGCACCAGCCGTTCACCCGCGAGCATTTCACCGGCGACGGCAGCGCCGCGAGCTATCGCGGCCCGGCCGGCGACCGGGCGCTGCGCACCCGCGCCTGCGCCGAGCTGAAGGAGGCGGTGCTGCTGACGACCAGCCCGCTGCTGATGCGCGAGCCCGATCGGCAATGTTTCGGCCGCGTCGAAGGGGCGGTGCGGCTGTCGCGCTACGGCGGCGACTGCTACGCCTATTGCATGCTGGCCGCCGGCCAGGTCGACCTGGTGATCGAGACCGAGCTCAAACCGTACGACGTGCTGCCGTTGATCCCCATCATCGAAGGCGCGGGCGGCATCATCACCAGCTGGGAAAACGGCCGGCCGCACGCCGGCGGACGCGTCATCGCCGCCGGCGACCGCCGCGTGCATGCGCAGGCGATGGAATTGCTGAAGCGCTGATCAATACAGCGGCGTCCCCGGAACGAACGCATCGAACGCCGCCCAGAACTGCGAACGGAACCGGTCCTGCTCCATGAGCAGCTCGTGCCGGGCGCCGACCACGACCAAATGCGAACCGGCGCGCAACAGCGTGGCGAAATCTTCGATCGCCGTATTCGAGACGATGGCGTCGCTTCCGGCGGCGACGATGAGGATCGGCTGGCGGATGCGCGCCGGGAAGCTCGGCTCGCGCAGCGCGCGCATGGCGTGGAACGCGGCGTCGCACCACGCAACCGTCGGTCCGCCGAGGGCGAGCGCCGGCTCCGCCTCGAGGATGGCCGCGTTGCGGGCATAGCGCACCGGGTCCGTTGTCAGGATGTTGCCGGCGAAGGGGCGCAGATCGAGCACGCCGGGATAGCGTCCTGGCACATACATGCCGCCGAGGCCGCATAGCCGCATCACACGCACAGCCGTTCCGGCGATCGCCATCGATTTCACCACCGCCACCGCAATCATCGGCGCGCTCAGCACCATGCGATCGAACCAGCGGTGGCCGCGAGAGATCGCACGGATCAGCACGGTCGCGCCCATGGAATGGCCGAGCGCAAAGAACGGCGGCGGACAATCCGGCAGCACGATCTCGCGCATGAAGGTCTCGAGATCGACGTCGTATTCGGAAAAGCTGCGCACATAGCCCTTGTGACGGTCGCCGAACCAACGATCGGACAAGCCCTGGCAGCGCCAATCAAGCGCGGCGACCGCAAATCCACGCGCGCGCAAGTCGCGAACGGTCTCGAAATACTTTTCGATCCATTCGGTGCGGCCGGGAAAGATGCATACGGTGCCGCGGCGGCCGGCCGGCGGCTCCCAGCGCGCGAAGCGCAGCCCTACGCCGTCCGGCGTTTTGAGCATACCCGTGACCACGTTGTCCGGAACCGGATTCGCAGGGATGGAGATGAGTTTCATGGGGCGTTCGGCGCGATATGAGGCACCGCTTATAGCAGCACAGGTCGGCCGCTCAATCGCACCGGCTGCGACGGCCAGGAAACGGGTGGCAGGCCGCGGCCGAAAGCGGTCCTATGCGGCAATACGTAGCCAAGACCACCATAGAGACCAAACATCATGAGCTTGCAAATGAGCTTCCGAATCTTGGGCCTGCCGGCGCAACACTTCGCCCACCTGTTCGCGCTCTCGGATAACGAACTCGCGGCGCAGGGCGCCGTGCGCCGGATCGCCGATGCGCGCAGCCCCGGCTACCCGTGCCGCGTCAGCCTGACCGACTCAACGCCGGGCGACACGCTGCTGCTCGTGAACTACGAACATCATCCGGTCGAATCGCCTTATCGCATGCGCTTTGCGGTCTATGTGCGCGAGGGGGAAGAAAGCTACGACAAAATAGATGAGATTCCGGAACAGCTTCGTCTGCGCACGCTTGCCGTGCGGGCGTTCGACCGAAACGCGATGATGCTCGCCTGCGAATTAACCGACGGACGGGACGTTGAACGCTCGATCGAGCGGATGTTGGCTCTGCCCGAGGCCGTTTATCTGCACATCCATTTCGCGGCGCCGGGTTGCTATGCGGCACGGGTCGAGCGGGCCTGACCGCACGAAGGCGAAAATCTTTTATTAACAGTGACTTCCGCCCCCTTGCGGCGGCCGTCGGGCATTCCCATCTGACCGGTGCGCAGGCCGAGACGGCTGCGCATCATCCATAGGCCTGGCCCCAAAAAGGCAGGCCCCCGCATGTCGCTTCAGAAGGAGGATATGCCATGCGAACTTTCGATCTTGCCCCGCTATATCGTTCGACCGTCGGTTTTGACCGGCTGTTCTCGTTGCTCGACCAGGGCCTCGAGGGCGCCGCTCCCGGTTATCCGCCCTATAACATCGAGCGGACCGGGGATAACGAATACCGCGTAACGGTCGCCGTGGCCGGCTTCAGCGAGCCCGAGCTCTCGATCGTGGCGAAGGAAAACACGCTGACCATCCGCGGCGAGAAAAACGCCAAGGAGGAAGAGAAGCGCGGCGACGTGCTCTATCAGGGCATTGCGGCGCGCGCGTTCGAGCGCGTCTTCCAGCTCGCCGACTTCGTCCAGGTCAAGGGCGCCAAGCTCGAGAACGGCCTCCTGCATGTCGACCTAGTGCGCGAGATTCCCGAGGCGAAAAAGCCGCGCACCATCCCGATCGGCAACGGCAAGGCCGTCGAGAGCCAGAAGCAAGCTGCGTAAAGCAGAGTGCGTCGAATCTGTCAGTGAGTAGCGTTGAGTCGGCGCCCCGGTTTTCCGGGGCGCTTTTTTTGTTTTTTGTTTGCCATCGTCGACGCTAAGCCGCGATGGCTTCGAGCCGCCGCTTGGTCACCCGCGGCCCGAACCCGCCGATGACAATGAAGACGATGACCATCGCGCCGGCGATGAAGCCGAACACGCCGGTGGTGCCGTAACGGCCGAGGAAGAAGGCGATGATGAAGCCGGAGAAGATGGCGCTGAACCGGCTCCACGAATAAACGAAACCCACGGCCTGGGCGCGGATGCGGGTCGGGTAAAGCTCGGCCTGATAGGCGTGGAACGAAAACGACAGCCAATTGGCGCACAGCGTGATCAAGAGACCGCACGCAATCACGCCAATTGCGGTGGTCTGTTGTGCGAACAGAAGGCCGAACCCGGCGATACCGATGGCGGCCCAAGCGATCTGCCATTTGCGCTCGAAACGGTCGGCGACGTAGACGCCGATCAGCGGGCCGACGGGCGCCGCCACCGCGATAATGAAAGTGTAGGCAAGCGACTTGGTGACGCCGATGCCCTGCGAGATCAAGAGCGCCGGCACCCAGCTGGAGAACCCGTAGAAGCCGATCGTCTGGAACAGATTGAAGATCACCAGCATGATGGTGCGGCCGCGATAGGTCGCATTCCACATCTCCGTCCAGGCGCCCGGCTTGCTATCGGCTTCGCCGGTCACGGTCTGCGGCGGCGCCAGCTCGCGCCCGGTTTCGGCGCGGATGCGGCGCTCCATCTCCGCGACGATGCTTTCGGCTTCGGCGATGCGGCCGTGCTGGGCCAGCCAGCGCGGCGATTCCGGCAGGTTGCGGCGGATCCACCAGATCAAGACCGCGCCGATCGAGCCGATGATCACCACCACGCGCCAGCCGTCGAGGCCGAAGACCGTCCGCGGCACCAACTGCCAGGCGAGGAATGCCACCACCGGCACGGAGGTGTACATGATGCACTGGTTATAGGCGAAGGCAGGCCCGCGCTGCTCCTTCGGCACCAGCTCCGACAAATAGGCGTCGATGTTCACCAGCTCGACGCCGAGCCCGATGCTGGCGATGAACCGCCAAAGGTCGATCGCCTCCGGCGAATGCTGAAACGACATGATCAGCACCCCGATCGAGTACCAAAGCAGCGAAAAGGCGAGGATGGAGCGGCGGCCGAAGCGATCGGACACCCAGCTGAAGACGAGCGTGCCGATGAACATCCCGGCGAACAGCGCGCCGACGAAACTGGCGAAGCCGTGCAGGTCGAACAAACCTTCCGTGGTCGGCTTGAACAGGCCTTCCTTGAACAACCCGATTGCCACATAGGCGGTGAAGAACAGATCGTAGAACTCGAACCAGCCGCCGAGCGAAAGAAGCGTGATCAGCTTGCGCGTATAACGCGAGGGCGGCAGACGATCGAGCCGCGCCGCCACCGTGACCGCCTCAGCCACAGGCATAATGATTTCCTCCCCTTGGGGTCGTGTTTTTGGCGCGTTTTTTTCGCGACCGGCTCCGGCCGCTGTCCGCCCTTGACCGTTGGGCACGACGTGACAAACCTATGAGCGGCTCAATCTATGGGGACCGCTGGCCTTGTCAAACTGCGAGCCAAGGGAAGGACCAGCTTAAGCGACAGAGGTGCCTTCGGGATTTGCAGAGTCGTGATCAGATTATCGTGGCCGGCAACGTGTGCCTCCAGATTTGCGATGTGTGAGCGTAGATCGGCGATCCCTGACTCAAAAATTCCCAGAAGCAATGAAGCGTTCCCGCGGTCGATCGTGGTCGGGTCGTCGTCGCCTTGCTCGGATGCGAAATTCTGAAGGAAATCGGTGAAGTGCCATTGGCCGAATGGAACGTAAAGCATCCGCCAAATGGCCCTCCGGTAGGGCTCTGGCAACCGATCTGGACTGAAGCAGCCGGTACGAACGGGCACAGGAAACTCCTGAGCGCCGACGAGCACTTCCCGTATGAAGATCAAAAATGATAGGAAAACGTCATTCGGCCAAGCACAATCCATCCTGTTTTTCGAAACCGAGCCGAAGTCAATTACTGTGGCAGCGCCGGCCGGATCTATGATGACGTTCCAGGTACGTAAGTCGTTATGATAAAGACCTGCAGCCTCCATGGCTTGGAGCTGGAGCAAAACGCTTCGCAAGACGCGATCCGGATCATAGGATCTGCGACCCTCTGCGATATGCGTCTCCAGCGTCATACCGGGCAGAAGCTCGCGAATGAGCCAGGCCTCGGCGTGGCTCCTACCCCAGCTCTCGAGCCGTGGCGCGGTTAAGCCGGGCGGCGGATTTCTGAGGAACGCGACCGCATTCTCCCATTCCAGCAGGTTCTGCTCGCGCCTGGCCTTGTCATCGAGCCGAAACTGAGTGATGAATTTTTCGTTGCCGAAATAGGAACGCCGGGTGCCCGCGTGCGGGTGCGGCACTACTTTATTCGATACGGCCGTCCATCTGTCGAACACGCCAGCCTGCCCATCAAGGTACCAGTAACGGTTGCTGGCGAAAAAAAAGCGGCCGACGAACATCCGAAAGGTGCGTGCCGTGACGGGCGATCTCATGGACAAAGGCGTAATCACTCAGCAGCTCCCGTGCGGATTGCGGTTGCGCTGCCGCCCAATATATCGGCTCCTCTGCAACGGCGATCTCGAATAGCGCGGCAGCGACTTTGACTCCGGCAGCGGCCAACATGCCGCGCACAGGTGGCGCGCCTGGAGCTTTCACGATGTGGTGGAAAACGCTCAACCCTAGAATCAAATCATAGTGGTTCACCTCAAGTCTCGACAGAACGTCTTCAATTCGCGCAGTCTCGAAGACGATGCCGCGATCACCGCGCTCCACCGCCAGCGCCTTACAAACTGCAATGTTGGCTTCGAGGAAGTCGACGCCATGGACTCGTGCCCCGAGCTTCGAGAGGCTGTGGCTGAAGAAGCCCTGGGCGCAACCGAGATCGAGCACGCGCAATGGCCGCGCGAACACCGTCTCCAAGGCCCGATAGACGGAGATGACTTGTGCGAGACGGTCGTCGCATCGTCTCGATACGTTGGGGCAAAGCTCAGGGTGGCCAAAGATGGGCTGGTAGACCTCCGGCAGCTCCGCCACCAGGTCGCTCAGCGTAGAGGCGGTCTTATGAGAGGATATTCCCATCGGGTAGGAACGGAGCCGGAGGACGGCGCCAGCAGTCTGGACGCGTGCATCCACCGTCGCTCTCCACGACGGAATCAGAGATTGCCCAGTGCCCCCAAGCCATATGGGCATTTCGCAGCCGGCGGGTCGAATTAAATTATGGAAAGGTTGGACACCTCTGCGGTCAAATCTGACCGTCGGTGTTGTCGTGCCCAGCGTCCGGCCAACGCGCTCGCTGCCTTCGCCCTACGCATGACACAAACCGAATCAAGAAAAGAACGGGGCGATACATTCAGCAGGAAGCCAATCCATGATCCGCGCCATCGCTTTGAGTGTTATCATTACGGTTACAGCCTTCTCGTCATTGGCACTCGCCCAGGAGGAAGGTCATCATCGCGGCGCCTGCCGCGCCGACGCCCAACGACTCTGCCCCGGCGTGGAACGCGGCGGCGGCCGCATGCTTGATTGTCTTGCCGGCCAGAAAGACAAGCTCAGCGACGACTGCCGGAAGATGGTGGAAAGCCGCGGCAAATGATGGCTCGGCCGCGTGGTTGAATGAACCGCGCCGCCGATTGACGGTAACTGGCGACGGCGGTGACCGGAGGCGGGCGCGGCATTGCGCCGGCGCCGAGTGGAGCAGAGAATGGCGCGGCGGACCGGGCTTGTGTAACATCTGGCTGCGCGTTCACCGACCCTTAAGGCCAAATAAGGCTACTGGCATTCAATACGCGTTAGCCTGGTCTCTACAGGGTAAGCCCATGAGATTCGCAATCGCACGATTCCTGCTTGCAGCATTCGCCGTCGCGCTATTTGTGGGGAGCGCCCATGCGCAAGCTCCGGGCGGCGGCGGCTTCGGCGGCGGCCATAAGCAACAGAAATCGGACAAGCCTGCCGAGCAAAAACCGAAGGTTGATGACAAAGCCTACAAGAACGCGCTCAAGAGCTTGCCGGACAAACCATACGATCCTTGGCACGGCGCGCGCTGATCTGCGGCGGTCGGTTTGGCGAATCAATCGTTGATCGGCACCGCGGCCGGCGGTGATTTGTTCGGCGCTGCCGGTGCCGCCGCCGACCCGCTGACGGCGGTGCCGGATTTTACATCCGGTTTGCTGGCAGGCGGTAAACCCAGCCTGGCATCGGACTTCGCGTCAGGCTTGGCATCGGGCTTGGCATCAGATTTGGCATCGTCGGCGGCTTTGCGCGATGCAAGCTCCGCCGGGCGCGATCGCGGCAATGGCGGACCGGATGCAAGCGGATGTGCGCCGGGACGAAGGATGGCCGCCGGTAGCGGCGGTGCGAGTGGCGCTGGCGGTGCTGGCGCTGCCGTGGTCTCCTCCTTCGGCACCATTTCCGGACCTGCGATGTCCGGCGGCGGATAGGCCCGCACCGCGCCATAGGGCGGCGGATACGCCGGCGCCACGCCATAGGGCGGCGTGACCATTCCAAACTGACCATAGGGATCTGGACCGGCAACGATCCGATTGACGGCGCGGATAGCGCCGCTTCGCGCATCGACCACAACGCGCATGAGGATGCCGCGAAAGTCGGTGGCACGCACCACGTAGGTGGTGCCTTCACGCAGCGGCGGCGCCAGCGGATCGAAGCCAGACCCGCGCACAATCCTGGTGATCTCAAATGCCGGCATGAAGCCCGGCAGCGGCGGCGGCGCTTGCGGCGCCGGCGTCTGCGCCTGGCCCGGCGCAGCGGCCAATAACACAACACACAGAGAAAACGCCGTGGCCGCTAAGACCCCTGCCCTCACGGACGCACCCCTACCCCCACACGCGCGGTAAATATCCGCACACGCACAACCTCACCTGCAATTAGGGCGGCGCTTGGGCGCCGGATCAAAATTTCCGCCGGAATTCTCACGCGGCGGGAGCCGTCGCGAGTTTGCTCAAGCGCTGAACCGCCGCGGTGACGAGACGCTGGGTCTCTTCGGAGAACCATTGATCGACCAGTTCGTCGAGATGCGCATCGTCGAGCGCGTGCATCCGCGCCGCCAATGCCTGCCGCGAGTATCGTTTGAGCCGCCGATAGCCGCTGGCGGGCTTGCTCGCCAGCAGGCGCGCCTGTGCGAGCGCCCGCTCCATCAGTTGGTCCGGCTCGACGATCTCGTCCACCAACCCGTGCGCCAAGGCCTGCTCCGGCGCGAAGCGCTCGCCTGAGAACAGCACGCGCTCGCTGAGGCGGCCGCCAAAAAAGTGCCGCATCATCTCGGCGACCCCGATCGGCGCGGCGAGCCCGACGTCGATCTCCATGAGACCGAACACGCTGCGTCCCTTCGCCATCACCCGGTAATCCCCCGCCAGCGCCATCATGCAACCGGCGGCGATGGTGTGGCCGTTGAGCGCGTAGACCTCGGGCTTGGGGTAAACGACCTTGCGGCGCACGATGCCGGTCAGCGCTTCATAGAACGAGCGCATCTCCGGGCCGGAACGGCCCATCAAGGATAGCAGATCGACACCCGGACAGAAGATCGTCTTGTGCGTCGAGGTCACGACGAGTGCCCGCACGCCGCTGTCGTGCTCGGCCTCGTCCATCAGCTCATGGGCTTCGCGGATGAAGTCATCGTTGATCGCATTGTTGCGGGCGGTATCGACGTAGAGGATGCCGATCTGATCCTGACGCTCGAGCTTCACGGCGACCTCCCTGGCATGGGTGCGCAATCGCTCAAATTTTGCGCGATCCGACACTTTTGCACAACCGATGACCGAAACATTGCACGTGGCGGTGATTGCACCGCACCCGCTCCTTGCGCTTGCGCCCGGCCCGTGGTCCACTTGGCCGGCAGGACATTGCCGGAATCCGAGCCGAAAGGCGAAAGGCCGCAGCTTTTCATCGCCCGCCGGCAGCGGCGGACTTGTGCTGGCGCTCGGAGTTTGTCATGTTCCGCATAGGACAGCATTGCTGTCCCAATTGGTGGCCAGTAGCGCGCGCGGCCGGATGACCCCGGCAAAGATGCGCGGGGGCCAGCCGCCGAAGGCGAGGGCGCGTCGGACGGCGGCATAAAAGCAGCCAAGGCCGGCAGCGGCACGAAGGTTGCCTGCAGAATGAACGGCTCGCCCTCGGGCGCCGGACGACGACCGGCGCGAGGAACGATCTGCGCGACCTGGGTGCGGACCATGCGGCCGGGCCGGGAAGCGCGAGGATGACGATGAGCGCGCAACCGTTCGGCCTGTTCGATCCGGCGCTGGAAAAAGATTCCTGCGGGGTCGGATTTATTGCCGACATCAAGGGCCGCAAGTCGCACAAGATCGTCAAGGACGCCATCACGATCCTGCTCAATCTCGAGCATCGCGGGGCGGTCGGCGCCGATCCGCGCGCCGGCGACGGCGCCGGCATCCTGGTGCAGACGCCGCACAAATTCTTCGCCAAGAAGGCGGCCGAGCTCGGCTTTGAATTGCCGCCGCCCGGCCACTACGCCGTCGGCGTGCTGTTCCTGCCGCACGAGGATGCCTGGCGGGCGGAGATCATGGACACCTACGCGGCGGTGGCGGCGCAGGAGGGCATGACGCTAATCGGCTGGCGCGACGTGCCGACCGACAATTCGACGCTCGGCGAATCGGTCAAGCCGACCGAGCCGGTGCACAAGCAGGTTTTCCTGGCGCGCAATCCGAAGACGAGGTCGGAGGACGAGTTCGAGCGCCGGCTCTATATCCTGCGCAAGACCATCTCCTCGACGATGTACGGCAAGCGCGAGCGGCGCACCTCGCACTATTACCCGGTGTCGATCTCCTGCCGCACCGTGATCTACAAGGGCATGTTCCTCGCCGATCAGCTCGGCACCTATTATCCCGATCTGCACGATCCGGATTTCGAGAGCGCGCTCGCTTTGGTGCATCAGCGCTTTTCCACCAACACCTTCCCGACCTGGTCGCTGGCGCATCCCTACCGCATGATCGCGCATAACGGCGAGATCAATACGCTGCGCGGCAACAACAACTGGATGGCGGCGCGCCAAGCCTCGGTCTCGTCGCCGAAGTTCGGCGCCGACATCAAGAAACTGTGGCCGATCTCCTACGAAGGCCAGTCCGACACCGCCTGTTTCGACAACGCGCTCGAATTCCTCACCATGGGCGGCTATCCGCTCGCCCACGCGGTGATGATGATGATTCCGGAGGCGTGGGCCGGCAATCAGCTGATGAACGAGGAACGCCGCAAGTTCTACGAATACAATGCGGCGCTGATGGAGCCGTGGGACGGCCCCGCGGCAATCGCCTTCACCAACGGCCGGCAGATCGGCGCCACGCTCGACCGCAACGGGCTGCGGCCGGCGCGCTATATCGTCACCCGCGACGACCGCATCATCATGGCGTCGGAAGTCGGCGTGCTGCCGATTCCGGAGGAGGACATCGTCACCAAGTGGCGGCTGCAGCCGGGCAAGATGCTCTTGGTCGATCTCGAGGAAGGCCGGCTCATTCCCGACGAGGAGCTCAAAGCGACGCTGGCCAAGAGCCACCCCTACGGCGAGTGGCTGGAGCGCACGCAGATCGTGCTCGAGGATCTGCCGTCGGCTTCCGAAGCGGCGCCGATCTCGAACCTGTCGCTGCTCGATCGCCAGCAGGCCTTCGGCTACACCCAGGAAGACCTCAAAATCCTGATGACGCCGATGGCGACCACCGGCGAAGAGGCGATCGGCTCGATGGGCAACGACACGCCGATTTCGGCGCTGTCGGAGAAGCCGAAGCTCTTGTTCACCTATTTCAAGCAGAACTTCGCCCAGGTGACCAACCCGCCGATCGACCCGATCCGCGAGGAGCTGGTCATGAGTCTGGTCTCGATCATCGGGCCGCGGCCGAACCTCTTCGACCTCGAGGGCCTGTCGAACACCAAGCGCCTGGAGGTTCATCAGCCGATCCTCACCAACGCCAATCTGGAGAAGATCCGCTCGATCTCCGAGATCGCCGAATCGCATTTCAAGTCGCTGACGCTCGACGCCACCTGGCCGGCCGAGACGGGTGCCGCCGGCATGGCGGCCGCCGTCGAAGCGCTCTGCTGCCAGGCCGACGCCGCCGTGCGCCAAGGCATCAACATCATCATTCTGTCCGACCGCCGCGCCGGCGCCGACCGCATCCAAATCCCGTCGCTGCTCGCCTGCGCCGCCGTGCACCATCACTTGATCCGCGAGGGCTTGCGCACCTCGGTCGGCCTGGTGGTGGAATCCGGCGAACCGCGCGAGGTGCATCATTTCGCCTGCCTCGCCGGCTACGGCGCCGAAGCGATCAATCCGTATCTGGCGTTTGAAACGCTCGTCGCGATGAAGGGCGAGCTGCCGCAAAAGCTCGACGACAAGGAAGTCCTCAAGCGTTACATGAAGTCGATCGACAAGGGACTGCTCAAGGTGATGTCGAAGATGGGCATCTCCACCTATCAGTCCTATTGCGGCGCGCAGATCTTCGACGCGGTCGGCTTGAAGTCGGATTTCGTCGCCAAATATTTTACCGGAACCGCCACCCGCATCGAGGGCGTCGGCCTGACCGAGATCGCCGAAGAGGCGGTGCGGCGGCATCGCGACGCCTTCTCCGACGCGCCGATCTACCGCAGCATGCTCGACGTCGGCGGCGACTACGCGGTGCGCGTGCGCGGCGAGGATCACGTCTGGAACGCGGCGACGGTCGCGGCCTTGCAGCACGCGGTGCGCGGCAATTCCTACGAGAAGTACCGGCAATACGCGGCGATCATCAACGAGCAGTCGGAGAATCTCACCACCATCCGCGGCTTGTTCCGCCTCAAGTCGGCCGCGGAAGACGGCCGCGCACCGATACCAATCGAGGAGGTCGAGCCGGCTAAAAACATCGTCAAGCGCTTCTCGACCGGCGCCATGTCGTTCGGCTCGATCTCGCGCGAGGCCCACACCACGCTCGCCATCGCCATGAACCGCATCGGCGGCAAGTCGAATACCGGCGAGGGCGGCGAGGAAGCCGACCGCTTCAAGCCGCTGCCGAACGGCGATTC
>JBEKJZ010000056.1:0-21121 GCA_050010955.1 Xanthobacteraceae bacterium | reverse complement strand
CTTCCTCATGTTTTGCGGGCGTCGGCTCGTCGCTGCCATGCTCGCTCTCGCTCGCCGGCGGTTCATCTGAGCGGTCGCCCGCGCTGTCCGGCGCCCAAACCGCAGCCTGTGTTTCGATCAGCCGCCAAAATTCATTGACTGTGTGTCCCGCAGCCGCCCAATCGATTACGTCGTCTTTGGCCGCCAAGTTGGGCAGCTCAAGAATGCGAACGCAAACAGCGACGTCCTGCAGCGAAGCGGCGACGAGCTCGGCGTGCTCTCGGCCGGCGGCATCGTTGTCGGGCAAAACCACAATGTCGGCGCCGCGCAGGTGTTCTGAATGTTCGGGCCGCCATTTCTTGGCGCCCTCGGCGCAACAGGTTGCCGGTACATTCCAAGAGCGCAACAGGTCGACTTTAGCCTCGCCCTCAACGATGAGAATCGTCTGCTCGTTGCCGACCGCCTCGAGCAACTCCGGCAGGCGGTACGGCACGAGGCGTACGCCGTCGACGTTCCAGACCCATTGGCCTGGCTGCTTGGGATCCGGGCGCCGTTGGCGGAAGGTCTTTTTTCGCTTGCCCTCTTTCGTCAGCACGAAGCTGCCGTCTGGATTCTGAAACTCGACGCGCTGCGTCTGGAACAGCAGGGCGCCGGCTTCGTCGGCGTAGCTGTAGGTCGCGGCGACAACCTTCTTAAATTCGTCGTTCCCTTTCGCCGTCGGCAGCGGCCCCGTTTTGCCGTTGAGCTTCGGCGGCGGCTCGCCGGCCAGCAGGGTGCCCGCGGTGACAAAATCGCAGCCGTCCAGATGTTCAACGAGCGCGATCCCATCGCCGCCTTTGCCACACCCCCGACAATTCCAAACTTGCTCGACCGTATTGATGGCGAAGCGATCAGTGCCGTCGCATCGCGGGCACGGGCCAACGAGTTCCTTGCCTTGGCGCTTCAGCTTGATGCCGCGCCGGGCGAGCTCCTTCTCGATCGGAACGCTCTTTGCTTTTTGCTTCCATGCCTCAAAAGCGGCGTCGGTTCTCATTGGTCGTTGTCCAATAATGCTGCTCATGCCACCGGCTCCAACGTGGTGATCCGGTTGACTGCGCCAGCGGATGGAGTTGGTCCGTTTGGCAGCGCCGGCGCCGGCATTGCTTCGCCGTCGGCGGGCGGCAGCCGAGAAAGCGCATCGAGCGCAGCGGCGAGCGGCCCGCTTGGGTTTCCGCGAGCGTCGCGGCTCAACGCCTTGCGCAAGACTTCGGCCGGGCACCCGAATTGCAATGCCAGCGATCAGCGATTGCGCTGTCGCTGGCCATGATCCCGGCGCCCGAATCGGCCTTGTGGTTTTGGATGAAGACTTCGCCGAGTCCACCGTGCGCAAAATGCGAGGCGGTGACGGTGAACAGCAGGCCAAACGCTTCAACCTGAAACGTGGTCGAAGCGCGGCGATCGGGAAGGCGCTGACGTTCGGTCATGATGCGCTCCGTCAAAACGGAATGTCGTCGTTCAGCTCGGCGCCATTACTCGCCGAACTTGAGGCCGCGGGTTTAGCTGTCGTGAATTTGGTGCGTCCGGCCGGCGGCGGCTTGCGATCGCGTTCCGGTCGGCTGCGGCCGATCTGCGACAGGCGACAGTGCCAAGACATGACGGACAAACCGTGCCGCTGCTTGCCGTCTCGATCGGTCCATTCGCTGAGTTGCAGGCGCCCTTCAAGGTAAACCCGCGCACCCTTGATGAACTTGGCCGCGTCGTCGATCGCCGCGACGTCGAAGACCATGGCGTTTACCCAGGTCGTTTCCTCACCTTGGCTGACGGCGATGTTCGCCCTCAGGTAGGCCTTTCCTTTTGCCGATGTTTTGTGTTCGGCGTCGCGGCCGAGCGTGCCGAACAATGCGACCTCGATCGCGCTCATAGGTCTGCATCCTCGTGGTGATCGGCAAAGGTGCGAATTGCGAGCGCCGCTCCGCTTGCGGTTTCGAGCCAGCAGGCGTCATCAAATTCCGGCGCGGCCGGGGGTCTGTCGCAGAATTGCGGATTAGGTGGGCGTCGGCGCCAATCGCTCGGCCGGATTTTGTAAGATCGCCGCAGCGGGCTCGGCTCGGGAAGCGTCGGACGTCGCGTCTTGGCTTGATCATTCATCGCTCGGGTTCCTTTTCGGACCCGCGCGGGTGCGTTGCATTAGGTACCGGCTTGGCCTATGTGAGCGACTGTCGAGATCGATCACTAATTGCCTGCCGAGCCCTGCGCGACGCCCATTGCGCGGGGTTCGGTTTTTCAGGCGGCGCGACGGGAGCGGGCGGGCTGCTGCACCTGGGCGCGCAACCACGCTTCGAATCCATCATTCGGATAGACAATCAGGCGGCCGATTTTGGCCCAAGGCGGTCCCCTCCTCTGTGCACGCCAATTTCGGAGCGCGCGCGGAGTAATGCCGAGTTCGGCCGCTTTTTCAGATTCCGTTTTGAAGCCGGGGAGATTAGGCATTGTCGTGCATCCCTGTAATTCGAGATGTGACGACTTGTTCCGCGATTTGCCGTCAGGACGCACACGCCATCGGAGCCATGGCTCAAATGGCGCGGATGGCTCAGCAGGGGCTTACGCGGACTTGCCGGCGACGGCGCGAAGCACCTGGTTCTTGCTGATGGTCACGCCGTAAAGCTCTTGAGCCTTATCAGCGACCAGCTTAAAAATCTGCTGCGGCGGCAAGCCCTCGGGCGGCCCGTGGGCGCCCCAAATCGCCGCCGCCACCTGGCGCGCCAATTCGGCCTTGTAGCCGACTCGCCTTACCGACGGGCGAACAGGCGTCGGCTCGGAATTTACCCACGCCTCAAGATCAGGCGCGTTTATTTGGATGCCGGGCGGCATGTCGGCACCTTCGGATATTGCCGGACAGCGCTCGGAAACCCAAACTGCATGCTTGAGGTCATCCAGAATAATGAGGTCCCGTGTACGCAAGCGGACTTCGCCTGACGCCATTGCCTTGCGCAGCAACGCCTCGGCGTGTCCTTCACTGCACGCGAGGCAGGTGCGCAGAGCAGCGAGCGCGTCGCGAGGGTCAAGCCACACCTCGGGTACCTGATGATCGCTATCCTGTTTTCTCGTCATCGCGTCACCGCTTTTGCAGCGGGACGACTTCGGCGCCCGGCTTGCCCGCGCCGATGATGACGGTGGTGATCTTCTCCGCCGCCTCACGGAGCGGATCATCCGCGAGGTGTGCATATCGCTGAGTCGTCCGCGACTGGGTATGACCGAGCAGCCGACCGATGATCGGCAAGCTGAGCCCGCCCCCTGCCCCCACCGATGCAAACGTGTGCCTCAGATCATAGGCGCGGGCGTCAGCCCCGAGCCCGGCGCGATCTCTGACAAAATGCCAGACATGCCATAACGCCACTAAATGCTCGCCGGGCTTGTCGCCGGGGAACACCCACTTACCCTTTCGGGTCTTCCGTAGCCGATCGATCAATTCGATTGCCGCCGGGCTTAACGGGAGCTGATGAACGCGGCGCTGCTTTGTGTGGGCTGACGGCTTGATCCAATATCCCGGCTGCTTGTCGAATTCCTCCCAGGTGGCCTTCATCGCCTCGTCCGGCCGACAGCCGGTTAGCATGATCAGCCGTAAACAATCGGCGGCCACGCCGGGATAGTTGGCCAAGGCGTCGGTGATTGCCGCGAGTTCCGCTTGGCTGAAAAACCGTTCCCTGCCCTCTTCGTGATTGCGCTTGACGCCCTTGCACGGGTTGCCCTGCAGCGCATTTCGCCAAGGCGTGTTCTCGCCGGGCAATGGCACCAGCGCGAGCGAGAACATCTTTGAGCATACGGTAAGGATACGATTGGCCCGCACCGGGCGAGGCTTGCCGCCGCGACCGATGCTCTCGGTGATCTTGCGATGCATGTCGCGGATGTCGCCGCCGTGGACATCCGCCACCTTGGTGCGCGTCCCGAGATATTTGCCGATCTCGGCCAGCATCGCCTTTTCGTCCTTCGATCGGCTCGCCGCCTTTGTGGGCAAATGATCCCGGATGTAACGGTCGATCAGGTCTTGCACGGTCGGCGCCACGCGCCGTTCGCGCTTCTGGCCGGCGGGGTTGTGGCCGCGGTCGATCTGCACCCGCAATTCCTTGGCGCGATCGCGGGCTGCCGCCACCGACCAGCGCGGGAACTGGCCGATCGTGTAGCGGCGCTCGGCGCCTTCAAAGTGGTAGTTGATGAAAAACGACTTGGCGCCTCCGCCGTGCACTCTGACGCCGAAGCCGGGAATGGTGCCGTTGTCCCAATAAGTCACCGCGCCTTTTTTCGGCGGCTTGACGGTGCGTATAAAGTCAGCGTCGAGGTTGTCCGGCTTTTGCGGTTTCATGCCCGTTTACCCCTTCCGTCAGTGTTTCGTCAGCGTTGCGACGTGTCACGACGTGCCGCGAGACTGTCACGATATGCCGCTTACGTCAACCTAAGACCGCTATTTTCCAGGGGATTTTTTGGAGATTTGGCGAAAGCGAGTCAGTATCAAGGACTTGCGTCAGCCACGTTTTTACGGCTGCAAAACCGTTTACCCCGGTTCAATTCCGGGCGTGGCCTCCAGCCTTCACTGCTCCGCAGCTCGGCTCGGCAAGCCCTGGTACGAAGGCTACCGCGCCGTAGCATTAGCGAAGGCGGGCGTAACAGGATTTATTGGAGCCTCATGCTTTCAAAGCCGGCGCGGCTTTGTTATAGGCAACCGCGCTTACGCCGAGTGGGCATCATCGTTCCCCGGTAGCTCAGCGGTAGAGCAACCGGCTGTTAACCGGTTGGTCGCTGGTTCGAATCCGGCCCGGGGAGCCAAACCTTCTCAAATTCAAAGGCGCAGGCCTCGGCGCCCACAGCGCCGCGGCGCGGTCGGATAAGAGGGGGACCATCAGGTCGCCCCCAAATCCGATCTTGGCATTGCAAGCGTAGAACTCGCTACCGCGCCGACGACGCCAGCGCGCGGCAGACGTCCAGTTGGCTCTGGTCGGCTGCCGGTCGGGCCCAGGACGAGCCGGCATTTTCTCAAAATGTGCCTCTGTTCGGAGGGGCTCATGCTGGCGAGCGAGACCGCGACACCGCTAGAGCCTACTCCAGTGCCCGGTTCCGACCCCGGTCGCCTCCGATGCCGCCAACACCGGCGCCCACACCGCCCACTCCTGGCCAACACAGCCCCCGACACCGGCACCTCCTACCCCGCCTCTGACCCCCGCGCCCGCACCGCCGGTCCCGGCCCCGTCAGTATTGCCAACCGTTCGGATGCGGTGCGATGTTCGCCGCGCCCTGCTCTTGCTGAAGTCCTCAAAATGAGCGTTGAAGACGTATCCGGCTTCCGGCCGGGCGAGTGGAAAGACCGATGGCTGCGCACGGCGACGATTTGAAGGTGACGCAGGGCGTAAAGGATTGGGTCGGCCGCTCCATACCGCGATTTGAAGATGCGGCACTGCTGACCGGCCGCGGCCACTATCTCGACGATCTCGGCGTACCTCCCGGCACGCTCGAGGCGGCGATCCTGCGGTCGCCGCACGCGCACGCGGAAATCGAGGCGATCGATTGCACCGCGGCGAAAGCCGCGGATGGAGTCTTCGCGGTCGTCACCGGCGCCGACGTCAAAGCGCTGACGTCGAGCCTGGTGGTGGGCGTAAAGGCCGGCATCGAATGTTGGCCGATAGCGACCGATCGCGTGCGTTATGTCGGCGAGCCGGTCGCCATCGTGGTCGCCTCCGACCGCTATCGCGCCGAGGACGCGCTCGATCTCATCGAAGTCCGCTATCGAGCATTGCCGGCGGTGGTCGATCCGCTCGCGGCGGCAGCGCCGGACGCTCCCGTGCTCCATCCGGGAGCGAACGGTAATGTCATCGGCGAGCGCGTCTTTCGTTACGGCGATCCCGAGGGCGCCTTTGCTGCCGCCGCGCACCGCGTCCGCGTCGATGTCCGCTATCCGCGCAATTCCTGCACGCCGATCGAAAGCTACGGCGTCGTCGCCGAATACGATCCCGCAGAGGGCGCCTACGATGTGCTGGCCAATTTCCAAGGACCGTTCAGCCTGCATCCGGTCATGGCGCGGGCGCTGAAGGTCCCGGGCAACCGATTCCGGCTGCGGACGCCTCGGGACTCCGGCGGCAGCTTCGGCGTCAAGCAAGCGATATTTCCCTATATCGTGCTGATCGCCGTAGCGGCGCGGATCGCCGCGCGGCCGGTGAAATGGATCGAAGACCGGTTGGAGCATTTGGCCGGATCGGTCTCGGCCGCCAACCGCGTCACGACGCTCGAGGCCGCGGTCGATTCCGACGGCCGCATTGCCGCGCTGGCCTGGGATCAGCTCGAGGATTGCGGCGCGCATCTGCGCGCGCCGGAGCCCGCCACCCTCTATCGCATGCACGGCAACCTGACCGGCGCCTACGACATCCGTCACGTCAAGGTGCACAACCGGATCGTTCTCACCAACAAGACACCGACCGGGCTCAATCGCGGGTTCGGCGGCCCGCAAGTCTATTATCCGCTCGAGCGGCTCGTGCAACGCATCGCGATCGAGCTTAATCTCGATCCGCTCGAGGTCATTCGCCGCAACCTCGTTCCCGCCGAAGCCATGCCTTACCGCACCGCGACCGGCGCGTTGCTGGATTCCGGAGATTTCGCGGGGACGCTGGAGGCGGCGGTAGCCGAGGGCCAACTTGCGGCTCTGCAAGCCCGCCGCGATGCCGCCCGCACCGCGGGCAAGCATTATGGCATCGGCTTTGCCGCGGTGGTCGAGCCAAGCGTCTCCAACATGGGATACATCACGACGCCGTTGACGCCGGAGGAACGGCGCCGTGCCGGCCCGAAGAATGGCGCACAATCGACCGCAACGGTCAGCCTCGATCCGCTCGGGGCCGTCTCGGTGCAGGTCGCCTCGGCCCCGCAGGGACAGGGCCACCGCACGGTGCTGGCGCAGGTGATCGCCGACGCGCTCGGATTGAAGCCGCAGGATGTCCGCGTCACCACCGAAGTAGACACCGCCAAGGACGGCTGGTCGATCGCCTCGGGCAATTATTCCAGCCGCTTTGCCCCGGCGGTCGCCGGCGCCGCGCAAATCGCAGCGCTGCAATTGCGCGAACGGCTGGCGCGGATCGCCGCCGCCCAGCTTAACGTTCCGGCAGCGGAGATCGTTTTCGCCGACGGCCGTGTCGCCACCCGTTCAAACCCGGACAATGCCACACCCTTTTCGCGCATCGCCGCGGCTGGCCATTGGGCCCCCGGCACGATCGCCGCCGAGATCGGGCAGACCATCCGGGAGACGGTGTTCTGGACGCCGCCGCAGCTGACGGCACCGAATGAAGCCGATGAGATCAACAGCTCGCTGTGTCACGGCTTCATCTTCGATTTCTGCGGCGTCGAGATCGATCCGATGTCGGGCGCGGTGCACCTCGACCGCTATGTCACCATGCACGATTGCGGACGCATCCTGCATCCGGCGATGGTCGCCGGCCAGATCAACGGCGGCTTTGCGCATGCCCTCGGCGCGGCGCTCTACGAAGAATATGCCTACGCGGCCGACGGCAGTTTTCTCTCGGGTACGTTTGCCGATTATTTGGTGCCGACGACGATGGAAGTCCCCGAGCCGATCATCCTGCACCGGGAATCGCCCTCGCCCTTTACCCCGCTCGGCGCCAAAGGCGTCGGCGAAGGCAATTGCATGTCGACGCCAGTCTGCATCGCCAACGCGATCGCCGACGCGCTGGGGCTCGCCGAGATCGATCTGCCGGCGACGCCGGCGAAACTTGCCGCCCACATTCACCCTTCCGAAACCGCACGCCCCGGCCGGCCGCAACCGGTCGCACGACCCGGCAAGGGCGAGCGGGTCCTGTTTGGCGAAGGCCGCGCTCAGGTGAACGCGCCGCCCGATCAGGTCTGGCGCATGCTGCTCGATCCGGCGACGCTCGAAGCCGTGGTGCCGAGCGCGCATGGCATCGAGAAAATATTCGACACCTATTTCCGCGCCGACGTGACGCTCGGCATCGGGCCGGTGAAGGGCCGGTATCGCGCCGACATTGAACTTTCCGACCTCGACCCGCCGCGCGCCGTCACATTATCGGGCTCGGCGGAGGGCGCATTGGGCCTCGGTCGCGGCAGCGGACGCGTCAAGCTCGAGCCGGATGCCGCCAATGGAACGGTCGTGACCTACCGGTACGAAGCGGCAATAGGCGGCAAGGTGGCGTCGGTAGGTGGCCGACTGTTGGACGGCGCCGCCAAGCTGATCATCGGTAAATTTTTTTCCGCGCTGGCGGCGCATGCCGGCGGCGGCAAGCAGCGCAGCGGCGTCATCGGCCGCTTGCTCCGGCTGTTGCGGAGGAAGGCGTGAAGCCGGCAGCATTCGACTATGTGCGCGCCGAGAGCATCGAGGAGGCCCTCGACGTGCTCCGGCAGGAAGGCGCAGACGCCCACATCCTTGCCGGCGGACAATCGCTCGTTCCCATGCTGAACATGCGCTTGGCCAAACCGCGCATCGTCATCGACATCATGCACTTGCCGGGACTGAAACGTATCGAGACCGGCGGCGGCATGATCCGCGTCGGCGCCGCCGTTCGCCAGCGCGAACTCGAGCGGCAAGCTGATCTGGGCGCCCAACAGCCGCTCCTGGCCGCGACTCTGCCCTGGATCGGCCACGCCCAAACGCGCAATCGCGGCACCGTTTGCGGCTCGGTCGCGCATGCCGATCCGAGCGCCGAGCTGCCGCTTGTTCTGGTCGCGCTCGCCGGCGAGATCGAGCTGCGGTCGCGACGGCGGTCACGCCGGGTCGCCGCCGCAACATTCTTCGCCGGCATGATGTCGACCGATCGCAAGGATGACGAGCTGGTCGAAGCCGTGCGCTTTCCCATGGCGCGCAGCGGCGCCGGCTACGCCTTCCGCGAGATCGGACGGCGGCATGGCGATTTTGCCATCGTTGCCTGTGCGGCGGTGGTGGATGCGCAGCGCGCCCAGCTCGCAGTCGGCGGCGTCGCCGACCGCCCGGTGGCGCGACAGCTGCCGCTGCCCGGCGATCCGGCGCTCGAGGACGCGCTCGATGCTTTCGCCTGGGACCTCGACGCGCGCGACGACCTGCATGCCACCGCGACCTACCGGCGCCAGCTGGTGCGGCAGCTGGGGCGCCAGACGCTTGAGGAGGCCGCCCGATGCCGCGCCTGAACGCAGGATCACTGCATCGCGTCAGCTTCACGCTCAACGGCCGCATGGTTTCCGGACAAGCCCACGCGCGCATGCTGCTGAGCGATTTCATCCGCCACGTGCTCGGCGCGACCGGCACCCATGTCGGCTGCGAGCACGGCGTCTGCGGCGCCTGCACTGTTCAGATCGACGGCGTGCCGGCCCGCTCCTGTCTCGCCCTCGCGGTCCAGGCCGAAGGCGCCGACATCCGCACCGTCGAGGGCTTGGCGCCGGCGCCGGATCGTCTTTCGCCGCTGCAAAACGCCTTCCGGGAGAACTACGGACTGCAATGCGGATTTTGCACGCCGGGCATCCTGATGTCGCTCGATGCGCTGTTGCGCGATCGGCCGGATGCCACCGAACCGGAAATTCGCGCTTTTCTCTCAGGCCATTTGTGCCGCTGCACCGGCTACGGATCGATCGTCAAAGCGACGCTGGACGCGGCGCGGAAACTTCGTGAGGAGCGTGAGCGTGCTTGATCTCGGCACCAGCTTTGTTGCGAGCGTCGACCGCGATCCCAAAGCGCTGGCCGTTGTCGACGGCGAGCTGCGGCTGACCTACCGGCAGTGGTACACGAAAATTTCCGCGCTGGTCGCCGCGTTCGACCAGATCGGATTGCAGCCCGGCGATCATCTGATCACGGTGCTGCAGAACCGCTGGGAGGCCGCCACCGTCCACTGGGCCTGTCAGTTCGCCGGCATCATCATCACGCCGCTGAATTGGCGCGCGAAGGATCACGAGATCGATTTTGGCATTGAGAATGCCGAAGCCAAAGCCATCGTCTATCAGGACATTTCCGCCGCAGCCGTCGCCGCCGCGCCGCAGGCCAAGCGCCTGCCGCGCATCGCCGTCGCGGTGCCCGGCTCGCCGGACCTCGACTTCGCCGCCCTCGTGGAATCCAAGGCCGCCGACGCCACGCCGCGCGTGGGCGCCGACGCCTGGTCGCTTATGCTCTACACCTCGGGGACGACATCGCGGCCGAAAGGCGTGCCGCGGCGGCATCTCGCCGAGCGTGCGGCGGCGGTCGCCCATGTCGCGCAGAACCTCTACCGCCGCGGCGAACGCACGCTCGGCGTCATGCCGCTCTACCACACCATGGGCGTTCGCTCGCTACAGACGATGTCGCTGATCGGCGGCACCTTCGTCTGTCTGCCGCAATTCGACGTCGCCCGCGCGCTGCAGCTGATCGCCGCCGAGCGGATTTCAAATCTCTATCTGGTGCCGACGCTGTACCACGATCTCGTGCATCATCCGCTGTTCGCGCGCACCGATGTCAGCTCGGTGCGCAAGCTCGGATTCGCCGGCGCGCCGATGACCGATGCGTTGCTCAAGGAGCTCGACGCGGCGTTTCGCCCCGACCTGTTCGTCAACCATTACGGCAGCTCCGAGATCTACACCTTCACCATCGAGCAGAACGCCACGGCCAAGCCCGGCACCGCCGGGCGCGCCGGCATCAATCAATTGATCCGCGTCGTGCGTCTCGGCGCCAAATCCGCCGACGAGATCGCTGCCGTCGGCGAGGAAGGCGAGATCGTCGCGCTGATCGCCGGCGACGAATCGTTCGAGGGTTACTGGCGCCGACCCGACGCCGACGCCGCCGCGCTGCGAGGCGGCTGGTATTTTACCGGGGACACCGGATTGATCGACTCCGAAGGCGATCTGTTCGTCACCGGCCGGGTCGACGATATGATCATCACCGGCGGCGAGAACGTCTCGCCGGTGGAGATCGAAAGCTGTTTGTCGCTGCATCCCGCCGTGTCCGAGGTCGCCGTAGCCGGGCTGCCGCACGAGCGCTGGGGCAAGATCGTCTGCGCCTTCATCCACCGGCGGGGCGCAGTCACCGAGCAGGAGCTCGACGCGTTCTGCCGCAGCTCCGGCCTCGCCAACTTCAAGCGTCCGCGGCGCTACGTCTTCGTCGCGGAAATTCCCAAATCTCCGGTCGGCAAGCTTTTGCGCCGCAAGCTCGTGTCCGGCGAATATCGGACCGAGCCTGACCTTACGATCAATAACCATTAAGGAATCAGCTATGAGCACTGCCATGACTTTCGCCGACCCGCGGCTGGCGCGGCTTGACGGGTTTCGCGTCGAGATCGATGCCGAGCACGAGCGCGCCGACGTGATTCTCGATCGGCCGCCGTTCAACATCATCGAGATGCCGCAACGCGACCAGTTGCGCCTGGTGTTCGAAGCGATCGACGAGGACCTGCGCGTCCGCGTCATCGTTTTGCGCGCCGTCGGCGAGCACTTTTCCAGCGGCGGCAACATCAAGGGCTTTCTCGAAGCCTCGCCCGAGCACGTCTCCAAGCTCGCCTGGAACATCGCCGCTCCGGCGCGCTGCGCCAAGCCGGTGATCGCCGCCAACCGCGGCTATTGTTTCGGCGTCGGCTTTGAAATCTCGCTCGCTTGCGATTTCCGTCTCGCATCGGAGACCTGCTTCTATGCGCTGCCCGAGCAACGGCTCGGCCAGATCCCGGGCTCGGGCGGCTCCGCGCGCTTGCAGAAAATCGTCGGCATCACCCGCACCAAGGACATCGTGATGCGCTCGAAGCGCATCCCCGCCCGGCAGGCGCTCGACTGGGGCATCGCCACCGATTGCGTCGCCGACGGCAAGGTCGAGGCGGCCACCGACGCGCTTGTCGACGAGCTGCGCGGCTTCTCGCCGCTCGCACAGCGCACCGCGAAGAAGCTTCTCAACGATACCGAGGACTCGACGCTCTCCATTGCCATCGAACTCGAGGGGCATTGCTACAGCCGCTTGCGGCAATCGGACGATTTCCGCGAGGGCGTCGAAGCCTTCCACGGCAAGCGCAAGGCAAAATTCCGCGGCAGCTAACCAGGAACCCTCACGCGCGATCTGTATTGCAACTGCAGATCGCGTTGGTGTATCTATCAAGCATGGCGCTACTACGTATTCCCCTGATGGCCGGTATACTGGGATTGCAGCTGTTCTGCGCCTCTGGCGCACAGGCGCAAGGCGCCAACTGCGGCGGCGCAAAGACGGCGACTGAAGCCTTGATTTGTCAGACCCCTCGCTTGTCGTCTCGCGACCAGCAAATAGCCTATTTGGTCATAAACTTGCACAAGACCCTATCGGCAAGAGAACGGCGCAGGCTTGATGCCGAGCAACACTCGTGGCGTCACACCCTCGTATCGTGCGGCAAGGATGCCGATTGCATTGCGGATCGTTACGATCAGCGCATTCATCAACTCCTAACCGTCAAGTGCCTTGATGCCAATCGCTGCGCCCGGTGGTGAGCAACGCAAGGCCCTCGCAGCGCCGCTATTGCCGTTGCGCGGGCGCCCTTCTTTCAATAAGCGGCGACGACGCTGACCTTAAAGTAATTGCAATTCATCGCAAATCCGAGACGTAGTGTCAGTACTGATTCATACAACCCAGCGATTGCAGGCTCGCTTAAATGCTAGCTAATCGAATACGCCTATGCTCCAGGCAAAACCAACCGCCCAATAAATCGGCATGCCGACGAACATCCGCCGCCATAACTTCCGAATGCTCAGCTACGTCGCTTTTGGGCTCATCGCGTCATCTGTCTTAGCGATCGGCCTAACAATTCGCGGCCTTCGGACAGACGCAATTCAGGAGACCAATGCCAACATCGGCAACATTGCTACGGTACTCAGTGAGCAACTCGCTCGATCAATTCAATCGGTCGATATCGTTCTGACCGATGTTCGTGAACGAGTAGAAAAACAAGCTCCATCGGCGCAAGAAGAACTGGATCAGGAGACACTCGGTCGTGATTTACATGAGTTTCTGAGGGACCGTTTAAGTCGACTGTCGCAGGCCGACTTTATCGCTATCATCAAGACAGCGACGGATACATCGCAAACACAACGCAGCATTGGATCCCGTCAAAGATCGACGTCGCCGATCGCGACTATTTCCAGCACTTTAAGCGGGAAAATGACAACCGGATTTATATCAGCACCCTTCTGGCGGATCGCATTACCGGCGCGCCGACAATCTTTGTGAGCAAACGCATCAATAACGCACATAACGAATTTCGCGGCGTGGTTTTGGTCGGATTGGGCAGCTCGTATTTCCAGAACATCTATAATTCGATCACACCTTTGCACGATCAATCATTTGCGCTGCTGCACGCCGACGGCACGATATTAATACGCTACCCGACCGCAGTAGACCGCAGAATCAGAAATTGCCGGCAGGATCGCCGTGGTACAAATTGGTTGCGGCGGGTGGTGGACACTATTGGTCGCCCGGATATTTTGACGGCCAGGCACGCTTTGTCGCCGTACATCCGTTACATGATTACCCATTAGTTGTCGATGTAGCAGTATCGGAAACTGCCGCACTGGCGCACTGGGATCGCCGGGCGACACTTATTGGCATCGGCACCGTGCTTGGGTTGATATGCTCCGGCTTTCTTCTTAGAATGTTGAGCAAACAATTCCATCGCGTTCTTTTGTCCGAGGCTGCGCTCGCCGAACGTGAGGTGAGTCTGGCCGAGAAGACACGTGAACTACAGCGCGCAAACCGCCATATCGATGCCGCGCTACACAATATGTCTCAAGGCTTATGCATGTTCGACCGCGATGGTCGGCTCGTTATATGTAATGAACGCTACATCCGCATGTATAACCTATCCGCCGATGTGATTAAGCCTGGCTGCCTTCTGCTTGAGATGATCGAGCATCGCAGGCAACGCGGCGTCTTTAAGGGTAGCCCGACCGAATATGATGTTAAGATAAGAGCCACAGCACGTAATAAGGAGAAGATCAGCGTCACTGTTGATCTGCCGGATGGTCGCATCATTGAAGTGGTGAACCAACCTACAGCCGATGGCGGTTAGGTCGCTACTCACCAGGAAATTACTGAGCGCAAGCAATATGAAGCAAGGATCGCACATCTTGCGCATCATGATGTTCTCACCGGTCTGCCGAACCGCGCGGCATTCAACGAATGTTTTGCAACTACGTTGGAGCGAGCGAGGAGGTCAGGCGAGCAGTTTGGGTTGGTGTGTTTGGACGTTGATCGGTTTAAATATGTGAATGATTTATTCGGTCATTCGATCGGCGACGCGTTTCTTTGCCAGGTGGCAAAGCGATTAAAATCCGCAATCGGCGGCGCCTTCCTTGCGCGCGTCGGCGGTGACGAATTCACAATTATCATAACAGGGACGCAACTTCTTGACGCGACTGCTCGTTTGGTCGAACGGATAGTTACGAGTCTCGGCGATTCCATGCAGATTGATGGCCAAAAACTCACGGCGAATGCCAGCATAGGGGTGGCGATCTACCCAAATGACGCCACCGACGCCGAGAAACTCATTTGCAATGCCGACGCAGCACTCTATCGCGCTAAGGCAGAAGGTCCCGGCTCCTATCGGTTCTTCGAACCTGAAATGGATCGTCGGTTGCGCGGGCATCGCGAGCTTCAACATGATCTCAGATCGGCCCTTGAAAACGGCGAGTTCCAACTTGTCTATCAACCCGAAGCCCTGATTGATGGGACTGTCATCGGTTTTGAAGCTCTTGTCCGCTGGCACCATCCGACTCGCGGCTTGATTCCACCTTCGGTTTTCATTCCGCTTGCTGAAGAAGGCGGTCTGATAATCCCGCCTGGCGAGTGGATACTGCGCACAGCATGCACGGAAGCAGCATCGTGGAAGTCGAAGAGCCTGCTTGCGGTGAATTTATCTCCAGCGCAGTTTCGCTACGGCGATCTGCCTGCGCTTGTGCACGCTGTCTTGCTCGAGACCGGCCTGTCACCGTTCCGACTTGAACTCGAAATTACCGAAAGCGTGCTTATCGATGATTTTGGTCGCGCTCAAACGATCTTGCGGCGTTTGAAGACCCTAGGGGTGCAAATCGCGATGGATGATTTCGGGACGGGATATTCGTCCCTGTCATATCTTCAATCATTTCCCTTCGACAAAATTAAGGTCGATCGGTCTTTTGTGTCTGACTTAGAGACCAACGATAACAATGCCGCAATTGTCCGTGCTGTCATCACCTTGACGCGGAGCCTCAAACTACCGGTGCTGGCGGAGGGCGTCGAAACCGAAGCACAACGCCGCATCCTGAGTTATGAAGTCTGCGAACAAATTCAGGGCTATTTGATTGGAAAACCGCTGCCCATTCTGAATTATGAAAGCATCGTCAACTCGCCACAAACGGATAAAGAATTTCACTATAGCAATCGCGTTGGCGATACCTTCCAACGGACAACCCCTGCGCGTAGAGTCCGGGCACACTAACGGCTGTGCGTCTGCCGCTCAGAATCATTGCCCCGCGTTTATTTGATGCAGACTGTACCAGAAGTGCAATATGCCTCGGCCGCGATAGGTTTGCCAAAATGTTCTCGGCTTAGACGTAGGTCTGAATTTGGCCAGTCGTGTCGCTTTGTCGCTTTTGCGATAGCCGGCACATGTCCGCTTAGTACAATTTCGGAGATGCCGGTTCGCGGCCGATCGCGTTGCACCGGCAGTGTCTTCGAGTTCTTAAGCTAGAGTGATCGAATGGGTGGCTTGTTGCTCGGGCGCCAAATCGCGCCTCTACCCAATGCTCCGCTCATCCGCAATGATCTTGCCGTCGTTCGGCAGCGTCCCCGGCGCGACCAGCTTGACGCGGCCTTTGAGCTTGGTCACCGACTGCAGGCTCGCCGCTACCGCGTCTTCAAGTCCGCTCGGGCGCGCGGCGCATTCTGCCGCAAGCGTCATCACGTCCTGTTCGGCTTCGCGCGTGACCGAAAGACGAACCCGTCCGATCTCGGGATGGCGCTTGGCGATTTCGGCGATCTGGGCCGGATGCACAAACATGCCCTTGACCTTGGTGGTCTGATCGGCACGCCCCATCCAGCCTTTGATCCGCATATTGGTGCGGCCGCACGGCGAGCGGCCGGCGAGCACCGCCGAGAGGTCGCCGGTGGCGAGGCGGATCATCGGATAATCGGGGTTGAACGAGGTGACGACCACCTCCCCCACTTCGCCCTCGGCAACCGGATCTCCGGTGCCCGGCCGCACGATCTCGACGATGACCGTCTCGTTGACGACCATGCCTTCGAGCGCCGTCGTTTCGTAGGCGATAGCGCCGAGTTCGGCGGTGGCGTAGCTTTGCAGGACGGCCACCCCGCGGTCTGCGAGGTGCGCGCGCAGCGACGACGGCAGCGCCGCGCCGGAGACGAGGCCGCGCTTGATCGAGGACACGTCTTTGCCCGTCTTCTCCGCCGCGTCGAGCAGGATTTTGAGAAAATCCGGCGTGCCGGTGTATCCGGCCGGCTTGAGATGCGCGATCGCCTCCACCTGTTGCTCGGTGTTGCCGACGCCGCCGGGAATGACCGTGCAGCCGAGCGCATGCGCCCCCGACTCGAGAATGAATCCGCCGGGCGTCAGGTGATAAGCGAAAGCGTTGTGCACGATGTCGCCCGGGCGAAACCCGGCGGCAAACAGCGCGCGCGCCAAATTCCACCAGTCCTTGCCGTGACCCTCAGGCTCGAAGATCGGGCCGGGCGACATCAATAGGCGCTTGAGCTGGCCCGGCGCGGTGACGGCGTAGCCGCCGAGCGGCGGCTTCTCTCGCTGCCGCTCCGTGAGGTCCGACTTACGCAGCACCGGCAGACTGGCCAGCGCCTCGCGCGATGTCACCGATTTCGGCTCGATGCCGGTCAGCTGCGCGGCCCAGCCTGGCGCACTCATCGCGCGTGCGATCAGCTCCGGCAGCTGCGAGAACTGCTCGTGCTCGCGCGTTTCCGGCGCGCGCGTCTCCAGGGCATCGTAGAAGTCCGGCATCGGGTCACGCAGGCCGCTATATTGGGACAGTTATGTCGAGCCGATTTCCCGGCGCATTGTCAAGTCGGAGACCAACGGCCCGCCCGGCCGCGGTCAAATTTCGATCCCAAAGCCGACCTCGATCACACTATCAGGCGCGCGGACAAGATCAGCCGGCGCCGCCGGCGCGGTTCCAGCCGCGGGCGCGATCGCCATAGACCTCGAAACCCGCCGCCGTCACCGCGACGGTGTCCTCGAGCTTGATGAAGCCGCGGCGCGGATGCGTTAGCGTGGTTTCGACCGAAATCACCATGCCGGCATCGAGCGGTTTGTCCGCATCGTAGGCGTCATAAGGGACCGGGCCGGAGCCAGTGAGCCGCGGCGCCTCGTGGCTGACCAGCCCCATGCCATGCGCCAGAAAGTCGATGTGATTGTGCAGCTTCGATCGGTGCAGCACAGCGGCGGCCGCCTGATAAATCTCGCCACCGTTGACGCCGGCGCGAATCGGCTTGCGCGCCGCCTGCTGTATGACCTCAACCTCGCCCAGCAGATCTTCAAGCTCGCTGTCGGGCTTGCCGGCGATGCCCATACGGGCGAGGTCGCCGATGTAACCGCGGTAGTTGCCGCCGGAATCGAGCGACAGCACGTCGCCTTTCTCCCAGCGCTGCTCCGAGGGCGCGCGGTTGAGGCTCGAGCCGGCGGCGATCAGGCAGTAATCGAATATCAATCCGCGCATCGTTTCTTCCCGGCGCAGCGCCTCGGCCATTTGCGCCTTGGTGGCGCCGGGTCCGTAACTGTCGAAGACCGCGAGCATCGAGTCGATGACCAGATCGGACGCGAGCCGCAGTTTCGCCAACTCTTCCGGCGTTTTGCGGGCGCGCAACCGCTCGAGCATGAACAATGCATCTTGAAGCTCGGCGTCGGGAAACGCCCTGCGCAGCGTCGCCGCGGCATCTGCCGGCAGGAAGCTGAGCTCGACGCCGATGCGTTGCGGCCTGGCCAGGAGTTGACGCACGTAGCCGGCGGCCCGTTCCATGACATCGATTGCGCCCGAACTCTTGGTGTTGACCTCTGACACCCAGAACGGCTTCACCGCGACCTGATAACCCTCCATGCGATGGCCGAAATAGCCGGCCTTTTGCGGCGCGCTCTTCGGATAGACGAACACCGGCAGGTACCGGGTGACCCCGATCGCATCCATGGTGTCGAAGAAGAAGGCGCGATGTCCGCCGAGCAGGTATTGGACATTGTGCTTGGAGGTCGCCAGCAAAACCTCGATGCCGGCGTCGTCCATCAGCTGATCGAGCCGCGCCGTGTCGAAGGGCGCCGCGCCGCGTTGCTTGCTGATTTCGAGCATGATTGATCTCCCGGGGCAAAGGGCCGACCATCCATTCTATCAAATCCGATCATGGACAAGAAACGGCTCCGGCGCGCCCGAAGTTCCCGCGCGAGGTGTCCCGCCAGCACGCCCGAACTGCCGAATCGGTCCACCAGTGCGCTCCGATGCGCTCGAGCAGTCCGTTGAGGGCGCGATCGACTTCGATCGGCTGGGCGCGGCCGGCCAGATTGTTTTCGGCGGCGTCCGAAAGCGCCGCCGATGCGCAAGTGATGCCGGCGAACCCGTAGATGCCGCCGGCGCCGGCAAGCGAATGCGCAATCTCGTGGATGCGCGTCAACGTGGCTTTCGAAGGACGCTGTGTCCAGCGCCGACGGTAATCCGAAAGCACGCCGGCGTCGGCCTCAAGGCGCAGCAGGAAACCCTCGCGCGCAGGCGAAAGAATGCCCTCGACGGCAACGTAGCGGCGCAGTTCTGCCGCGAGCCGCAGCGGATCGAACGGTTTTGCGATCACGCCGGCGGCACCCAGCGCCCTAAGACGCTGATGTTCGCGCCCCTCGGTGCGCGCCGTGAAGAAGACGACCGGGATCGGCGCGGTGCGCCGGTCCGCGCGCAATCGCCCCAGCACCGTCGGGCCATCCATGTCGGGCATCATGACGTCGAGCAGAATGAAATCGGGTCGCCAGACCACGGCCGCGGCGAGCGTCTCCGCGCCTGAAGCGCAGTCGCGCAGAATGAAGAACGGATCGAGCGCCAGCGACGCCGCGACCGTCTGCCGAATATCGCTCTCGTCATCGACGAGCAGAAGGTAAAGATTGATCATGCCTGAGCCTGCGACCGACACGCCCGCGACGCTTGCCGTCTGCGAAATAGGAACAGCGGCACGATCACCGTCCAGTTAACAGCGCCGCAATTTCGCCTACGTAGAACTACGTCGGTAAAAACCACATGCCTCGACAGCCCGCCGGGGGCAGGGCGCGGCACGGAGCGTCATGTAAAGGAAGAGCCGACGCCTGCACGTCAGGCTGCGGACTTCTCCGCCGATGTTGCTGACTTGCCGTCGACGGCGCCAAGAAGGTCGGCGGCACCGCGCTTGGCACGGTCCAGCATAAGCTCGAGCGAAGCGACCTCGATCCGATTGCGACCGCCGTCTTTGGCGCGATAGAGCGCGTGGTCGGCCTGCGCCAGCAACGCCGACAGATCGAGCACGGCGTCATCACTGATGGCGATGCCGATGCTCACCGTGGCGACCACCGACCGGCCGTCGACGTCGCGCGTGGCATCGGCGAAGCAGGCGCGGATCTGCTCGGCGACGAGCAACGCCCGCTCGCGCGTCGTGTCGCGCAACAGCGCCGCGAATTCCTCGCCGCCGAGGCGACCGAACAGGTCGATGCGCCGCACGCAGCCGCTCGCCACGTCGGCGAAAATCTCCAGCACGCGATCGCCGATCGCGTGGCCGAAGCGATCATTGATCGATTTGAAGTTATCGAGATCGAGCAGCATCACCGCGGTCGGACGCGGATTGACCGCCTGCCGCTTGAGCTGAGCTTGGCCATCCTGCAGGAAGGCACGGCGGTTGGCGATGCCGGTCAGCGGGTCGATCAGCGCCGCGGTCTTGTGGCAATACTCGGTGCGCTCTTTGGCCATCGCCAGCAGGATGAAGGCGATCGAGATGGTAAACAACAGTCCCTCGAAGCTGAGCACGGTCAGCCAGACGCTTTCGAACACCTCTTTGTCGGTTGGCACCCACGGCAGCATGGCCCCGAGCGGCGTCCGCAGCAGATACAGCGCGCCGTGCGCGAACAACATGAAGATCGCCGGCCAGCGCGAGACCAGAGGCTCGCTGCGCCCGCGCCAGAACTCGTAGGCCGTCGCCCAGGTGTAGGCGGTGATGATGCCGGAACTCAGCAACACGCGCAGACTAAAGGAGTCGGCAACCGCCGGGATGCGGCTGGCGATGAGCCAAAGCACGGCGCCGCCGAACAGCAGGATCGGCTGCGGGCGGCGATGGTCGAACACGCGCGCTCCGGTCCATGTGAAAGCAAAGGCCGTGAACAGTATCGCGTTGGCGAGGTCGATCGAGATCAGATCCGACACCGCGCCGTACCAGCCGAACAGCATCACCGAGCCGGCGCGCAACAGGTGCGCGAAGCCCCACCACGCCACGGCGGTAATCGCGGAATTTTGCGCCCAGGCGAATAACAACAGCAATCCGAGGATCGCTTCAACGTAGACGGTCACGAGAAAGAGTGTGTTGACGTCCAGGTTCATTGCGCTCAACCAGATTGGCCCGACGCGGGTAAGCGATCGCTGGAAAACCTCATCGTTGTCCGCATATCGCCATGGCCGGAAACAATCAGTGAATACCCCTACGCCGCCGAGGGTGATGCGCAGGCTATGGTTTCGACAATCTTGCGACCTGGCGGCAACTGATGCGGCGCGACGGCGGCGCTGGATGGTTAATTCGGCGGTAGCACTTTTTACTGCCACGCTTACATCAGAGCGGTTGCGCCCTCGATTTGCGAAGCCCGGAACGCGGACATCAGCCTTGTTTCCAATGGGTTAGTCATTTAGGGTCGGCGCCGCCGCGGGACATTGTGACGATGCAATTCAGCAACGGAATCGTCGAGGCGATCGGCAACACTCCCTTGATCAAGCTCGAACGCGTCTCCGCGGCGACGGGTTGCACCATTTTAGGCAAGGCCGAATTCATGAACCCCGGCCAGTCGGTCAAGGATCGCGCCGCCCTGTTCATCATCGAAGACGCGGTGAAAAAGGGCGAACTGCGGCCCGGCGGGGTGATCGTGGAGGGTACCGCGGGCAATACCGGCATCGGGTTGGCGCTCGTCGGCAATGCCATGGGGTTTCGCTCCGTGATCGTCATCCCGGAGACCCA
>JBEKJZ010000055.1:0-21167 GCA_050010955.1 Xanthobacteraceae bacterium | reverse complement strand
GCCCCCGGCACCACGCGATTGACCAGACCCATCGCATAGGCTTCCTGCGCGTCGAACTGGCGCGCGGTATAGAAAATCTCCTTGGCGAAGGACTGCCCGACGATGTCGACAAGCCGCTTGAGGCCGGCATAGCCGTAACCCAATCCGAGCTTCGCCGCCGGCACCGCGAACTTGGAATTTGCCGAGCAAATGCGCAGGTCGCAGCATGACGCCAGTCCGACGCCGCCGCCGATGCAATAGCCGCGGATCATCGCAATCGTCGGCTTCGGGAATTCGTAGATGCTGTTGAAGGCCGCGGCGGTGGCGACGTCGTAGGCGCGGGTCGCTTCGATCGAGGCGCGTTCGCTGGCGAATTTCGAAATGTCGGCGCCCGATACGAACGCCTTGCCGCCGGCGCCGGTCAGCACGACGACGCGCACCCCGTCGTCGGCGGCGAATTGTTCGAGAATGCGCGTGCACGCCTGCCACATATCGAGCGACACGGCGTTGTGCCGGTCTGGATTGTTGAAGATGACGATGCCGACGCCCGCCTCCTTGCGCGCGAGCAGCTTGTCGGTTTTAGTCATTAACGGGCTCCTCCGCCTTTATTTGCTATACCGCATTCGCCTTGTGCAGCGCGGCGATCTGGCGGGCGCTGAAGCCGAATTCCTTGAGCACGGCGTCGGTATGCTCACCGAGCTTGGGCGGCCGCGCCACGAGCCGCGACGGCGTCCGCGACATCGAGATCGGCTGGCCGACAAGCCGCAGTGCCGGCTTCGTCCCGGCGACGCTCTGCGCGATGCTGAGATGCCGCACCTGCGGGTCGGCGAACACCTGGTCGATGGAATAGATCGGCCCGCTGGGCACGCCTTCCTTGTTGAAGCGCTCGACCCATTCGGCGCTGGTGCGGTCTTTGAGATAGGTCTCGATCTCGGCGTTGAGCGCATCGCGATTTTCGGATCTGGCGGTAGTCGTTTGATACTCCGGCTTCTCCAAGAGCGCATCCGCATCGATTGCACGGCAGAGCCGTACCCACATTTTATGTCCGGTCGTAGCGATGTTGATGGTGCCGTCTCGCGTCTTGAATACGCCGGTCGGAATCGTGGTCGGATGATTGTTGCCGGCCTGCCGCGCCACCTCGCCCTGAACGAGATAACGCGCGGCTTGAAAGTCGAGCATGAAGACCTGGGCCTGCAGAAGCGAGGTTTCGATCGCCTGGCCCTTGCCGGAATTTTCCCGTTCCAGCAGCGCGACGAGAATGCCGAGCGCGGCGAACAGCCCGGCGCTCAGATCGGCAAGGGGGATGCCCGCGCGAACAGGTCCCTGGCCGGGCAGGCCATTGATCGACATGAAGCCGCCCATGCCCTGCGCGACTTGGTCGAAGCCCGGCCGACCAGCATACGGCCCATCCTGGCCGAAGCCGGAAATGCTGGCATAGACCAGGCGCGGGTTGATCTTGGCCAGCGCCTTGTAGTCGATGCCCAGTCGCTTCTTCACGTTGGGGCGGAAATTCTCGACCACGACGTCGGCTTTCTTGACCATGCGCTTGAAGGCGGCGAGCCCTTCGGGCGCCTTCAGATTGAGCGTCATGCTCCGCTTGTTGCGGTGCAGGTTCTGGAAGTCCGATCCCTCGCGCGGCCCGCCCATCGGTTCCTCCGGCGTCGGCGGCGCCTCGATCTTGACGACATTGGCGCCCCAGTCGGCGAGCTGGCGCACGCAGGTCGGGCCGGCCCGCACCCGTGTGAGATCGAGCACGGTGAAGCGCGTCAGCGCCTTCGAAGCGCGGGGAGGTGCCATTGCGGGACGACTCCAATGCGGTCGAAAGGGGGTCAGAACTTCCCCGATCCGATCCTGGTTGTCTACTGGCCCGCGCGGCTTACACGCCGGCCGTTGTCTTGGTGCCGCGCCGATATATATGCCCGAGGCAGTCATCTTTCGGGCACTTCCCCGGACGATCATGGCAGGCATGCCCGAACCGGCCGCAGACAAATTGCCAGAACAGGTCCTGACATGATCGATTTTCGCCGTACCGCGATTGCCTTCGGGATCACGCTCCTTGCTACCGCCGCGGTCGCGCAGGAGCACCCTGGCAGACCGGCGGGCGAGCGCAATCACCCCGGCCAGGACCGGCAGGAGCAGGCCGGGCCGGGAGTGCTGTCGCTGTTGCCCGGCGACGCCGTCACCGAGCACAGCATCGATGTTCCGGGCGGCAAGCTCGCCTACACGGCCACCGCCGGTACGTTCTCGCTGTTCGATCAATCGGGCGAGCGCTCGGCCGCAATCTTCTATACCGCCTATGTGGCCAAATCGAACGATCCGGGCCGGCCGCTGACCTTCGTGTTCAACGGCGGGCCGGGCGCCGCCTCGGCGTTTCTCAATCTCGGCCTGGTCGGCCCGCGCATCGCCGCATTCGGCAACGGCTTTGACGGCACCCACGTCCATCTCGTGGATAACCCGGACACCTGGCTCGCCTTCACCGATCTGGTGTTGATCGATCCGGTCGGCACCGGTTGGAGCCGGGCGGCCAAGCCCGACGGCGGCAGCGCATTCTGGGGTGTCGACCACGACGCCGAATCGATGGCGAAAGTGATCGCGCTCTACGTCGCCAAGAACGGCCGATTGAGCTCGCCGAAATATATTCTGGGCGAGAGCTACGGCGGCTTCCGCGCCGCCAAGGTCGCGCGCGCCGTGCAGAACAACCAGGGCATCGTGGTCGGCGGCATCGTCATGATCTCGCCGCTGCTCGAAGGCGCGCTGACATTTAGCGGCGACCGCTTTGCGCTTGGCGCCGCGTTGCAATTACCTTCGCTGGCGGCGGCCGAGCTCGAGCGCACCGGCACGTTCAGCAAGGAGGCGCTGGCGCAGGCCGAGCATTTCGCGCTGACCGAGTATCTGTCCACGCTCGCCGGCCCGCCGCTCAGCGGCGATGCCGCGCACGCGTTTTACGCCCGCGTCGCGCGCATGACCGGTTTGCCGGAAGACGTGGTCGCCCGCTCGCGCGGCTTCATTCGCGACGCCTTCGTCAAGAACCTGCGCCTACGCGACCACAAGATCGTCAGCCATTACGACGCGACGTTCGCGGTCGACGATCCCAATCCCGCATCGGAGGGGGCGCGCGGTCCAGATCCATTTCTCGACGGCTTCATTCGCGCCTATGGCAGCGCCTTCGTCGCCTATGCGCGCGACGAGCTCGGCTTCAAAACCGAGATGACCTACAACCTCTTGGCCGCGGAAATTTCCGGCAAGTGGGACTGGCAGGAGGGCCCCGGTCACGCGCCGCCGAGCATCGCCGAGGATTTACGCGAGCTGTTCGCGCTCACGCCGTCGTTCCGGCTCATGATCGCTCACGGCTATAGCGACATGGTCACGCCCTATGCGGATTCCCGTTACGTGCTCGATCACATTCCGTCCAGCGTCGACGGCGAGCGCGCCGCGCTCCAGCTCTACCGCGGCGGCCACATGTTCTACACCGATCCGCAGTCGCGCAAGGCGTTCACGGCCGACGCACGGACGATGTATGCGGCGCCCTGACGCCGGCGCGGCGTAAGGCTGCAAGCGGAGCGCCGTCGAGAGCGGCTCTTTGTCTCACCACGCGACGGTCTGCTCGGCGGGTTGGGCGGCGTATGAAATCGTTTTCACTGTTATGACATGGCCTGCGGTGCAATGTTGACGCCGGCTGCTGCCTGCCGCGGGCCGTTAGTGGCCTTGTCGTTCGCTGCCGCGGTATATTTGCCTTTTGATGGCAAATCCCGTTTGATGAGTTGAGGGGCAAAACGCAGCGAAAATATCAAAGCCCGAAAATATCAAAGCCCAAGGGAGGAAACGATGTCCATCGATCCTTTCGGCCGCTCCGTTCAGCGCCGAACCATACTCAAGGCCGGTCTTGCCATCGGCGCCATGCAGGTTGCCAGCCCGTTCGTGGTCAAGGCCCTCGCCGACGAGCCGATCAAGATCGGGCTCGACAATCCGCTGACCGGAACCTACGCCGCCCCCGGCAAGAACGAACAGATCGGCTGCCAGCTCGCGGTCGACCAGCTCAATGCCAAGGGCGGAATTCTCGGCCGCAAGATCGAGCTGCTTTCCGAGGATTCCACCAGCGGCGATGCCGGCACGGCGGTGCAGAAGGCGCGCAAGCTGATCGAGCGTGACAACGTCGATTTTCTGGTCGGCAACGTCAATTCGGCGCTAGCGCAGGCGATGGCGCAGGTGTCCAACGAGAAAGGCGTGCTGCATATCGTCCCCGGCGGCCATACCGACGGCATCACCGGCGTCGACTGCAAATGGAACGTGTTCCGCGTCTGCAACACGACGCGCATGGAAGCGAACGCGGTCAGCGAACTGCTGTTCAAGGATTACGGCAAGAAGTGGTATTTCATCACGCCGGATTACGCATTCGGCCACACGCTGTTTCAGGGCTGCGAAGCCGATTTGAAGAAGCTCGGCGGCACGGTAGCCGGCAATGCGCTCACCCCGCTCGGGACCACCGACTTCTCGGCGTACCTGATCCAGGCGCGCGCCGCCAATCCCGACGTGCTGGTGGTGCTGGTGCAGGGCAACGACATGGTCAATTGCCTCAAGCAGATCGCCCAGTTCGGCATCGAGAAGCAGATCCACGTCGCCGGCACCCAGCAGGAACTAGAAGCCGTCGAAGCCATGCCGCCGGAGGCCCGGGTCGGCGTCTGGATGTTCGAATGGTACTGGAAGCAGGCGGCGGGCACGCCGGGCCTCGACCAGTTCATCGCCGAAATCCGCAAGCGCAGCGGCGGCAAGGTGCCGACCGCGCGCACCTGGTTCGGCTATGTCACCATTCACGCTTACGCGCTGGCTTGCGAGAAGGCGAAGTCGATCGAAGCCAAGGCCGTCGCCCGGGCGCTCGCCGACATGGAGCTGCCGCCGGACATCAAGCTGCAGCCGAACAAGGTGTATTTCCGCGGCGGCGACCATCAGCTGATGCTGTCGGCCTTCATCGGCGAGCTCTTACAGAAGGGCGACGGCGATCCGGAAAATCTGTTCAAGGTGAACAGCATTGTGGCCGGCGACAGCATCGCGCCATCGGTGGCGGATACCGGCTGCAAGATGAATATGCCGGCCTGATCTCGTTTGCATGCGTCCCTCATCGCGATCGCCGTGATCGCAGTGAGGGACTTCGTTGTAACCGGCCCCCATGCTGCAGCTCATCGTCTTCAACATCACCAACGGGCTGATCATCGGCGCGTTCTACGCGCTGATGGCGATCGGCCTGTCGCTGATCCTCAATCTGTCGGGAGTCATCAACTTCGCCCACGGCGGCTTTCTGGTCATCGGCGGCTATCTCGCCTACACGCTGACGCCGTCGCTCGGTTTCTGGGGCGCCCTGATCGTAGCGCCGTTCCTCACCGCGCTGATCGGCTTCGTCATCGAGCGCCTGCTCATTCGCCGCCTCTACGGCCGCGATCCGCTCTACAGCTTGCTGCTGACATTCGGCTTGGCCTTCATCATCGAAGACGGCACGCGGCAAATCTGGGGCGCCCAGGGGCTTCCGGTCTCGATCCCCGCCGCGCTGTCGTCGCCGCTCAGCAATGAGTTCTTCTTCATCACCGGTTACCGCATGTTCATGGTGGCGACGGTGGCGATCGTGGTCGGGCTGTTGTTCGTGCTGTTGCGTTACACCCGCATCGGCGTGCGCATTCGCGCCGGCACGCTCGATCTCGACACCGTCGCCGCGCTCGGCGTCAACGTCCGCGCCCTGCGCTCGCTCAATTTCGCGGTCGGGATATTCCTCGCGGGATTGGCCGGCGTGCTGGCCGGCGGCCAGCTCGGGCTGGAGCCGACCATGGGCGACGGCCTATTGATGCCGAGCTTCATCGCCATCATCGTCGGCGGCGTCGGCTCGCTCACCGGCACGCTGCTCGGCGGGCTGCTGATCGGAGTTGCTTCCGGTGTCACGGCGGTGATCTTTCCGTCCGCGAGCGAGGCGGTCATCTACGTGATGATGGCGGTCGTGCTTCTGCTGCGGCCGCGCGGGCTGCTCGGCGAAGAAGGTATGTTCACGTGACGGCGGCGCGGGGCAGGCATCTGGCGATCCTCGCCGCCATCTGGGGCGCGCTCATTTTCGCGCCCTACTGGATGCCGCTCTTCGGCGGCTATACGGCGCTGGGCAGCCGCGTGTTGGTGCTCGGCCTCGGCGCCATGTCGGTCAACTTTCTGCTCGGCTTCACCGGCGTGCTGTCGTTCGGTCACGCCGCGTGGTTCGGACTGGGCGCCTATGCCTGCGGGCTCGCTCTGAAATTCGTCGCGCCGAGCACGCCGCTCGCACTTGTCGCCGGCACGCTCGTCGGCGGCATCGCCGGCGCCATCCTCGGCGGTCTATTGATCCGCCGCCGCGGCATTTACTTCGCCATGGTGACGATCGCCTTCGGCCAGGTGTTCTATTACATCGCCTTCCAATGGAGCTCACTGACCGGCGGCGACGACGGCTTGCGCGGCTTCGCGCGCCAGCCGCTGGACTTCGAGCTGTTGCAAATAGACCTGCTGCACAACGAGGTTTCTTTCTACTACTTCGTGCTGGTCTGCTTCGCCGCCGTGGTCACCATCATGGCGTTCATCCTGCGCTCACCGTTCGGCCGCACGATGATCGCGATCCGGGAGAATGAGCGGCGCGCCCGCTTCCTCGGCATCCCGATCGAGCTGCACATCTGGATCGCCTTCACGCTGTCGTGTTTCTTCATGGCGTTTGCCGGCGCGCTCTATGCCTTGATCAACAATTTTGCCGATCCGCGCATGCTGCACTACACGCTGTCGGGCGACTTCGTCATCATGGCGGTGATGGGCGGCATGCGCGCGTTCTGGGGGCCGCTGCTCGGCGCCGTGATCTTCGTCGTTCTGCAGGATTACATATCGAGTGTCACGGTCAACTGGATGTCGTTCATCGGCATTCTCATCGTTTTCATCGTGCTGTTCTTTCCGCGCGGGGTTCTCGGCCTGTTGCGGCAGCGGAGAGCGGCATGAGCGTGCTCGCGGTGGAAAATCTGAGCAAGCGGTTCGGCAGCCTAGTCGCCGTGCGCGACATATCGTTGACGGTCGAGCCCGGCGAACTGCGTGCCGTGATCGGCCCGAACGGCGCCGGCAAAACCACGTTCTTCAATCTGGTGAGCGGATTTTTGGCGCCGTCCACCGGCTCGATCCTGTTCGAGGGCCGCGACATCAGCCGCGTACCGGCGCATCAGCGGGTCGGTCTCGGCATGGCGCGCACGTTTCAGATCACAGAGATCTTTCCCGAACTGACGGTATTCGAGAATATCCGCATCGTCACCGAGGTTGCCGCCGGCTATCGGTTGCGGCCGTGGCTCAATCGCGCCGAGGCGGCGGATATTCGCCGTCGCATCGAGCAGACGCTGGCGCTCGCGGCGCTCTCCGACAAGGCGGATCGCCTCGTCGGCGAGCTGGCGCACGGCGACCAGCGCGCCACCGAGATCATGATGGCGCTGGCGCTCAAGCCGCGCCTGCTGCTGCTCGACGAGCCGACCGCGGGCATGGGCGATCAGGAAACCTACGACGTCACCCAGCTCATCCGCCGCTTGCACAAGGACAACAAGCTGACGATCGTGCTGATCGAGCACGATATGCGGGTCGTCTTTCATCTTGCCGACCGGATCACCGTGCTCGATCAGGGCGGCTTCCTCGCCGAAGGCACGCCGCAGGAGATCGCCGCGAACCGGGCGGTGCAGACCGCCTATCTGGGCCAGGCCGCATGAGCGCAGCACTCACCGCGGAAGGGCTGCATACCTATTACGGCAAGAGCCACATCCTGCATGGCGTCAGCCTCGAGGCCGGCGAAGGCCAGGTGACGGCGCTGCTCGGCCGCAACGGCGCGGGCAAGACCACGACGCTGCGCAGCCTGATGGGACTGACAATGCCCCGCGACGGCCGCATCACCGTCTTTGGCAGAGAGACCACGCGCTGGCCGCCGTTCCGGGTCGCCGCGCTCGGCGTCGGCTACGTTCCCGAAGGCCGCCGCATCTTTCCTAATCTCAACGTCAATGAAAATCTTATGGTGCCACTGGAGCGGCCGGGCCCGTGGACGCCGCAGAGCGTATTTCGGCTATTCCCCCGACTCGCCGAACGCCGGCTGAGCCGCGGCCGCCAGCTCTCGGGCGGCGAACAGGAAATGCTCTCGATCGCCCGCGCGCTGCTGCTCAATCCCAAGCTTCTCATTCTCGACGAGCCCTCGCAAGGGCTGGCGCCGCTGGTCACGCGCGAAGTTTTTCGCATCGTGGCGCAGATGCGCAGCGAAGGCATCTCCGTGCTGCTGGTCGAGCAGAACGTACGCATGAGTCTCGAGATCGCCGACCACGCCTATGTGCTCGACGACGGCCATGTGGTCTATTCCGGTCCGGCGCGCGAGCTTGCCGCCGACGACGCGCGGGTCCAGTCGCTGGCCGGCGCCAGCGTCGAGGAATGGACGCCGCAGTCGAGTTCGTGAAATTTAAGTTTGCGCTCGTCGCCGCGCAGCCGGGACGATGAACCCATCGCACGCCGCTCGGGCCGAACAGGCGTATGCCTACTCAGCTCGCGTCGGGGTCGAGATCGTATTTCTTGCACATGTTGCGGACGATCTCGAAGTCCTTGCCGCCGGCGACGAGACCGACCACGGCGGACGAAATCTTGCCGCTCGAGACCGTGGCGGAGACGATAAAAGCCTGCCGGCCGTTATAGGGGGCGTACGGGCTCTTGGCGTTGACCATCCCGCAATAATTGACTGGACCGTCCGGCACGTTCTGAATCTTCGGCCATCGGTACTGCGCCATCGCCGCGTCGCGGAGCGAGGGAGCGATGGCGTTGGCGATGATCTTTTTTTCTGCCGGCGTGAGCTCGCGCTGGCCAAGCCCGGTGGGCGGCGGCGCGTCGTCCAGTTTGGGCATATCTGGCGACGACGAAGCCGAAGGCGGCGGCGATGGAGATGGCAACGAGGTCGCACAAGCCCCGAGCGCCAGGCCGGCGGCCAATGCAACAATCAACCCGCGCTTGATTTTCAGATCGGGCGGTCGTGACTCGCGCCTGAGCTTGCTTTGCATCATCAGTCTCGATGTGACCAACAGGCAACAATCGGCGGCGAGCATCCCGGTGGATGGGTGTCGCTCCCGCCATTTGTGACGCGGGCCCGGAGGATAGCAACGTTGGGCGGATGTTTGTGTGGCATGCGATGCAGATTTTGCCGAATGCGGCATATTTGCAACGCTTGTTCCGGACGGGGGCCTGAGAAAGGATCTCTCATAATTGCCAGTATTTGCGGTACTTTAGCAACCCTCACGGCACGATGCTCTTGCGCATCCTAATACCGATTCCGCGGCGCTAAAATTAGCTCGTGAGTGTGGCTTTCCCGCACTAGAGGACTGAGCCGGCTGCCTGTATGAAGGGGTAACTGCTTGAATGGGGAGTCGGGGGGAGGGCCGGTCATTGGACCGGCCCCTTTTTTTTGAGCATTGCGCATTGGCTCCCTTTAGCCTGCCTTGCATACCGCGATGACGTATCAATCCATCGGGCCGTGAGCCGCTTTGAGCCGCTTCATTTTTGCCAAAGAACTTCCAGACGATCAGTGCGTAAATGCCCTAGGCTCGGCGGAGCAAATCCGGTTCCGGCTGGAGCCGGCTACCCTTCGGACGGTTCGGAGGTTCTCATGCCTCGCGTCGTCGGTATCGACCATCTCGTTCTCAGCGTCGGCAATTTTGCGCGCTCGAAAGAATTCTACGGCAAAGTGCTCGGCTTTCTCGGCTTCAAGCTCAAATACGACTACGCCGACATGGCGGGCTGGAGCAACGGCAAGACGTTGTTCTGGCTCGCCGCTGCCGACGCTCAAGGCCGAAAGCGGCAGTACCGCAAGGGCGATATCGGCTTTCATCACTATGCCTTCGAGCTTGCGAGCCGCGACGACGTCGACGAGCTCGGCGCCTTTCTGGAAAAGAACGGAATGACCGTGCTCGACCCGCCGGGTGAGTATTACGGCCGCAACTACTACGCCGTGTATTTCGCCGATCCCGACGGCATGAAGCTTGAGGGCATGATCTGGGCGCCGCCCAAGAAGCTCAAGAAGCCGAAGCGCAAACAAGCCGCGCGCAAGAAACCCCAGGCGCGGAAATTCCGAAGCTAGTCCGGCGTTATTTGACCTCAGGACGCGGCGCTCAGCCGCATCGGAATATGCGCGACCACCATGTTGCGACCGCGCCGCTTGGCGGTGTAGAGCGCACGGTCCGCGGCCTCGACCAGATCGGAGGCCGGTTGGTTGTGATCCGGCACCAGCGATTCGACGCCGATGCTGATGGTCACTAGGCCGCAGGGCGCTTCGACGTGGTTGATGAGGAGGTCTTCGATGGCCTTGCGCGCCTCCTCGGCAAGCGCGGCCGTGCGCTCGAGGTCGAGGCCCGGCAGCAGCAGGGCGAATTCCTCGCCGCCGTAACGGGCGACGAGCACAGCCTCCTCCAGGGTGACCAGCGACAATGTCTCGCCGACCGCGCGCAGGCAGGCGTCGCCCCTGACATGACCGTATCGGTCGTTGAACAGCTTGAAATGATCGATATCGATCATCATCAGCGCGAGCGGTTGGCGGCGCTCGGCCGCTCGACGCCACTCGCGCTCGAGCTGGCGGTCAAAGCCGCGCCGGTTGGCCAAGCCGGTAAGGCCGTCGAGGCTCGCCAGCTCCTCCAGGTGTTGATTGGCGATCTGCAATTCCTCTTCGCGCGCCGCAAGCTTGCGCGCCATGTCGTCGAGCGCGGCGGCAAGCGGTTCGAATTCGGCAATCCAGGGCTTCTCCCTGGCGTCCACGTGCAGATCGCCGCGGCCGAAACGCGCGGCCGTGCGCACCAGTGTCCGGATCGGGCGCAGGATGAGCCGCTCGCCGCCGAACCAAGCCGTAAGCAGAACTAGCAGGGCGACCAGCGCCAGCTGCAGGTAGGCGATGCGCAGGTCGCGGTCGACACGACTGTGAACGACGCGCTCGTCGAGGCCGACGGCAAGCCGCGCTTGCGTCCAAGGCACGCGGACATAGGAGAAGATGCGGCGGATGCCGTCGAGCCCGGCAATCGTCATCGTGCCTTCGTCCTTGGCCAGCATCTCCCGCACCAGGGCATTGTCAGCGAAGTTCTTGCCGACGATCTCGCCCTCGTCGGTCGAGGCGGCAATGAGCGTGCCACTGCCATCGACCAGCAGCATCGAGGTGCCTTCCCGCCGTGCGGCGGTCGCTGCAAGCTTGCCGATCCAATTTAGATTGATCGAGGCGAAAACGACGTCTGTGAGTGCGCCGTCGTCCTTCACCACGGGGAAGGTGGCAAACAGCGCGGGGGCCTGCCGGAAACGATTGATAAGATAGTCGCTGAGCGCGAAATCATGCGAGCGCAGCGTATTCTGGAAATAAGGGCGGTCCGACACGTTCAATCCCACGGCGCGCGGGTCAGTCTCGCATTTGATCCGGCCATCGCGTCCAGCGACGGCCACCCCGGTAAGCCACGGAATATTGCTTGTCAGGTCGGCGAGTGTTTGATTGCAATCGGACTGATCGGGCGCCATCCGCGTGTAGACGCGCGCCACGACCTGGAGCAGGGCGCGCATGGAATTGACGATCTCGCGTTGTGCCTCGACCCCGCTCTGCGCCAGATCGATGACCTGGCCGCGGGCCAGTTCGGCGTGCTCGGCGCGGGCTTGCTCGAGGCCGCGCATGCGTTCGAGCATCAGCGGAGCGAGCGCCAAAAGGGCGACAACGATCAGTCGCGCACGAATGCTAAGGATCGGCTTGTTAGGCCGCGATGCCTTGGCAGACTCTGCTGGAACGTCGGACATCGTCGATCCCCACCCCCGGTGTTCCACTACATAGGAGAAATGCGTAAAGACGATCTTCGGACCGCCGTTAAAATTTGAGCCGTTCCGGGTATTGACGAAATGGAAAGCATAAATCGAGCGGATCGGCTTGCGGCAGTTCGCGCCGAAATCGCCCGCGCCTGCCGCGACGCCGGACGCGATCCGGCGAGCGTGACATTGATCGCGGTTGCAAAGACCTTCGGCGCCGATGCGATCGAGCCGGTGATTGCCGCCGGCCAGCGCGTGTTCGGGGAAAACCGGGTGCAGGAAGCCAAGGCCAAGTGGCCGGCGCTGCGCGCCCGCCACGGCCATCTCGAACTGCATCTGGTCGGCTCGCTGCAATCGAACAAGGCGCGAGAGGCGGTGGCGCTATTCTATTCCATCCATTCGGTCGACCGGGCGAGCCTCGCGGCGGCGTTGGCCAAGGAGATCGCGGCGCAGGCGCGCCGTCCCCTCCTTTTCGTCGAGATCAATACCGGCGCGGAGCCGCAAAAGGCCGGCGTGCAGCCGCAGGATGCCGATGCGTTTCTCGCCGCCTGTCGCGACCGCTACGACCTCGCCATTTCAGGCCTCATGTGCATCCCGCCGCTGGACGAGGCCCCGGCGCCGCATTTCGCGTTGACCGCCCAGATCGCCCGGCGCAACGGCTTGGCGCTCCTCTCCATGGGCATGAGCGCCGACTTCGCGACGGCGATCGCGTTCGGCGCGACCCATGTGCGGGTCGGCACGGCGATCTTTGGAGAGCGAACGTCCCTCCGCTAGAAATGAACAATGATTCTCGTCTTTCGCGTGATCCTGCCGACCAATGCCAAAAGGTCGTGACGGTGCAAGGCGATACAGCCGGCGGTCGGCGCCAGGCCTGGGCGGGCGATGTGGACGAACACGGCGCTGCCGCGACCGCCAACCCGGGGCCGCGTGTTGTGATCGAGTTCGAGAAAAATGTCGTAGAGGGCGTCGTCGCGCCAGAGGCGGTCGCCTGGTTCATTGGCCGACCGCCGAAACGGGCGGTTATAGCGCCGATCGGTCGGATCTTCACACCAGGCGTCGGCGGGGCCGATCCGGCGAAGGGGCAGCGATGTCCGCGGGCGCGGAAGGCGATCGGCCCGCCACCATAGCCGTACCGCGCGAAACCGGCCGCAGGGGGTACCCCCGTCGCCTTCGCGCTTATTGGCCCTGACGCCGGAGCGGCCGAGCGCGACGGGGACCAGCAAAGCACCGCCACGCAGCCAGCCCTGCGACCGCCGCCCCGGTCGCGGGCGCACCTCGATCATGCCGAAAGAAACCCGTCGCATCCCCTCTTACTCGCGCGCAGGCGAATTCCCAACTCACACTTGCTCTTGTATCCTTGAATGCTCTACTTCGCGCTAGTGCCGCGATTCCGAAGTTCGCGAGGGCGCGGCAAAAGCGCAACAGAGGCATTGGGGCCGCGTCATTGACCGGCGGGCGAGCGGCGGCGGGGGTCCGGATTGATGCCGAACACGCGTAAGATTCTCATCGTCGACGACGATCCCGAGCTGCGCGATGCGCTGACCGAGCAATTGTCGCTGCACGAGGAGTTTGAAGCCGTCGCCGTAGAGAACGGCAGCAAGGGCGTGCAGGCCGCCAAGGCGGGACAGATCGATCTCGTGATCATGGACGTCGGGCTGCCCGACATCGACGGCCGCGAAGCCGTGCGCATCCTGCGCAAGAACGGCTTCAAAGCGCCCATCATCATGCTCACCGGACACGATACCGATTCCGATACCATCCTCGGCCTTGAATCGGGCGCCAACGATTACGTCAGCAAGCCGTTCCGCTTTGCCGTGCTGCTGGCGCGCATTCGCGCGCAATTGCGCCAGCACGAAGCGAGCGAAGACGCGATTTTCACCATCGGACCGTACACTTTCCGGCCAAGCTCCAAGCTTCTGCTCAACCCCAAGGGCAACAAAGTCCGGCTGACCGAGAAGGAGACCTCGATCCTGCGCTACCTCTATCGCGCCGGCCAGCGCCCGGTATCGCGGGAGACGTTGTTGCAGGAAGTCTGGGGTTACAATTCGGGAGTGACGACGCACACGCTGGAAACCCACATCTATCGGTTACGGCAGAAGATCGAGAAAGATGCCGCCGCCCCTGCCATCCTGGTCACCGAGGCCGGGGGATATAAACTCGTGCCCTAAGCGCGGCCCGTCATGACGATCGAGGACGACATCGCATACCTGGAGCGGATCCCGCTGCTGCGCCGACTCGGCTCAGGCGCGCTGCGCATCGTCGCCATCGGGGTCGAAAGCTACGACCTGCAACCCGGCCAAATCCTGTTCGCGGCCGGCGATTCTGCCGACGGCGCTTACATCATCCAGCGCGGTTCCGTCAGCCTCAAGCCGGAACGCAGCGGCGAACCTGAAGTCATTGCCGGCCCTGGCACCTTGCTGGGCGAATCGGCCCTGCTGGCAGAAACGCGGCGACCGGCAACCGCCACCGCGCGCGAGAGCGCAACCGTCATGCGCATTTCGCGCGCGATGTTTCTGCGAATGCTCGAAGGCTATCCGGACGCCGCGCACCGGCTGCGCGAGATGATAGCGTCGCGCGCCGATCAGTGGGCGCGCGAGATGGAGAACGTCCGCGCCACGCTGCTGCCCGGCGGCAAGCCGCAGTAGTCCCCGCAGGGCGGGAAATCGGAGCCGGCCTAAAGCTCAATCGTCGCCGTCACCGGCACATGATCGGAAGGGCGCGCCGCGCCGCGGTAGGCCTTGGCGATTTCGATGCCGGCGACGCGATCGGCCAGCACGGGCGAAGTCCAGATATGGTCGAGGCGGCGTCCCTTGTCCGCGGCCGCCCAATCGGGCGAGCGGTAGCTCCACCAGGTGTAGAGTTTTTCCGGCTCCGGCGTGAGCACGCGCATACTGTCGACCCAGCTGCCGGCGCTCAGCACATGAGTGAACTTCTCGCACTCGACCGGCGTGTGCGACACCACGCGCAGCATCTGCTTGTGGCTCCAGACGTCGTGTTCGAGCGGCGCCACGTTGAGGTCGCCGAGCAGGATCGCGCGTTCGCAGCGGCCCGGGCGCAGCGTCGCGCAGTCGCGCATCTCGTCGAGGAAGGCGAGCTTATGGGCGAATTTCGCATTGATCTCGGGATCGGGAGTATCGCCGCCGGCGGGCACATAGAAATTATGGATGGTGATCGGGTCGCGCAGCCCGGCGCGTTCGCCGAACACCGCGGACACGTGACGGCAATCGGTCTTGCCGCAGAAGCTCTGAATGTCGAAGCGCTCGAACGGCAGCCGCGAGAGCACGACGACGCCGTGATAGCCCTTCTGACCGTTGAGCGCGATGTGCTCGTAGCCGAGCCGCTTGAAGCGCTTGCGCGGAAATCTGTCGTCCGGGCATTTGGTCTCCTGCAGACACAGGATGTCCGGACGGACCGCCTTGATGAACTTGGCGACGAGATCGATGCGCAGCCGCACCGAATTGATGTTCCAGGTGGTGACCGTTAATCGCATGCGGAGCGTTGCTGGAGGGACCGGCAGATTATATGCGGCGCGACGACCGCAGGCACAAGGCCAATCTGACGGCGTTGCCGGAGCGCGCAGCGGAACTCGTCGCCAGCCTCGCCTTAGCCTATGATGCCGCCTGGGAGGCGGGGATGGACAGCACATCGCAGCGGCGGCGCGTGGTGATTGCCGGCGCCGGCTTCGCCGGGCTCGAAGCGAGCAAGGCTCTAGCCAAAGTCGATGTCGACGTGGCGCTGATCGACGCGCAGAACCACCATTGCTTTCAGCCGCTGCTTTACGAGGTTGCCACCGCGGCGCTGTCGCCCGCCGATGTCGCGTGGCCGATCCGCGCCATTTTGCGCGAGCAGAAGAACGTCCGGGTGATCATGGCACGAGTGACCGGGATCGACGTGCAAGCGCGCCGCGTCCACACCAGTGAGCTCGATCTTGCCTACGACTATCTGATCCTCGCCACCGGAGCGACGCACTCCTATTTCGGCCATGACGATTGGGCGCCGTTCGCGCCCGGGCTCAAGCAGGTCGCGGATGCGACCGAGATCAGGCGGCGGTTCCTGCTCGCCTTCGAACGGGCGGAACTGGTGGAGGACGCGGTCGAGCGGGCGCGGCTGCTCACTTTCGTCATCGTCGGCGGCGGCGCCACCGGCGTGGAAATGGCCGGCGCGTTCGCCGAGGTGGCGCGGCGGACATTGCAGCACGACTTCCGCCGCATCGACCCGCGCACCTCGCGCATCGTTCTGATCGAGGCCGGGCCGCGGCTGTTGCCGACCTTTCCCGAGGCGTTGTCGAATTACACCGCCCGCTCGCTGCAAAGGATGGGCGTGGAGGTCGAGCTTAACCGCAAGGTCACCGGCTGCGACGCTCACGGGGTCACCGTAGACGGCGGCCGCATCGAGGCGGCAACGGTAGTCTGGGCGGCGGGCATCGTCGCGTCGCCGGCGGCACGGTGGATCGGCGCCGAGCACGATCGCGCCGGCCGCATCAAGGCGAATGCCGACCTCAGCGTTCCCGGACGACCGGAGATCTTCGCCGTCGGCGACACCGCGAGCGTCAGCAACCGCGACGGCCGCCCAGTTCCCGGCATCGCGCCGGCGGCCCAGCAGATGGGCCGCTATGTCGGCGAGGTCATCGCCGCCCGCGTGCGAGGCCTGCCGGCGCCGCCGCCGTTCGTCTATCGTCATATGGGCGAACTCGCCACGATCGGCCGCAGGGCGGCGGTGGTGAAGCTTGGCCCGCTGCAGCTCACCGGATTTTTGGGTTGGCTGTTCTGGAGCGCCGTCCACATCTATTTTTTGATCGGATTGCGCAACCGCTTCGCGGTCGCGCTGAACTGGCTGTGGATCTACATGACGTTCCAGCGCGGCGCACGGCTGATCGGAATTGCACCGCGTTGAGCGGGCCCGCTTTATGGCCGGGCTGGTCCCGACCATCCCCGTCCCGACACGTCGTTCTGGTTCTGGTAATTGATGACGAACAGATTCGGATCGGGCTTCTTGGTGGTGTCGAGATTATAGACGGCGACGGTGGTATCGAGCCCTTGCGGATCGGTGACCGTCCACTGCTTGAGCTGAAGATTTTTGGCGTCGAACATGATCATCAGCCGGCTGGTGCCGGTCAGGAGCCGCGTTTCCTCGATGACCCCGGTGATGAAGGTGTCGTCGGCCGAAACGCTGACCACGTCGGTATCGCGCAGCAGATCGATGTGGTCGGCAAGCAGGTAGCGCAGCGGCGTCTGTGACAGCGGATAGTAATCCGACGTTTCCAGCGAGCGGTCGCGCACTACGACCGCGGAGCCGTCGGCGATGATGTCGATTGGGCTCGGCGGGTTATAGGCGAAGCGGACTTTCCCCGGCTTTTGTATGTAGAACGCCCCCTCGACGCGCCTGCCGTCTGGACCGATCTGCACGAAATTTCCTACCAAGGTCTGCACGCCGGACAGATAGTTGCTGATCTTGTCGAGCAACGCGCGCTGATGGGCGTCGAAGGCGGTCGCCTGGCTCGGTACCGCGCTCTTGCCCAAGGAAAACGAGAAGGGAAAGAGGCCCTTTGCTCCCGGATCGGCGGCCGCGGCGGCTGCGGCCGCAGCAGCAGTATCGGGCGATGCAGGGGTTGCGGCGGCCGGCGACGCCGCCGTCGATTTGGGCCGCGGCGCCGGCGTCGGCAACGGCACGCTGTCGTCGGCGCCAGCGAAGCCGGCTGCCAGCATGCTGCACGCCATCGCCACGAGAACGATCCTCGCACCCCGTCCCATCATGTCACTCCCCCGCACGTCGGCGCGCGCGCTCGCAACCAGACCATCGTTACGGACGCGTTATGGCGAATTCGCGGCTGCATGCCGGCTTAAAGCGCCGACACTTGATTCTCAATAGGGATCGTCCTCGGCGCCTTCGACGAGGATTTCCCGTTTGCCGGCGTGGTTGGGTTGTCCGACGATGCCTTCTTGTTCCATGCGCTCCATCAGCGAAGCCGCGCGGTTGTAGCCGATCTGCAGCCGGCGCTGGATGTAGCTGGTCGAGGCTTTGCGGTCGCGCACCACGACCTGCACCGCCTGCTGATAGAGATCGCCGCCTTCGGCGCCGCCCATGGCAGTGCCGTCGAACACCGCGGCGTCGTTGCCGTCGTCGAGTTCTTCGGCGGTAACCGCCTCGAGGTATTGCGGAACACCTTGCGATTTCAGGTGCCGCACGACTTTTTCGACCTCTTCGTCGGAAACGAACGGTCCGTGCACGCGGCTGATGCGGCCTCCGCCGACCATGTAGAGCATGTCGCCCTGGCCGAGCAGCTGCTCGGCGCCCTGCTCGCCGAGGATGGTGCGGCTGTCGATCTTCGAGGTGACCTGAAAGGAGATGCGGGTCGGAAAGTTGGCCTTGATCGTGCCGGTGATGACGTCGACCGAAGGCCGCTGCGTCGCCAGGATGACGTGCAGGCCGGCCGCGCGCGCCATTTGCGCGAGACGCTGCACCGCCCCCTCGATGTCCTTGCCGGCGACCATCATCAGATCGGCCATCTCGTCGACGATGACGACGATGTAGGGCAGCGGCTCGAGATCGAGTTCCTCTTTTTCGTAGATCGCTTCGCCGGTCTCGCGGTCATAGCCGGTGTGAACCGTACGGGTGAGCTTCTCGCCCTTACCGTTAGCCTCGGCGACGCGCGCGTTGTAGCCGTCGATGTTGCGCACGCCGAGCTTCGACATCTTTTTGTAGCGTTCCTCCATTTCGCGCACCGCCCATTTCAGCGCGACCACCGCTTTCTTCGGATCGGTGACCACCGGCGTGAGCAGGTGCGGGATGCCGTCGTAGACCGAGAGCTCCAGCATTTTTGGATCGACCATGATCAGCCGGCACTGGTGCGGGTGCAGCCGATAGACCAGGCTGAGAATCATGGTGTTGATGGCCACCGATTTTCCCGAGCCGGTGGTGCCGGCGATCAGCAGGTGCGGCATGCGCGACAGATCGACCAGCACCGCTTCGCCGCCGATCGCCTTGCCGAGGCACAGCGGCAGCCGGGCGGCGGTCTCGGCATAGTCGCGCGAGGCGAGCAGCTCGCGCAGGTAGACCTTCTCGCGCGTCGGGTTGGGCAGTTCGATGCCGATGACGTTGCGGCCGGATACCACGGCGACGCGCGCGGAGAGCGCGCTCATGGAGCGGGCGATGTCGTCGGCCAGGCTGATCACGCGCGAGGATTTGATGCCGGGGGCGGGCTCGAGCTCGTAGAGCGTGACGACCGGGCCCGGCCGCGCATTGATGATCTCCCCGCGCACGCCGAAATCGGCGAGCACGCCTTCGAGCGCGGCACCGTTCTCCTCGATCAGTTCTTCACTCAGGGTTGTTCGCTCGCTGGCGCGGGGCGCTGTCAGGAGATTGAGCGACGGCAATGTATAACCGCCGGAGAGCCGCCGCGCCGGCCGTGGAGCTGAACGCGGTTTGCGCACGCCCGGCGACCCGGCGATCGACTCATCTTCGGAGCCGGCGTCCGCGTGCTGTTCCGGCGCTTTGTCGAAGCGGGGCTCGATATGCCGCGGCATCGCGGTGTAGCTCCGCATCGGCGGCTGCGCCCGCATGTGGCGGCGGAACACCCGCGACAGCCGCGAGCGCACGCTTAGGATCGCATGCATCACGCGGCCCAGCGAAATCCACACGCTGTCGTCTTCGAGGTCGGCGATATCCTCATCTTCGTCCGGCGAGCCACGCCAAATCATGCCGGCCGCAACGGAAAAGGCAGCGAGCGCCGCAATGCCAAGCCCGATTGCGGCGGCCACACGATAGGTTCCAGTGAACGGCGTGCCGAGGATTGTCGCCGGCACGCGCAGCACGGCGTCGCCGATCACGCCGCCAAGCCCGGACGGCAGCGGCCAATGGCTGCCGCGCGGCAGGCACGACGCGAACGCGGCCGCAAAGGCGACGCCGAACAGCCAGAGCACGACGCGCAACCGCTCGCGGCTGAGCGGCCGATGGCCGAGCAGCCGATAGCCCCACACCGCGATCGGCAACAATAGCGCCAGCGAACCGAGCCCGAACAATTGCATCAGCAGATCGGCGACAATCGCGCCGGGGCGGCCGAGCAGATTGTGCACCGCCGCATCGGTGGCATGGCTGAGTGAAGGATCCCGCACCGACCAGGTGGCGAGTGCCAGCGCCGCCATCATGGCGAGACTGATCAGTGCGATACCGCCGACCTCGCGCAGCCGCCGCCGCAGAATGGCGCCGAGCTGGCCGGAGAGAAAGGCCATCCCGTCAAGGCTGCGGTCGATCATCGACATCGCGTTTTTCTCAGCTCAACCAAGCACCGCGACGAGGCGGTGCAGCGCCTCGGCGGTGATGTCCTTGTTCTGCACCATGGCGACGCGGATATAGTCCGCGCCCGGATTGCTGCCGTCGGCTTGCTCGCGCGCGAGATAGCGGCCGGGCACGACGCGCACGCCGGCCTCGCGCCACAGTGCCACCGTGGCCGTTTCGCTGCCGCCTTGCGCCGCGACGTTGAGCCAGAGAAAAAACCCGCCCGCCGGGCGCCGGTAGCCGTAGCGGTCGCCGACAATCTGATTGGCGAGATCGAATTTCTCGCGATAGAGGCGCCGGTTCTCCTCGACATGGGTCTCGTCGCCATAGGCGACGATGGCGACGTGCTGCGCCGGCATCGCCACCTGCGGCGCGGCGACGTTGCGCAGCTCGAGATAGGTCGCGAGAAAACGCCGGTCGCCGGCGGCGAAGCCGACGCGCAGCCCCGGCAGGTTGGAGCGCTTGGACAGCGAATGAAACACCACGACGTTGGCGAAATCCGGCGCCGAAGCTTGCAGCATTCCCGGCGGCGGCCGGTCATGATAGATTTCGCAATAGCATTCGTCGCAGAGGACGAGGAAGCCGAAGCGCCGCGCCAACGCGGTAAGCTTGGCGTGGTAGTTGCGGTCGGCGACCGCGCCCTGCGGGTTCGATGGCGAGGCGAGATAGCAGGCGACGGTACGCGCCAGCACCTCCTCGCTCAGCGCGTCGAGGTCGGGCAGGAAGCCCGAGGCCGCGGTCGCCGGCAGATAGACCGGCTCGCATTCCGCCGCGATGGCGCCGGCGGAATAGGCGGCATAAAACGGATTGGGAATGAGCACGGCCGGCCGGCCGGCGCGCGGCGTCACCCATCTTTTGGCGGCGAGCGCGGCGAGAAACAGCCCTTCGCGGGTGCCGTTGAGCACCAGCACTTCCGTCGCCGGATCGACCGGCCGCTCGAGCGCGTAGCGGCGGTTCAGCCACTTGGCGACTGCCTCACCGAAGGCATCGAGGCCTTTGTTCATCGGATAGCGGCCGAATTCCTCGATATGCGCCGCGATCACCGGCCCGACAAAAGGCGGAATCGGATGTTGCGGCTCGCCGACCGCCATGCTGATCGC
>JBEKJZ010000054.1:0-21663 GCA_050010955.1 Xanthobacteraceae bacterium | reverse complement strand
AGTTCAAGCTTGACGCTGTGCGGCTCTATCCGGCCTACCTCGCCCGAGGCGACGGGCAAACCGCGACGCGCATTTGTTGATGCCGCCCCTGCGTTTGATGAAATCACGCAGCGGCTCATCCAAGTCTTTGTATGCCGCCGCGTACCGCAACACGCGCGCCGGTCCGACCTCTCCGACGGTCTGATCCGGGTGGTTCAGCAGAAGACCGCCGCCGAGCTGTCCATCGCCCTGCATCCCGCGCTTCTTGCTGCAATCAAGGCCACGCCCGCCAACGGCGTCTCCCTGATCGGCGACGCCAACGGCCGTCCCATCCAACGGGCGACCCTTACGCTGATCATGCGGAAAGCTGTGGAGCTGGCTGGCCTGCCGAGCCGCTGTGTGCCACATGGCCTGCGCAAGGCGATTATGCGCCGCCTAGCCGAAAGTGGGTCATCGGCCAAGGAAATCGCCGCGATTTCCGGACACCGCACTTTGAAAGAGATCGAACGGTACACGGCGGCGGCCGATCAAGTCCGGCTGTCGAAAACGGCGATGGCCAAGCTCGGGGGCGACAAAAAGCGAACGTAAATTGTCTAACCCGCACCCGGAAAGTATCTACCCTCGCCGCAAGACCCTGAAATTATTAAGCCTTGTTAACCGCGCCGTTAACCGCTCATTAGGGTTAACGGTCTATTGCTGACCGGCGCTGCGGCGACGCGCGCCCGGCGGCATGGTGCCTCTTTTGGCAGCGATCGAGATGCGTTCGACCCGATCTTGTTCTGCACGCCTGTTGGCCTCGGCCGCGCTGCTTGCTTTCGTTGCCGCGGCTACGGCCGGATGCCAGACGACGCAGAGTACCGAGACAACCGGCGCGCTGCCGCTCGCCGCGGCCGAGCATCCCGAAGCCGACGGGCGCCGCGACGTCGACGTCTACGGGCAGCAATACCGCGCCAATCCAACGAACCGCGACGTGGCGCTGCGCTACGCGCAGGCGCTGCGCGCGACCGGACAACGCGCCCAGGCGGTCGCCGTCCTCGAGCGCGCTTCGCTGGAGAACCCGCGTGACAAGGCCGTGCTCGGCGCCTACGGGCGCGCGCTGGCCGAAGCCGGCAATTATAACCAGGCCTTGGAAGTGTTGGGCCGCGCACATTCGCCGGACCAGCCGGACTGGCACATCCTCTCCGCGCAGGGCGCCGTGCTCGACCAATTGGGCCGTCATGCCGAGGCGCAACGCTACTACCTGACCGCGCTCAAGATCGTTCCCGATGAGTCGTCCGTGCTGTCGAATCTCGGGCTCTCCTATGCGCTGGCGAAGAATCTGCGGAGCGCCGAGGCGACCTTGCGCCGCGCCGCCGCACGGCGTCCGGTCGATCCGCGGGTGCGGCAGAACCTCGCGCTGGTGGTCGGCCTGCAAGGCCGGTTCGCCGACGCCGAAGCCATCGCCCGCGCCGATTTGCCGCCGGATGAAGCCGCCGGCAATGTCGCCTATCTGCGGCAGATGCTCGCGCACCGCAGCGAGCTTCGCAGCCCGAAGGACGTGCACCCGCCGAACGGTCCGACCTGATCGTTGTCTTGGCGGAGCATGCGCCTGTGGAAAAACCGGCCGCCGCCCTCGGATCAAGTCCGAGGGCATTTTTTTGCGGATCGTGGTCTAATGCTGCAGCGCCATCACGCGGATCGCGGCCGGACCGAGAATGACGATGAACAGCACCGGCAGGAAGAACAAGATCATCGGCACCGTGAGTTTCGGCGGCAGGGCCGCCGCCCTCTTCTCGGCTTCGGACATGCGCATGTCGCGATTCTCCTGCGCCAGCACCCGCATGGTCGCGCCGAGCGGCGTGCCGTAGCGTTCCGACTGCTGCAAAGCCAGACACACCGATCGCACCCCTTCCAGGCCGACGCGCTGCGCCAGGTTCTCATAGGCCTGGCGGCGATTCGGCAGGTAGGATAATTCCGCCGTCGTCAGGGTCAGCTCTTCGGCGAGCGGAATGGACTGCGCGCCGATCTCCTCACTGACTTTGCGAAAGGCGGCTTCGACCGACATGCCGGATTCGACGCAGATCAGCAGCAGATCCAGCGCGTCCGGGAACGCGCGCTTGATCGACAGCTGCCGCCGCTGGATCTTGTTCTTGAGGAACAGGTTGGGACTCAACATGCCGAAATAGGCGGCACCGATCGAGATTCCGATCTTGATCAGTGGCGGCTGATGGAGTTCGAGCACTACGAAGACGTAGAACAATGAAAGGATCAGCATGGTTATCGGCATCACCATGCGGAAGAACAAATAGGTGACGTAAGGCGCCTGCCCGCGATAGCCCGCCTGAACGAGCATGATGCGCGCTTGTTCCTGGCCGACCCATTTACTGAGGTTGAAGTTCTCGACGATGGTCTTCATGTACGCCCGCGGCGATTGCCGCAGCGTAATCTTGCTGCCTTGCGCCAGTCGTTCGCGCTCACGCTGGCGGATTTTCTCGCGCTCGAGCGCAACCGCCTTCATGCGCTTGGACAGCGTGTCGGTCGCCACGTAGGGCATCGCCAGCGTCAGCACCGTCGCCGCCGCGGCGATCGCCGCAAACATCATGGCCAGGAAGTGCGGGTCGAGCCACTGGGTGATCTGCTGCACCACGGCTTTTCTCAGAAATCGAAGTTGATCATTTTGCGCATCACCAGCACCCCCATTCCCATCCAGATGGCGCTGCCGGCCAACATCGCGTGCCCGAGCGGTTCGGTGAACAGGATCGAGATGTAATTCGGACTGGTGATATAGACCAAGGTCATCACCGCCAGCGGCAACGAGCCGATGATCGTCGCCGAAGCCTTGGCCTCCATCGACATGGCCTGAATCTTCGCCTTCATCTTCTTGCGGTCGCGCAGCACGCGCGACAGGTTGCCGAGCGCCTCGGACAGATTGCCGCCGGAGCGTTGCTGGATGAAGACGACGATGCCGAAGAAATTCGCTTCGGGAACCGGCATGCGCTCGTAGAGCCGGAGACAGGCTTCGCCGAGCGGCATGCCGATGGCCTGTGTCTCGATGATGGCGCGAAATTCGCCGCGGATCGGCTCCCTCGATTCTTCGGCGATCAGCTTCAGACTGTCGAGCAGCGGCAGGCCGGCCTTGATGCCGCGAACGATGACGTCGACGGCATCGGGAAAGCCGTCGAGAAACCGCGCCAAGCGCCGCTTCTTGAGGAAGGACAATAGCCACAGCGGCAGGCCGCAGCCGGCGGCAAAGCCGGCGCCGAGCGCCGCCAACAGACCGGGCCCGGCCGCCAGCACGCCAATAAACGCCACCAAGCCGAACACGCCGGCGGTCAGGAAGAAACGGCGTTTCGACCAAGTCAGCCCGGCCCGCGAAATACGCGCGGCCAGTGACTGACGTTTGGCCTTCTTCTGTCGCTCTTCGATCTCATTGAGCGTGCCTTGCACCTGTTCGCGGCGCGATCGCTGCGCCGCGCGCGTCGGCCGCGGCGCCATCGGCTCCGACCGCGCGACGCTGGCCATGCGCCGTTCCGTATGCCGTTCGCCGGACAGCAGCGGATAAACGAAGACCCAGGCGACTCCGCCCATCGCCAGCGTCACCAGAGCGAAGACGAGGTACAGGTTCATTTGATCGACTCGCGTGCCGTCTGCTCGGCCGCATCGAGCGCGGCCGCCAGCCGCTGCTCCTCGCCGTAATAGCGCGCGCGATCCCAGAATTTCGGATGGCCGATGCCGGTCGACTTATGATGTCCGATGAGGTGGCCGTTGGCATCTTCGCCGATGATCTCGAACAGGAACAGGTCCTGCGTGATGATGACGTCGCCTTCCATGCCTATGACCTCGGTGATGTGCGTGATGCGGCGCGAGCCGTCGCGCAGGCGCGAGCCATGAACGATGACGTCGATCGAAGAACAGATCATTTCGCGGATCGAACGCGAAGGCAGGCCGTAGCCGCCCATCATGATCATGGATTCGAGGCGCGACAGCGCCTCGCGCGGGCTGTTGGCGTGTACCGTGCCCATCGAGCCGTCGTGGCCGGTGTTCATCGCCTGCAGCAGATCGAACGCTTCCGGGCCGCGCACTTCGCCGACGATGATCCGTTCCGGTCGCATGCGCAGGCAGTTGCGCACCAGATCGCGCATCGTGACCTGACCCTCGCCTTCAAGGTTCGGCGGCCGCGTTTCCAGGCGCACCACGTGCGGCTGCTGCAGCTGCAGTTCGGCGGCGTCCTCGCAGGTGACGATGCGCTCGTCGTGGTCGATGTAACGGGTCAGGCAGTTGAGCAGCGTGGTCTTGCCGGAACCGGTGCTGCCGGAGACCAGCGTATTGATGCGGCAGCGGCCGATCACTTTGAGGATGTCGGCGCCTTCCGGCGAAACTGAACCAAACTTGACGAGCTGCTCGAGCGTGAGCTTTTCCTTGCGGAATTTGCGGATGGTGAGCACCGGCCCGTCGATCGCCAGCGGCGGCACGATGGCGTTGACGCGCGAGCCGTCCGGCAGGCGGGCGTCGCAGATCGGCGAGGATTCGTCGACGCGGCGGCCGACCTGGCTGACGATGCGCTGACAGATGTTGAGCAATTGCTGGTTGTCGCGGAAGCGAATCGCGGTCTTCTGCAGCTTGCCGCCGACTTCGATGTAGACCGTGCCCGAGCCGTTCACCATGATGTCGGCGATCTCGTCGCGCGCCAGCAGCGGTTCGAGCGGCCCGTAGCCGAGCACATCGTTGCAGATGTCGTCGAGCAGATCCTCCTGCTCGGAGATCGACATCACGATGCCCTTGATGGCGATGATCTCGTTGACGATGTCGCGGATTTCTTCGCGCGCGGAATCGGCGTCGAGCTTGGCCAGCTGACCGAGGTCGATCGCTTCGATCAGGGCGCCGAAGATCGTGCCCTTGACTTCGTAGTAGGAATCCGAGCGGCGGGTATCGACTGCGGAGGGGATTTGCGGCGGGTTTTGCGGCGCCGCAGTCCGCGTCGGCGCCGGCGCCGGCAGGATCGGCGCCCCAAGACCCGCGGATGGGAACGGCGTCCGTCCGCCTTCGGACGCCGCGGCCTTGGCAGCGGGCGAAACGGCCGGCGGCGGCGCTGGCGGCGGCGAAGCCGGCGGCTGCCGATCGAGACCGGCCTCGGAACTACCGGGAACGGGACGCTTGCCAAACACCAACGCAACTCCAACCGGCGTTTCACTACGGTTACGACTGCCGTTGCAGCAGTTTCTCGATCAACGGCGACAGCAGGCTCAAGCGTTGTTTCTTCGGCTCCGCACGGCCGGTCAATTTCTGCGCCAGCTGTCGGAACATCTCCGCGGTACGATGGTTCGAGGAAATCTCGGCGATCATCTGTCCGTTATTGGCCGCCGCGCCGAACGTCTGCGGCTCGAACGGAATGACCGCGACGGCCTGGTCGTCGAGCGCCTTGGCGAAATCGGCGGCTTTGATCTCGGGCCGCTTCGGCACCCCGACCTGGTTGAGACAGTACAGCGGACGATGGTCGTTCGGCCGCGCCGCTTTGAGGAAATCGTACAGATTCTTGGTATTGCGCAGGTTGGCCAGATCGGGCGCGGCGACGATCAGGATGTCGTCGGCGCCCACCAGCGTCTGCTTGGTCCAACCGGTCCACTGATGCGGAACATCGAGCACGACGCAGGGCACGGTCGCCCGCAGCGAGTCGAAGATCGCCTCGAACGCATCGGCGCCGAAATCGTAAACATGATCCAGCGTCGCCGGCGCCGCCAGCAGGCTCAAGTGATCGGTACACTTCGAGAGCAGACGATCGACGAAGGCATTATCGATGCGCTCCGGTGAAAACACCGCTTCGGCAATGCCCTGCGGCGGATCCTGGTTGAAATCGAGGCCCGCGGTGCCGAACGCGAGATCGAGATCGGTTACCACCGCATCGAGCATAAGATCCCTGGCGATGGAGAAGGCGATATTGTGAGCGACGGTGGAGGCGCCGACGCCGCCTTTGGCGCCGACCACGGCGATGATACGGCCGACCGGCTTGGCATCGGGCGCCGAAAACAGGCCGCACACCGAGCGCACCACCTGCAGGGCGCCGACCGGCGCGATCAGATAATCGCTCACGCCGCGCCGCACCAGCTCGCGGTAGAGCGTGACGTCATTCATCCGGCCGATGATGATGACCCGCGTGGCGGCATCGCAAATCTGGGCGAGCCGATCGAGCCCGGCGAGGATCTCTTCGCCGCCGCTCTCGGATTCGAGCATGATGACGTTCGGCGTCGGCGAGGTCTGATAGGCTTCGACCGCGGCGACCAGACCGCCCATCTGGACGCGCAGATGCGCTTTGGCCATCCGTCGATCCTCGCCAGCCGCCTGGATGGCGGCGGCGGTCTCCACGGTCTCGCAGAAAGCCTGCACCGAGACGCGCGGCGCCGGTGTGATGCGCTCATCGCGACCCGCAAGATCGGCGGCGGCGCTTTCCGGCAAAACGGCTTGGTTGGCTTGTAGCATCATGGTGACGGCATCATTGGCCAACGCCGGTAGCGACCTTGGCCGTGTCGGTTGTCGGATATTGAGTCGCGGTTGAGGTGCCGGCGCGATATTTCTCTACGACCGTGGTGCGCCGCATCGTATAGGCCGGCGTTTCGGCGCGCGGCTGCACCAGATCGGCCGGGTTGTCCACCATAGCAGCGAGGTTGCGCTGGCTGGCGCAACCGAAATTCCAGGGCGGCTGATTTTCGAAGTAGCCGCGGTTCATGCTCGGCCCGACATCCTGCGGCCACAGCCCGCAGGGTCCGGCCTGGGCGCTGATCTTCGGGTAGGTGATGTGGATAGTGGCGAGACGGCCGCCCGGCGGGTGATAACCGCGCACGACGATGCCGTTCGCCGGCACGCCGCTCGCCGCCAGGATCGAGCGAACCTCGCGCCCGGCCGCGGCCGCCGCACGCTCGTTGCCGGTGCCCACCGGCAGATTGACCAGAACTCCACCGGTGGCCTCGTGCTTCCAGGTTTGCGCGAAGGCCAGCACTTCCGCGCGTTGCGTGGCGCTGAGCTCGCCGCGATTGGAGCCGACGAAGATTTCGAGAGAGTGGTCGGCTTCGCTGATCGTGATCGGATGACGCAGCCGATAATCGGTGGGAACGTCGGGCACCGCCGCGACCTGCGGCTGGTCGGTGTTGCAGCCGCAAATGACAAGCGCACAACCGGCGACGATTGCCGCACGAATGGCGAGCGCCGCAACGCCGCGGCTCTCGGCGATCATGGTCCGGACAATTTGCATCGTTGTCTCCTTGCACCAGATCAATCGAGGATGAACCCGTATTTGCCGCGGTAGTTGTCCGGCGGATCGGGGATGCCGCCGACTCCGTAGATGCGATTAAGCCTGCCGAGCAGCACGATCGCCGGATCGCTCGGGTCGGCGAAGCCGTCGTCGGGACGCGACAGATCCTTCTGCGCCACCGCGCGCACGATATAGGGCGTCACCAAAGCTACGAGCTCGGTCTGGCTGTTGAGGTAGTCGCTGCTCTTGAACAGCGTGCCCAGAATCGGAAGCTGCATCAGTCCGGGAAGCCCGGTGATGGCCTGTTTGGTCTGTTCCTGCAGCATGCCGGCCATGGCAAGCGTGCCGCCCGAGGGAATTTCCACCGTCGTGTCCGCACGCCGCACGGTCAGGCCGGGGACGGTGGTTCCCGCAATGGTTACGGAAGTTGTGTTGTCAAGTTGTGAGACTTCCGTCGCCACGTGCAGGCTGATGCGGCCTTCCGACAGCACGACAGGGGTAAAGTTCAGAGCTACACCGTAGTTCTGAAATTGAATCGCGGGCGGCTGGCCAAGTGATCCCGGCACCGGGTACGGGAAACTGCCGCCGACTAGGAAATGCGCAGATTCACCAGAGATCGCGGCGAGGGTCGGTTCGGCAAGCGTGCGGACGATGCCGACTTGCTCCATGGCCTGTATAGTGGCCGTGATCCCCTTGTATCCCGGGGAAACGGAACTGCTCGGCGTGCCATTGATCGGGAAGGGATTGGAAGTATTGAAATTGACCACCGCCGATCCGAAGCCGGCGCTGCCACTGAGATTGATGCCCAGCTGCTTGATCACGTTGCGGTCCATTTCCGCGACTGTCACTTTCAGCATGACTTGGTCGCGGCCGCGGACCAGGATTGCGTTGACGATCTTGGTTCCCCCGCCGACGGCGTCGGCGGTGTTAACACCGATCAACCTGGCGGCGAGGTCGAAAGCCTGCTGCGCCTCGGCTTGGCTGGAAACCGTACCGCTCAGAACGACGCCTTCGCCGATGCCCTCGACGCGGATGTCGGCGTCCGGCAAAAGTTGTCTGATCGCGGCGCGGATGCCGTTGAGATTGCGCGTCACCGCAATGTCGAGGCCGGCCATCTGCCGCCCTTCGGCGTCGAAGAAAAACACGTTGGTCTGGCCGACTTCGTTGCCGATGATGTAAGCGCGGCGCGAAGAGCGGATCACGGCGTTGGCGATCTTCGGATCGGCCACCAGCACATCCTTGATGTCGCGCGGAAAATCGAGGACCACCGATTTGTTGATACCGAGCGCCACCGACCGCGATTCGAAATCGCTGGTCACCACGATAACCTGCGCCTGTGCCTCGCTGGCCGTCAGTTCGGTCGCCGCGGCCGTGCTGACACTGTACGGGACGGTCCATGCGGCGACGGCGAGGACCGCGACGACCGCCGCACGGATCGATGTCCCTGTTGTCATGACGAATTCCTCTCCGTGCGGGTCAGCGTTGTGTTGACTGCGTACTGACGCCGTAACGCACCGTATTGACGCTGACATTGTTGCCGTCTCTGTCCTCGGCGGTTTCGGGAGTCGGCGATTGCGAATCGAGGATGCTGCGCAAGGTCAGTGAAAGCGTGCCGAGCTGATGCGACAGCGCCAGCATCTCGGCTTGCTGCGGATCGAGCTCGATGGTCGCCGTCTTACCGATCACTACCTTCTTGCCGTCCCTTTCCTCAGCTGCCTGATCCACCGCCAGCACCCGCACGTTTCGTAGAATTGTTTCGGTGATGAATTTTTCGACCCCACTGGCCTTTTCCGTAGCTTTGTCGTGGCGCGTCAGCAGGACATCGACATGATCGTTCGGCAGGATGAAGCCGCCGGCTCCGGTGTCGGGCGCTATGTCCAGCGATATGGCGCGCATGCCGTGCGGCAGGATGGCGGCCATGAAGCCACTACCATTGGCGGCGACGACTTTGGGGTCGCGAATCGGTTCTCCGGCGACAAGGGATGAACGCACGATGGCGCCGACAAAGTCCTTGATGGCGTCCGGCCGGTCGGTCTTTTTGATGAAGATCGCATTGGCCGAGGCGGCGGGCCAGGTCTGCCAGCCGATGTCGCCGGCGCCAACGACTTGGCCGGTATTGAGGTCGGTCTTGGCGACCAGCACGTCGACCGTCGCCAGCGGCGGCGGTGGCGGCTCTGCTTTGGGCGCCTCGGGCTGTCGAAGGCCGGCCGCCAGCATGGCGGCAGCGCCGCCGGCGGCGAGGGCAACACCGAGTACGATCAGACGCGCGGCTTTCATTACGCTTCACGTTCCAAAGTGACTCGACGGCGGGACCGGCCGTCAACTCGGGATTTCACCAGCTAAACGTCAAGGCATGGTTAATGAGGAGTATCCAAATCGCGTTAATCGCGCGTTACGCCGCGCTTCGTGGCGGCCGGATCCAACGCTGATCCCACACGATCGAACCGGCGCGCGACCTGGGCTTTTGGCCCGAATATTTCCGAAAGACCGGCGCTCACTTGAATCAAGTCCGGAGCGGCTTTCGGCTGCGGCGCTAAAGACCGACGGCCGCCATCCACTCGGTCTGCGGATAGACCAGGAGCGCCGCCGCCGCGAGCGCCACACCGTAGGGAACGCCGCCGCCGCGGCGATGCAGCCGCTCGGCCCACTCGCGGCCGACGAACATCTTCGGCAGCGGCAGGGCGCGAAACTGAATCAGCGCCACGGTCAACACGCCGCCAAGCAACGACGCATAGAGGAGATAATCGGCGAGGTGAGCGAAGCCCAGCCACAACACCGTCGCCGCCGCGAGCTTGGCGTCGCCGCCGCCGATCCAACCGCGGCTGAAGAAAACAAAGACCACGGCCAGCACCAGGACCGCGGCGGCAGCATGCGACAACGCGTCGGCGGCGCTCATGCCGGTCATCGCGGCGAGCACCGCGAAGCCGGCGACCAGGATCAGCGAGACGCGGTTGGCGATCGTCATCGTAAGCAGATCGCTCGAGGCGGCAAACGCCATCACCGCTGGAAACAGCGTCAACTTGATAGCTTCGGTGAGCATGAGCATGGCGATGCCGCAGGGCCGATGGTCTTCATGGGGTTTACCCCGCCGCAGGTTGAGAGTGGGTTAGCGCCGGCGCGCGCAAGCGCCGGAAAAGCGAAAGGGCCCGGCACCGGCCGGAGCCCTTTCGTAACTTTCCACGACGACGCTTAGTTCAGCTGGCTAGAGACGCTAGCGAACGTGGTGTTCAGCTTGGTGCCGAGGCCGTTCACGACGGCGATGATGGCAACCGAGATGCCGGCGGCGATCAGGCCGTATTCGATAGCCGTCGCGCCCGACTCGTCCTTCAGGAAACGCGCAAAAAGGGTCTTCATTAGCTGGCTCCTTAGGTCCACATGTGGCTGTCTGAGCTCGACCCAAAGCCGGTTTTCCGGACCATTGGATCGCGTCTGACCCTAGCAATGAGAGATTTCGGCAGAGTTAAATCGATCGGCGAAACCTGCGATTAAGCGGCCTTTCGATGATGTAGTTAACATCGTGTTTCTGCTCGGCGCAGAATCCGACTGAAGCTATGCGATCAGCCTCGGCAACACGGTCGCCACCAACGCCAGCACCGCCACCATGGACACGACGACCAGCGCCGCACGGCGCCGCACCACCGAATCCATCATGAATGAAGCGAGGAAGTGCGCCGGATCGCGCGGAATGAGAAACGGAGTCTGCGCCCGGTAAGCGGCGAAATCGGGCAGCACGCGCGCCAGCACATCTTCTTCCCATCGCGCCCGCGCCACTTGCAGCACGACCGCCAGCAGCAGCAGCCCGACCGCCAGCAGCGAGCGATATTGCAAGGCGACGGCGGCCGTCGCCAGCATCTCGAACAAATACAGCGGATGCCGCACCTGGCCGTAGGGACCGCGCTGCACCAGCCGCCTCGCCTCCGGCATCACGCTCAGCGAGCGGCCGAGAAAACTGACGGTGACCAAGGCCATCACATTGGCGAGCACGCTCAGCACGACGGCGATCAGATTGAAAGTGAGATTCGGCGGCGCCCGATCGAGCAGCATGTACATCAGCGGCAAGCTCACCGCGATCACCGCGGCGACGCGCGGCAAGATCTCTTCGGATTTGGCGATCGGCCGCAGCCGAAACAGCGGCTGGATCGAGAGCAGGATGACAAACATCCACTGCGAGATGCGGGCCAGCATGGCGACGTAGGTGCCGGCGTCGAACTGCTGGAACGCGACCGGATCATGGGCGACCTGCTGACAGAATTGGAAAACGTCGCGGCCCAAGAGGAACGAGCAATAGATCATGATGGGAAAGCGCATCGCCCAGTCGTAGACGACGCTCTGATCGAGCCTGCGGCGGAGATCGCCGAACGGCATGGCGAGCGATTTGATGGCCGGCATTGGACGCGAAACTCCATCTAATAGTGGCAAAGACAATTCCGGCTTTGCCGCTGGCCCGGATCGAGCAAGTCCGATCCGGCCAATATCGGGTCTCGATTGGCAAAATGGCTTTAAGTTCCCGCTAATGACGTCATTTCGTCCGCGGCACTTGCCGTCGTCGTTAAGCAAGCGTCACCACGCTGCGACGGCGGCGGGTACTCGGGTTTGCACTTCTTTCACCATTTTGCCGTCAAGTGGACGCACTCGGAGTGCGGCTCTCTTCGTTTATGTAGTCCGCGTAGCGTTTCGGAGAGTCTCGATGACGGCGTCGCTCGCGCGAGGCGGGGCTATCGCAAGCCCGCTGCATTGGCTGGCCGCAGTCCTATCCCTCGTTTCCCTTGTGCTGCCGGCAGCCGCGGCCGAACCGATCGACGTCGCGCTCGACCAAGCCACGGTCCTGCAACTGCCAGACCGCGCCACGACGGTGGTGGTCGGCAATCCGTTGATCGCCGACCTTTCGGTGCAGCCGGGTGGGCTCGCCGTGGTCACCGGCAAGGGCTACGGCGCCACCAACTTCATCGCGCTCGACCGCAGCGGCGCCGTGCTGATGGAGAAGACTGTCGAGGTGAAAGGGCCAAGCGACCCGACCGTCGTGGTCTATCGCGGCCCGACGCGGCAGACCTATAGCTGCACGCCGGACTGTTCGCCGCGGATCACGCTGGGCGACACCGGCAAGGACGACTTCAACATAGAAACGCGGCTTTACAACGACTACTTTGCCAGGACGCTTGGTCAGACTGCCGGCCGCAACACCCAGGCCGCGACCGCCGGCGCCATGTCTTCGGGACACTGAGGCCGCGCGCACGCCGACGCGTTTACGGAATCGGCAGCGCCGTCGTCGACTTGATCTTCTCCATGGCGAAGCGCGAGGTGACGTTGGCCAACGGCACCGCCGCGATCAGCCGCTTGTAGAAGCCGTCGTAACCGGCAATGTCGGGCACCACGACGCGCAGCATGTAATCGACGTCGCCGGCCATGCGATAAAACTCCATGACTTCCGGCAGGGCGCCGACCACCTTGGCAAAGCGATCGAGCCAGTCCTGCGAGTGGTCGCCGGTCTCGATCGAGACGAAGACCGTGACGCCGAGCCCGACGCGGTCCTGATCGACCAGCGCCACGCGCTTTTGAATGACGCCGTCGGCTTCCAGCCGTTGAATGCGTTTCCAGCAGGGTGTCGAGGACAGTCCGACGCGTGAGCCGATCTCGGCAACCGACAGCGAAGCGTCGTTCTGTAGAACGGTAAGTATCTTGCGGTCGATGGCGTCCATGCGGCGAGAACCTTAAACCCGAGCGAAAGCGCGTCGGAGTAATATTTTTCAATTTATCCAGCAGCGCGTATCTATAATAGAATAATATTCTAAGGCAAGCGCCATTCGGCGGTCGAAGCGTCAGGCGGAGAATGCCACGCGACGTTCGGCCAAGAACGCCTCGACCTCGGCCCGCAGCGGCGCGCCGGCGGAGCCGCCGATGCGGGTGCACTTGATGCCGGCGACCGCGGCACCGAACCGCAGCGCGTCGGCTTCGCTATGTCCTTCGGCCAGCGCTAGGGCGAATCCCCCATGCAGGGCGTCGCCGGCACCGAGCGTATCCACCGCGCGGATGGCGAACGCCGGCAGGCGGCGGAGCGCGCCGGCCTCGAGGAACAGGATGTCGTTCGGCCCGTCGCTGACCGCAAGGAAGGCGTCGGTCTGCTGCGCGATCACCGCAAGCCCTTCGGTCAGATCGCCGCGGCCGGTCGTCGCCCGCAGGCACTCCGCGGAAAACACGATATGGGAAGCGATGCGAAACAGCGCGTCGTCTTCGACCGTTGCCTTGTCGGCGTCGAGCACGATCCGCAGCTTGCGGTGTCGCGCCGCCTCGCAGACCGGCCGCACGTATTGCGGATATCTGTTGTCGGCAAGGACGAGGTCGGCGGCGGCGACGACGCTGTCCGCATCGCCCGGCATGATCGCGGCGATGCGCTGGTCGCGGTAGGTCACGATGGTGCGGTCGCCGCGTGAGTCGATGAAAATCGCCGACAGCCCGGTCGCCAGCCCGTCGATGCGCTGACAGGCGCTGCAGTCGACGTGCTCGCGCGCGAGCGCCGCCAGCACGAGGTCGCCGTTGCCGTCCTCGCCGGCCGGCCCGCCCAGCGGGCCGGCGAGCGCCGCGCGGCCGCCCAACCGCGCCACCGCAATGGCCGCGTTCGCCGCGCAGCCGCCACTGACGATGAAAAAGTCTTTGGCCTCGACCTTGCTGTCGGGCTGCGGAACCTTCTCGACGCGAAAAACCTTGTCGAGCACGATGATGCCGGCGCAGAGGACGAGCGGCGCGCTCGTGCCGGCCCTTTGCGCCGGCGCGTTTTCGGCCGAAGGTTTCTTAGGCCAAGACTCTTCACGCCAAGACATCGCCGCCATGCTCGACAAAGTCGCGGATGATGTGATGGGCGATCGCGATCGGCGGCGGCGCGGTCAGGCCGTGCGGATGCTTTCGCGTCAGCATCAGCTTGAGCTCGTCGCGGTCGAACCAGCGCGCCTCTTCGATCTCGCTGCGGTCGATGACGATCTTGTCCGTCAACGCCTCGGCATGGCAGCCGATCATCAGTGAAGATGGAAACGGCCAGGGCTGCGAGGCAAAATATCTGACCCGCGCGCAGGTGAGCCCGACTTCCTCGTGCACCTCGCGGCGCACCGCCTCCTCGATCGATTCGCCGGGTTCGGCGAAACCGGCGAGACACGACCACATGGTTTGCGGGAAACGCGGCGAGCGGCCGAGCACGCAGCGCTCGCCGGCGATCGCCAGCATGATGACGACCGGATCGGTGCGTGGAAAATGCTCGGCCTTGCAGGAGGGGCAATCGCGCCGCCAGCCGCCCTGCGCGAGCGCGGTCACCGCGCCGCAATTCGGACAGAAGCGATGGCGCGCATGCCAGCCGAGCACCGATTTGGCTTCCGCCAGCGGCGGCACATGCTCGGCCGCGACGATCGCCTGCACCGCGATGGTGCGCAGATCGATGAGTTTGAGATCGTCGCGCGCTTTCAAGGGTGCAACCGCCTCCGCATCAAGGCCGGCGCCGAAGCGCGGAGCTTCATCCATCAGCCCGAGAAACACGGCGTCGCGCGCGGCGCCGAGCGCAGCCGCCTCGGGGGGGGAAAACAGCGGGTCGAATGTCTCGCCGCGTTTCTTGAGCACCGCGAGCTCGCCGGCGATTACATAATAGTGGGCGCGGTCGTCCGCCGTCATCGCCGCGAGCGCGGCGTCGTCACCGCGATAGAAGGCGGCGCGCTCGATGCGGCTTCCCGCATAGGCTTGGCGCGGCTCCAAGCTGAGATCGTGGCGGGCGGAGGCCAGGTGCTGCCTCACTCCGCCGCTTCGTGCGACGGCAATGGATGGCGCGACATGGGCGGCACGGCGGCGATGCGGAACCTCATACGCGATGCTCCCACTCGCAATTGCGCGCGTCGATACAAGCCGCGCCGGTCGATGCGGTCAAGATGCGCGGCGCCATCCGAGCGCCCGACCATGACGAATTCTTGAGCTACCCCTACCGCCCGGCGGGGCCGGCGAGGATCAGCGCCCAGAACAACTTGTACTTCGAGCCGGGCGCATAGACCGCGGCGATGCCGAGGCGCGTGACGCCGGGATTGAGCATGTTGGCGCGATGCGGCGGCGAATCGCGCCAGCCGGAAAACGCCTCCGCCAGCGTGTGGTAGCCGGCGGAAACGTTCTCGACCGCGACGCCGCCACGGAAGATCGAATTGCGGATGCGGTCCTGGAACGGGCGGCCGATATCGTGCGCCATCTTGTCGTGCGCCGCCATGCTGCGCGCCTGCTCGGCGGCGAGCCGCATCAGTTCGGGATCGACGGTGAGCGGGCCAAGCCCGTTGTTGCCGCGATAGCCCGAGATCATCGAGGCTGCGGCGGCGGCATCGACCGCCGCGTCGGAGTGCGCCAGGTCTTGATAGAAGGTCGGCTCGCTTGGCGGCGGCGCGTTGTCGGCGCAACCGCCCAGCGCCGCGACGCTCGTCACGACCCCACACAGCACCAGCGCGGCAGATGGCCGTATCATCAAAAGTCCCCATGGGTCGGAGAGGCGGGAAAGGTAGTCCGTGTCCAGGCTTACGGCAGGAGGGTTGATAAGTTTCCTGTCGTCGGACGGCAAGGTGACGAGCCTACCCTTTTACATCGAGCGTCCGATCGGCCGCTTTTGCGCTGCAGCGCATGACGAAGGCGCATGGATTGTATGCTCTGCGGCCTCTACTGCCGCGTCCGCAGAAGGCTATATTGCACTGCAACAAAAAGAAAATCCGCTGGAAATGCTTTGGGTTATCGGTTTTTGCATTGGAGATGACGCCATGGCCTATGCGCGCACCGCTGTAGCCCCGCGAGGATTTCTCGCCGTTCCTCGCAAGCCTGGAAACTGGCGCGGTCTGTTGCGCCGCCTGGGCGATGCGCTCGAGGAATCGCACCAGCGCGCCATGGATCGCGAGATTGCGGCCTACCTCCAAAGCAGAGGCAGAAAATTGACCGATTCCGCCGAGCGCGAAATCGAGGAGATCATGTATTCGTCGACGCGTTGGTGAGGCGAGCGCAGCGATCGGGTTTTCCAGGTCTCTGGGGACGGAATAGTAACAATGGCGCTCGGCGCCGTATCGTTTGCAAGCTGAGGGTGAAGCGACCAGTCGGCCTCGGACATTTGGTACTCCATTTGTCGACCGTCGCGGTGACGGCCCGCGACGTGGGATGGCGTCTCCATAGGATAAGGGCAAAGGCCGCAACTTGCTTTCTCCTCCTCCGCGACCGATATAGGCGGCGGGAGGTTGGCGGTGGACGAGCCACTCGCCAACCGGGTCAGGTCCGGAAGGAAGCAGCCCTAACGAGCGCGGTTCGGGTCGCTCGTCAGCCTCCCACCCTCTCCTATCGATGTAGCCCGCGTCGAGCGCAGCGAAATGCGGGGAGAACCGGCCCGCTCGCAGACTAATCCCGGATTTTGCTCCGCTCGCCGGGCTACGGTTGCTACAATCGCACCCATGAACGACACCACCGCCCCGACCGCATCCTACCGCGTGCTCGCGCGCAAATACCGGCCGTCGACCTTCGCCGACCTGATCGGCCAGGACGCCATGGTGCGCACGATCTCGAACGGCTTCGAGGCCGGCCGCATCCCGCAGGCCTGGGTGCTCACCGGCGTGCGCGGCGTCGGCAAGACGACAACGGCGCGGATTCTCGCGCGCGCGCTCAACTACGAGCTGCCCGACGGTTCGGTCACCGGCCCGACCATCACCATGCCGGTACTCGGCATCCATTGCCAGGCGATCATGGAAAGCCGGCATCTCGACGTGATCGAGATGGATGCCGCCTCGCACAACAGCGTCGAGGACGTCCGCGCCATCAACGAGGCGATCCGCTACGCGCCGGTCTCGGCGCGCTACAAGGTCTATATCCTCGACGAAGTGCACATGCTGTCCGGCGCCGCCTTCAATGCGCTGCTCAAGACGCTGGAAGAGCCGCCGCCGCACGCCAAGTTCGTGTTCGCGACTACCGAAATCCGCAAAGTCCCGATCACGGTGCTGTCGCGCTGCCAGCGCTTCGATCTGCGCCGGGTCGACGCGGCGCTTCTGGTCAAACACCTGCAAGGCATTGCTGAGAAGGAAGCGATCACCGCCGAGCCCGAAGCTTTGGCGCTGATCGCGCGCGCCGCGGAAGGCTCGGTGCGCGACGCGCTGTCGCTGCTCGATCAGGCGATCGCGCACGCCGGCGCCGAGTCAGGCGCCGGCAATGCTAAAGTCATCGCAGGTCCGGTGCGCGCCGAGGACGTGCGTCAGATGCTCGGGCTCGCCGATCGCACGAAAATCATCGATCTGTTCGAAGCGCTGATGCGCGCCGACCTTGCCCGCGCCTTGCAGGAAGTGCGCGACCAGTACGACACCGGCGCCGATCCAGCGATGGTGCTCGGCGATCTCGCCGAGTTCACGCATTTCGTCACCCGGGTCAAAGTGGTGCCGGCCTTGGCCGACGATGTCTCGCTCACCGAAACCGAACGCACGCGCGGCCGCGCCTTTGCCGCCACGCTCTCGATGCGCGTTCTGGCGCGCACCTGGCAGATGCTGCTCAAGGGCATCGAGGAGGTGGCAGCGGCCGGACGGCCGCTTGCCGCCGCCGAGATGGTTTTGGTGCGCATCGCTTACGCCGCCGACCTGCCGACGCCCGACGAGGTGATCCGCTCGCTCGGCGAAGGAACGCGCGGCAACGGCGCAGGCGCGGGCGCGACGACGCCGGGCGCCCCGTCATCGCCGCGGCCGGACCTGCGTTCCGAGGTGCCGCGCTCGGACGTTCCGCGCGGCGCAACGCGCGCCGCGCTCGCGACAGCCGCAGCGGCCGAAATGCCGGCGCATGAACCGGTTGCCGGCAGCGCCGCGTTGAGCGCCGCACCGGCGCGAGCGTTGGCAAGCTTCGCAGATCTGGTGGCGCTCGCCGCCGACAAACGCGACCTCGCGCTCAAGAGCGCGCTGGAGCGCGAGGTGCGGCTGGTGCGCTTCGAGGACGGCAGGCTCGAGATCGCGCTTGAAGAAAGCGCGCCGAAAGCGCTGACCGGGGAACTGTCGAAAAAACTCAGCGACTGGACCGGCCGGCGCTGGATGGTCATCGTATCCGCCGAGCCGGGCCAGCCCACCCTTTACGCGCAGGCGCAGATGCGCAAAGCGGAACTGAAAGACGGCGTGCGCGCCGATCCGCTGGTGCAGGCGGTGCTCCAACGCTTTCCCGGCGCCGAGATCGTCGACGTGCGCCAGCCGGGGAGCACGCCGGTCGCCGGCGCGGAAGAAGTCCCGGATATCGCCCAGAACGACAGCGACATCGCCGACGACGAAGCATAAAGCAGGTGCCGTATGGCTGATTTTCTCGGCCTGATGAAACAGGCCGCCGAATTCAAATCGAAGATGGAGGCGATGCAGGCCGAGCTCGACCGCATCGAGGTCGATGGCGCGGCCGGCGGCGGCCTGCTCACCGTCAAGCTTTCCGGCAAGGGCGAGCTCAGGGCCGTGCATATCGACGATTCACTGATCAAGCCGGACCAGAAGGAAATCCTGCAGGACCTTTTCGTCGCCGCGCACGCGGACGCCCGCCGCAAGCTCGAAACGCTGTTGGCCGAACGCATGCAGGCGCTCACCGGCGGGCTGCCGCTGCCGCCCGGGCTTAAGCTGTTTTAGTCGATGCCCGCGATCGCCGCCGGTCCCGAGATCGAACGCCTGATCCAACTGCTCGCGCGCCTGCCCGGGCTGGGACCGCGCTCGGCGCGTCGCGCGGCGTTGTTCCTCATCAAGAAGCGCGAGCTGCTGATGGCACCACTCGCCGCCGCCTTGCAGACCGCGATCGACAAGATCGAGGTGTGCAAAATCTGCGGCAACATCGACACGCAGAACCCCTGCACGGTCTGCACCGACACACGGCGCGACCCTTCCGCCATCGTGGTCGTCGCCGACGTCGCCGATCTGTGGGCGCTCGAGCGCGCGCACGCCATCAACGCGCGCTATCACGTGCTCGGCGGCACGCTCTCTCCGCTCGACGGTGTCGGGCCGGACGATCTGTCGATCGACGCGCTGATCAAGCGCGCGCACGATCCGGCCGTCAGCGAAATCATCCTCGCGCTCAATGCTACAGTCGACGGCCAGAGCACCGCCCATTACATCACCGACCTCCTGCACGACGCCAAGGTCAAGGTCACGCGGCTGGCGCATGGGGTGCCGGTCGGCGGTGAACTTGACTACCTCGACGAAGGCACGCTGGCGGCGGCCATGCGCAGCCGGACGCCGTTTTAGGCCCCGGCCGAGCAGAGCTGCCTGCAAATTAGCCAATCTGCGCCCGCAGCACGGGCACCCTTGGCTGCCGGGGCACGACTCCCGGACGGGCTGCAACGCTTTGATATTCCGGCAAATCACGCCTTGGCCCAACTTGGCCCACAGCTTGCATGGGTTTATGTGCGATCTCGATCTCACAACTCGTGTTGAATGAGATTGCTTGGAGCCCCGGCGATCCCGGCACCGGGGCTCCATCTATTTTCGGCGACCGTCGTGCCCGGCCCATGCGTTGCGGCACGAGGGTTCTGCCCAAACCCCATTGCTTTCCTCTCACCCTTCGCACATGGAAGCGGCGACGCGGCCTTGGTGGAGCATGATCTTTCGGAAAACCGGCTTCCACTTTTCCAGATCATGCTCTAAGGCCCGCAAGCCCAAAGTGACGTGTGAATTCCCCCGCATGAGCGACGACATCGCCTACAACAAGACCTTCGATCTCCTGCCCGGTCGACCGGAAGAGGTGGCGCCGAATGTGCGGGCGGTCGTCGCCAACAATCCCGGTCCGTTCACCTTCGCGGGCACGGTCAGCTACATTATCGGCCGCGGCAAGGTCGCGATCCTCGACCCCGGCCCCGACGATGACGCCCATGTGGCGGCGTTGCTAGATGCCGTGCGCGGCGAGACGGTGACCGACATCTTCGTCACCCATACCCATCGCGATCATTCGCCGGCGGTGCCCAAGATCAAGGCCGCGACCGGCGCCACGGTATACGCAGAGGGCCCGCATCGCCCGGCACGGCCGCTGCATATCGGCGAAGCGCAGCGGCTCGACGCCAGCGCCGACCTGGACTTCCGTCCCGACATCGCGCTCGCCGACCGCGAGATCGTCTCCGGTCACGGCTGGACCATCGAAGCGGTGACGACGCCGGGCCACACCGCCAACCACATGGCCTTTGCGTTCAAGGAAGCCGATCTCATCTTCTCCGGCGACCATGTGATGGCGTGGTCGACGTCGATCGTAGCGCCGCCCGACGGCGCCATGAGCGATTACATGATCTCGCTGGAAAAGCTGGCGCGGCGCAGCGAGCCGATCTATCTGCCCGGCCACGGTGGTCTGGTGCGCGAGGCACCGCGCTTTGTCGAGAGCTACATCCGGCATCGGCAGGGACGCGAGGTGTCAATCCTGCGCCGGCTCGCCAAGGGCGCGGCCGATATTCCGACGCTGGTCCGGGCGATCTACATCGGCATCGATCCGCGGCTGGTCGGCGCTGCCGGGCTGTCGGTGCTGGCGCATCTCGAAGACCTGGTCGCGCGCGGGCTCGTCGCGACCGAGGGCACGCCGTCGATCGGCGGCACCTACCGCCTCGCCGAATTGCCCTTGCCTGCCGCCTGAGCCGGTTTCGGCACCGGCTGCTTCTTCTCCGGCCCCGCCGCCAGTACGTCGTCGACATCGTCGATCAGCGCGCGCACCCGCGCGGCATTGGCGCCGAGATCATGGCGGCCGTAGCGCGACGCCGAGCGCACGTCGATGCGAGCGCCGTCCGTCGTCGCGCGCACGCGTACCACGACGTCGTCGCGGAAGCCGAGAATCGGCGTGCGCGCGACGGCCTCGATGCGGCCCTCGCGCGGCGCGGCTGGCTGCGGCGGCCGTGCATCGACGATGTGCCACTTGCGCTTGGTGATCACCTTGAGCGCGGCGTCGTAGGCCTCTTGCGGCGACGAATTGGTGAGGTCGGGTTCGATATCCGAATACGCGGCGCGCTGCTGCTCCGCCGTATAGAGTCCCGCATAGGTGACCGGATTGGCGTCGCGCGGCCGCAATCGCGCGATCGCCTCGAAACGCGGCGGGTCGATCGGGTCGGTGGTAACGTCATAGATGGCCGGCAGCCGGTACGCCTTGACGCCGAGATAGAGCGGATAGGCAACGAGCGCGACGCCGACGAGCAGCGCCGTGACCGCCTCGCGGACCCCGCCGACCCCTTCCCTCCAGATGGCGATCCCGGCGGCGAAGGCGAGCAGAATCGCGACCAGGGCGAGCACCAGCGCGCCGGCCAGCGTCGACAGCGCCGGCACGATGTCGAGCGCGCCCGAGCGCACAATGATGATGGCAATCAGCGTCGCGGCGAGCGAAAACAGCGCCGTGCGCCGCGCCCAGATCGCGAGCCGGGACATCGGCTGTTCAGAGATGCGGCGCCGCACCATCGCTCTGTTTCGCTCTTGCTGCGTAATTGGCTTTGCCGGAGGCCCGGCAGGGATAATTGG
>JBEKJZ010000053.1:0-27845 GCA_050010955.1 Xanthobacteraceae bacterium | reverse complement strand
AGGTCGTCCTCGTCCTTGAGGACCACGCCGAGCGAGCGCCGGAACGCTTCGGGCCAGCGGGCTCCCTGCTCGTTGAGAAGCGTCGCGGCCTCCGCCCATTCGACCGCTTCCGCGATGCCAGGGAGCTTGGCAAGCGGCTCACGGCGCAATCGTCCGACCGCGGCGACGACGGCCCGTGCCGTCCGTTCGCCGACGCCCGAAGCGCGCATCATGATGATGCGCATTTCGCGCTCGGGCGTCGGGTAATCGATCCAGTGATAAACGCAACGGCGACGCAGCGCCTCGTGCAGTTCCCGTGTCCGGTTGGAGGTCAGGATCACGACCGGGCGCTCGTAAGCGCGAATCGAACCTCTCTCGGGGATCGAAATCTGGAAGTCCGACAGAAACTCGAGCAGGAACGCCTCGAACTCGTGGTCTGATCGGTCGATCTCGTCGATCAACAGCACCGTTTCCTCGGGGCGCCGCAGGCAGGCCAGCATCGGCCGCTCGATCAGGAATTCATCGCGATAGATATCGATCTGGCCGGCGCCTTCGCTTTGCTGGCGCAGCGCCAGCATCTGGCGCGGAAAATTCCATTCATAGAGCGCTGCCGCCGCGTCGATGCCCTCGTAGCATTGCAAGCGCAAGAGGGCGCGACCGAGCACCCCGGCAATCGCTTTGGCCGCCTCGGTCTTGCCGACGCCCGGGGCGCCTTCGAGCAACAATGGCTTGCCGAGGGCGAGCGCGAGATACGCGGCGGTCGAAAGCTCCGCGTCGGCCAAATAGTAGGCGGCGCGAAGCGCCTCCTCGAGCTCGCGCGGGTTGCCGATGCCGACGATGGTACGGCGAACAGCCATGACCGCTTATCGCGCGCGCGACTGGGCGGCTGCGCCGCCGCGCGCCTTCAGTGCCCGGAGGATCTTTTCCGGCGTGATCGGCAGCTCGTTGACGCGCACGCCGACCGCAGCAAACACCGCGTTGGCGACCGCCGGCAGCACCGGATTGGCGCACATCTCGCCCAGGCCCTTGGCGCCGAAAGGTCCGTCGGCAGCCGGTCTTTCGAGCACCACAATGTCGTGGGGACAGATGTCGCCGGGACCAGGCATCAGGTATTCGCCGAAATCCCGCGGACCGTCACGCGGATCCGGGTAATAAGGCTCCGGAGTTTCGTAGAGCGCGTGGCTCATGCCCATCCATGAGCCGCCTACGAGTTGTTGTTCGACGAGCTTTGGATTGATCGCGCGCCCGACCTCGTACGCGCTGGTCATCTTGAGCACGGTGACTTCGCCGGTCTCGTCATCGACTTCGACTTCGACAATAAGACAGGCGTGGGCGTAGCACGTCGCTGGCGACATCTCGCCGGTTTCCGGATCGACGTCCGATAGCGGCACCAGGAAAATGCCGCGCCCAGAAATCGTCTTGCCCTGGCGAAACTGGGCGGCGACGGCGACGTCGCGGACCGAGATCGAGCGGTGCGGCGCGCCCTTCACCCGGATCGAGCCGAGGCCGTCGGTCTCGAGGTCGCCCGGATCGACTTCAAGCTCCTCTGCCGCCGCTTCCATCATGACCGCGCGCGCCTCGCGCGCCGCCGCCATCACCGCGTTGCCGACGCGGTGCGTTCCGCGCGAGGCGAACGAACCCATGCAATGCGGGCCGGTGTCTGAGTCGGCGGTGTCGACATAGACGTCCTCGACCGGCACGCCGAGTGTCTCCGCGCAAATTTGCCGTGTCACCGATTTCATGCCCTGCCCGAGGTCGATCGACGACAGAGCAACGGTGAATTTTCCGCTCGGATTGGAATGAACCAGCGCTTGGCTCGGATCGCCGCCGAGATTCATGCCGATCGGATAGTTGATCGTCGCGACGCCGCGCCCACGATGCTTGGCCATGATCAGCGCCTCCTGGTGCCGAAGACTGAAGAAAAGCGCGGAGCTCCGTGCGTCGATCCGGCAGGCGCCGGTGCAGGAGGTGGCGACGCGCTGCGCGGAGGTGCCGGCGGTGGTGGGGTATGTGCCGGCCCGGTGGCAATGCCGCGATCGTAGGGCACGCGCTGCGGAACAGCCGACCGCGCCGTCGCGCCAGCCGGAGCTGGCGCCACGGTTCGCACAGCGCCACCATGCGCCGCAGCGCCGCCGGTCCGCGACGACATCCGGCAGAATTCGTCGCGCAGCGGCCAATTGGCCTTCTCGGCGGCGACCTGGGCGCATTCAATCAGCGCGCAATTCTTCGCCTCCCGCCGATGCGCTTTCATGTCACCGTCGCGGTAGGCGTTGAGCATGCGGAACTCGAGCGGATCCATGCCGGTGGCGACGGCGAGCTTGTCCATTTGGCATTCCAGCGCGAAGTCGAGCGCCGTGACGCCAAAGCCGCGCATGGCGGTCGCCGGCGTGCGGTTGGTAAAGACGCAGAAGACGTCGGCGTGAACGTTGGGGATGGTATAGGGCCCGGGAATATGGGCCACGCATTTGACCACAGCGTAGCTCGACAACCGCGTGTAGGCGCCGCTATCGAAATAAGCTCGCACCTTGCGGGCTATGATCCGCCCGTCCTTCATGACGCCGTCCTTCACATAGATGCGCTCGGCGCCCCGTGGCGAGCCGAACTGCATCTCCTCGTGCCGGCTCAGCCGATAGCGCACCGGCGCGCCTGTCATGCGCGCGGCGAGGATGGCGAGCGGCTCGGTCAGCGTATCGACCTTGCCGCCGAAGCCGCCGCCGACGGTGCCGCCGATGAAATGCAGTTGGTTCGACGGCATCGCGTTGATCTTGGCGGCCGTATCGAGCGAGAAGAACAGCGCCTGGGTCGAGGTGTAGACGATAAAACGACCGTTCGTGTCGGGTACGGCGATGGAGCCGTTGGTCTCGGTCGGGGCGTGTTCGATTGGCGACATCTGATAGCGGTCTTCGAGGACCACATCCGCTTGCGCAAGGGCCGCCTCGACGTCACCGAAGCGCAGCTTCTGGTGGTCGTACTTGCCGTGGTATTCAAACGTATTCCTCGGATAGGTCGGATTGACCGACGGCGCTCCAGGCTTCAGCGCCTCTTCGACGTCGAAGACCGCAGGCAACGGGTCGTACGAGACCCGCACCAAGGCCAGCGCCTGGCGCGCCGCGCGCTCGCTGGTCGCGACAATTCCGAGGATCGGCTCGCCTTTGTAACGCACAACGTCGGTCGCGAGCGAAGGCTCGTCATCCTTACCGAATTGGATGAGACTCAACAGCGTATTGAGATTAACCGGCACGTCGGCCCCCCGAATGATCCGCTTCACGCCCGGAGCGCGCGCCGCCGCGGCGTCGTCGATCGAGCGAATGCGCGCATGGGCATGTGGGCTGCGCAAAATCTTCAGGTGCAGCAGATTGGCGAAGCGGTGATCGTCGTAGAAGGCCGAGGTGCCGGTGACATGCCCGAGGATGTCCTGGCGCGGGGTCGGCTGACCGACCTCTTTCAGGTTGTCATCACGTTCGTCGGCGAAAATGTCTTTGCGAAATTCCAGCATGACGTTGTCCTCAGGCGCGGCGACGGCTGTCGCCACCGGCGGCGTCGAGCACCGCCTCGATGATGGGCTCGTAACCGGTGCAACGGCAGATATTGCCGGCGATCGCCTCGACGATATCCTGCCGCGTCGGGTTGGGGTTGCGGTCGAGCAGCGCTTTTGCCGCCATCAACATGCCCGGAGTGCAATAGCCGCACTGAGCGGCAAATCGCTCCATGAATACGTTTTGCAAGGGATGCAGGTCCGGGCCGCGGCGCAGGCCCGCGACGGTCTCGACTGACTTGCCGGCGCAGCTCTCCGCCAGTGTCAGGCAGGAGAGGCGCGGCGCACCGTCGATCAACACCGTGCAGGTGCCGCAAGTGCCCTGCCAGCAGCCTCCCTTCACCGACAGATCGCCGACCGACTCGCGTAGCACGTCGAGGAGGTTGGCGCCGCCGTCGGCAAAGGTTGCGACATCCTCGCCATTGAGGCGAAATTGAATAGGAGTTTTCATTGGCTGCTCACGCTTGGTTCGCGCCGAGCAACAGCCGGCGCAAATGGATGGGTAGGATTTCGCGCCGCCACCAGGCGCTGGCGATGGCGTCGTCGGCGGGCGATGTTCCGTCGGTCGCCACCGCCAGAGCCGGAGCGATGCCTGCGGCGTCGAGGGTGCGGCCTTCGAGCGCACGCTCCGCGGCCTTTACCCTCAGTGGTATCGGGGCCATGCCGGCATAGGCGATCCGCGCCCCGGTGACGCGGCCGCTCGTCAGCGGCAATTGCACCGCGATCGAAAGTACCGACATGCCCTCAGGGTGGATCCTGGTCACCTTCGCGAACCGCAGCGCCGCGGCCGGCGGGCGCTTGAATGCCACGGCGGAAACCAGCGCCGCTCCGCGCTCGCGACGACTCATGAATTCATCGAGTTGCAGCTCGCGCTGGCCGAAGCCGCCGGCAAGCATCACGGTCGCGTCGAGCGCGAGCAGCGCCGTCGCGAGGTCGCCTCTCATGGCGAACAGGTTACCGCCCACGGTCGCCGCCTCGCGCAGCGCCGGACTGCCGACCGCGCGCGCTACCGGGTGCAGAAACGCCAGTTCGCGCTCGGCGAGGATCGCGGCCATGGTCACGCCGCCGCCGAGCTCCACCCGACCCGACGAGACCGCAATGTTGAGGAAGCTCGGGTCGGTCGAGCGCACGATCGTCTCGATCGCCGGATCGGCTTCATTGACCGCGCGCATCACCAGAGTTCCGCCGGCTAGGAAACATGCGCCGCGTTCGCTCGCGAGCGCAGCCGCGGCGTCGACCAATCGGGCAAAGGTTTTTACGGTGACGGTCATGCGCGGCCCTCTGTTGCCGATGATGCGGCGAGATGGGCGCGCACGGCGGCGAATCCCGCGTCATAGATGTCTTCGCCGACCATGCGGGTCATCTCCGCCTCCTCGCCTTTCCTTGTTGAGAACGAGCAACGCCAATCCCAGAATGTCCGGTCGCCGTCGGTTACCGGCGCGAGGCGGACATGGGCGACGTAGTTAAAAAGCGGAACCGGCGTGTCAATCAGACAATAGCTGAACGTCTGCTCGAGATCGGACAAGGTCAGTAGACGCTCGCGCAGCTCGGAGCCGTCGCGCAGCACGAAGCGCCGCACACAACCCAGCTTGTCGGCGCTCTGGCCGCGCTCGATCGCGCTCTTGGCGACGGCTGGGTGCCAGCGATCGTGCCCGTTGAAATCGCGCAGGAACGCCCACACGCGGTCGGTCGGTGCGTCGATGATCGTCGAGCGGACGATGCTGATCACCGGCTCATCCTCCGAATTGGCGCTTCAAAGCGTCAAGGCCGCCTTGAAAGACACCACCTCCGATGCTCGAGACGAGCTCGGCCTCGCGCTCCGGCGGGCAGTCGAATTCCGCCGTCCATTCAACAAAAGTCCGATCGCCGTCGGTAATCGGCGTCAGGCGCAACGTGGCCACATAATTCTCGACGCCCATGGGCGATTCGAGTATCGAGTAGGTGCAGAATAGATCGAAGTCCGAGAGGCCGAGAAGCTTCTCGCGAATACGATCGCCGTTGCGCAAGCGGAAATCGCGCACGCAACCGACTTTGTCCGCCGGTTCGCCGTTCTCGATGCGGCTTTCGGCAATGCCCGGATGCCACGCGGGCAGGCCGTTAAAGTCTCGCACCCGCGCCCATACGCGGTCGGAACGGCCGTTGATGACGCTCGAGATATAGACGCGGGCCATAGGCTTTTTCCTTGTTTGGGACCTCGTCTTCAGCTTTGTCCGGCCGACCCGCCAGCGCCGCCACCACCACCTTCAGGCGGCTTCTTTGGCGCCGCTTCCTTGCGGATGCCCTGCATGTCACGAGCCTCACGAATAAGGCCAGGCATGCGCGACAGGCTGCCGCCTTCGATGCCGATCTCGGCGAGGATCTGATCGATCATCGGCGCCTGCACGCGGTAGCGCAACGCCGAATCGATCACCTCGTCGGTGGGGCTGCGTCCGTCGCCACGGCCGCCGCCGCCGTTGAGGCCGTCGACTTGCAGGATGCGGATACCTTCGATCTTCTCCATCGGCTTGACGCTCTCGCGCACGATGCCTTCGATGCGCTCCAGCAGCCTGCGGCGGAACAGCGACGTACGCGCCGCGTCGGAGAGCACGTTCTCCGCTTCGTTGAGCAGGCGCTGCGCTTCGGCCTCCACCTCGGCGCGTACCGCTTCTGCGGCGGCCGCGATCCGCACCTCGTCGGCCTCTTTTTCGGCGATCAACACTTCGACCGCGCGCCGACGGCGTGCCGCCTCGCTCTCCCGTACCGTTTGGACGCGCTCTTCGGCCTCTACAGCCTGAGCGCGGGCCGCTTCAGCATCGACCTGCGCTGCCGACTGTTCGCGCGATTTGCGATGGATTTCGATGGCGCTTTCCATGCGCGCGGTCTCGACCGCCGTTTCGCGGCCGATTTCGAGTTGACGCAATTCGCGGTCACGCAGGATGCGCGCCTCGTCGATACCGCGCTCCGAAGAGATGCGCGCCCGCTCGACTTCCTCGCGGGCCGCGATCTCGGCTTCCTGCAGCGACTGCGTGCGGGCGACCTCGAATTGCTCCACCGCGCGGCGGCGTTCCAGTCGCGCGAGGTCGATGGTCTGCTCGCGGACGACATCGGTGCGCGCCACCTGCTGCGCCGCGACGATGTCGGCTTCCTTGACCCGGCGATCGGCATCGGCTCGTTCAGCGAGCTTGGACGCGATTTCAATCGAGCGATCCTGCTCGGCAATCTCCACGACCTTCCGGCGCTCGACCTCGAGGATGTCGCGCGTCTTTGAAGATTCGATTCGCTCGCGCTCGAGCGCAAGCTCGGTCGCGATCCGTGCGGCCTCGATGGCCTCGCGGCGCCTGATCTCGGCGTCTTCGATGACCTCCTCGCGAGCGATATCGCGCGCTTTGGTCTCCTGTTCGGCGGCGATGCGCTCGGCCGCCAGCCGCTTCTCTTGGGCTATTCGAGCGGCTTCAACGGCTTCGCGCGCCGTGATTTCGGCGGTGTCGACCACGCGATTGCGGGCGATCTCCAACGATCGGACTTCTTCGTCGCGCGATATGCGCTCCGCGGCGATCTTGCGGTCCTCGAGAATGCGAACCGACTCGACGATTTGGCGCGACGCGATCTCGGCCGACTCGATCGCTTCGTTGCGGGCAATCTCCAGACCGCGAGTTTCCTGTTCAGCGTCGATGCGATCCGCAGCGATCTTCTTATCGAGGGCGATGCGGGCGGTCTCGGTTGACTTACGGGCGTCGATTTCAGCGACCTCGATCGCTTTGATTCTCGCGATCTCTCGGCTCTTTGTCTGCTCCTCGGCAACGATCCGCTCAACCGCGATCTTTCTTTCCTGGGCGATGCGCGACGCCTCCACCACCTCGCGTGCCGCGATCTCCGCCTCGTCGATTGAGCGGGTGCGTGCGATTTCGAGCGCGCGTATGCGCTCCTCCTGCTGAATGCGCGCCGCGGCCATCACTTCGCGCGCCGCGATGTCGCTTTCCTCCAGCGAGCGCGTGCGTTCGATCTCGAGCGTCCTGGTGGCGAGCTCCGACGCGATACGCTCGGCGGCGAGCGCTTTTTCGCGGGCGATCCGGGCGGCCTCGGTCGCCTCCGCGGCGGCGATCTCTTCCTCATCGATCGCGCGATTGCGCCCAATCTCGCGGCGGCGGATTTCCTCTTCGAGGGTGATGCGCTCGTCGGTGACGACGCGCTCCTGCGCGATCCGCGCCCGCTCGGTCGTCTCGCGGGCAGCAATCTCGGCCTGCTCCAGGTTGCGAGCGCGCTCGATCTCGAGGCGCCGGTTCTCCTCTTCCTGGGCGATGCGCGCGGCGGTGACCGCGACCTCCTGCGCGATACGCGCTTTCGCGGTTTCTTCGCGCGCAACGATTTCGGCTTGCTCGACGTTGCGCGTGCGTTCGATCTCACGCCGCTGGTCGTCCTCCTCGCGCGTGATCCGCGCCTCGGTGAGAACTCGCTCCTGGGCGATGCGGGCGCGCTCGACCCGCTCACGCGCGGCGATTTCCGCCTCGTCAATTTGGCGCGCCCTATCGATCTCGCGCTCGCGGATGTCGCGCTCGGAGGCGATGCGGGCCTCGGCGAGCGCGCGTTCGTGGGCGATGCGGGTCTTCTCGACCTCCTCGCGGCCGGATATCTGGGCTTGTTCCGCTTCGGTGTCGCGCAGCGAACGCTCGCGAGCGAGTTCGGCGCGTTGCACCGCGCGTCTGACCTCGATGTCGCGTTGCTGATTAAGCCGCGCGGTTTCGCTCTCGCGATCGATATCCAGCGCTTGTTTCTCGGCCTCGAGATTGCGGCTGCGAATGAGAATCATCGAATCCTGCTCGATGTCGTTGCGCAGCTTGCGGCGCGTTTCAATGTCCTCAATCAGTTTGGTCAGACCTTCGGCGTCGAAGCGGTTCGACGGATTGAAGAATTCGAGATCGGTCTGATCGAGATCGGTGATCGCCACCGATTCCAATTCAAGGCCGTTCTGCTTGAGGCTCTCCAACGCCGAATCTTTCACCCGGGCGACGTATTCGCCACGCCGCTCGTGCATCTCCACCATCGTCATCTCGGAAGCGACCGAACGTAGCGCGGAGACCAATTTGCCGGACAACAGCGCGTCAAGCTCGGCGATGTTCATGGTGCGCCGGCCAAGCGTCGCGGCGGCAATCGTCACCGCTTCCCGGGTCGGCGGCACTCGCACGTAGAATTCGGACTCAATGTCGACGCGCATACGATCCTTCGTGATGAGCGCGTTTTCACGATTGCGAACGACCTGCATGCGCAGGACGTTCATGTTGACGGGCGTGATCTCGTGAATAAACGGGAGTACGAAAGCTCCGCTGTTGATCACCACTTTTTCGCCGAAGAGGCCGGTGCGTACGAAGGAGACCTCCTTCGATGACCGATAGTAGAGCCAGTTGACGAAATAGACGACGATCGCAATGACGACGACCGCGACGATGAGCCAAACGATCAGGCTACCGAGAATGGCGACTGACATCTTACTTCCTCCCAGCCCGCCGACCTTTTGGTTTGAGGCGGGCTTGTTCTTGCTCCGTCTAAACTTTTCTAATGGCCTTGAATTTCTCAACCTGCGCGCAAAGCGCGCGTTCGACTGGAAGGCGTTCCATGGACGACGCCCCGTAGAAACCGTGGCAGCGCCGCGCCCGCGACAGGACGTATTCGGCATCGGCCGGTTCGGCGACTGGCCCGCCGTGGACGAGGATGATCGCGTCACGGTTCACCGCGAACGCCGCCTCGGCCATTGCGTCGGTCAGCGCCGGACAGTCTTCTAGTCGCGTCGAGGTCGCCGCGCCGATCGAGCCGCCGACCGTCAGGCCGAAGTGGCAAACCAGAACATCCGCTCCGGCGCGAGCCATCGCCGCCGCCTCCGATGGGTCGAACACGTAAGGCGTGGTCAAAAGGTCACGCTCGCGCGCCTTGGCGATCATATCGACCTCGCGGGCATAGCCCATGCCCGTCTCCTCGAGCCCCGCGCGAAAGCGGCCGTCGATCAGCCCCACGGTGGGGAAATTCTGCACGCCGCTGAAACCCAGCCGGACTATTTCATCCAAAAACACGTCCATCTGGCGTGACGGATCAGTCCCGCACACTCCGGCCAGGACCGGGGTACGAACGACAACGGGCAGCACATCGCGGGCCATTTCGAGCACCACACCGTTGGCGTCGCCATACGGCATCATGCCAGCGAGGGATCCCCGGCCGGCCATGCGGAACCGCCCCGAATTGTAGATAACGATAAGATCGGCGCCGCCCGCTTCCTCGCCTTTCGCCGACAGCCCAGTTCCGGCGCCGGCGCCAATGATCGGCTCGCCCCGCGCTTTCATTGCGTGGAAACGCGCGAGGATGTCGGAGCGCGCGATGCGGGGCATACGGTTATCCCTTTGCCCGGCGGCGGGCCGACCGACCGCCGAACAGGCGGCGAAATTCGGCGACAATTTCCGCTGAAAAGCGCGGTTCGTTGATATGCATCGGCGGCCGAATGAGGCGCCGCGAAGCGGTTTGCCGAACGGTCGCCTCGAGCGATCTGAAAAGCTCTTCGTCGGCATTCGGGTCCCAGAATGGCCGTCCTGGCGTATCGAGCGCCGAGACCCCGCCGCCCGGCAGGAAGAAGCGCACCGGGCCCTCCATGAGATTGAGCCGCTCGCCGATCCAGCGCCCGATCCGCACGTTCTCTTCAGGTGTCGTGCGCATCAGCGTTACGGTGGGATTGTGCACATGCAGCGTCCGGCCGCGGTAGCGCTCGGGCACGCTGTCCATCGGGCCGAAATTCACCATGTCGAGCGCCCCGCACGATCCGATATAGGGGACTCTGGTGCGCGCGATCGCTCCGAACCGATCCTGCGTCGCCGGCAGCACGCCGCCGCACAGAAGATCGCAGACCTCGGTCGTGGTGATATCGATGACGCCGGTCAGCGCGCCGGAATCGACGAGCTTCTCCATCGATTGACCGCCGACACCGGTGGCATGGAAAACCAGGCATTCAAAGTCCTCTTCGAGTGCGTGGACGACGGCGTCGACGCAAGGGGTCGTAACCCCAAACATGGTCAGGCCGATCGCCGGCTTTGTTTCACCGCGCCGCGCCGGCGCTCGATCGCGGTCCCCGGTACTGCGCGCCTTGACCATTCCGACCATCGCCGCGGCGCCGTTGGCGAGAACCTGGCGCGTCACCGAATTGAGGCCCGCGACGTCAGTTACCGAGTAAAGCATCATGATGTCGGACGGGCCCACATATGGAGCGACATTGCCTGAAGCGACCGATGAGATGAGTACCTTTGGCACGCCGATCGGGAGCGCCCGCATCGCCGGCGCGACCAGAGAACTGCCGCCCGATCCGCCGGCTGAGATGAGGCCGCCGACCGGCTCCTGCCGCCGAATCCAGGCCTCAAATGCCTCAGCCATCGCGGTGATCGCGCCACCCCGTTCGCCGCTGAAGACGGCGTTTGGACCGCCGCGAAAATACGCTGCAATATGGTGCGGCGGCACGTCTGCCGGAGAGGGCCCGCCGGACGTGGAAAGATCGACCAGGATCACCCGCACGCCGGCGGCGGCAATCTGGTCGCGGATGAAACGTAGTTCGGCGCCTTTGGTATCGAGCGTTCCGGCGACAATCACCGGGGCCGCGCCGGCGCGGTGCATCGGTCGCAGCTCGACCGTTGGCGCCGCACCGCTGGTCGCCGGCTCGGGTGCAGCCGTGTGCGTGCGTGCCGCGGTTTCGATCTGGGTTGCGGGGACCGGCTGCGCCCAGCGCGTCGGCATCGTCGGGTTAGAGACGTAAACGCGGACCGGGCCACGCGGTTTTGTCGGTCGGCGCTCGCCTGGCGCGACCGGCGCCTCGGTGGGCTCTTCGGGAGGTTCCGCTTGGCCGTGCTGCCCAACGCCGAGCAGCCTTTGTTGTAGCTCACGATCTGCCTGGAGACGCGCCGCGTCCATGATCCGGTTGACGCGCCCGTTGATCATGATCGCGACCTTCTCGGCCACAGCGGTCGCCACGCCGATGTTTTGCTCGACGACTAGGACACCAATGTCGCCTTGTTCGCCGAGACCAATCAGAATCTCTTCGACCTGCTCCACGATGATCGGAGCCAAGCCCTCGGTCGGTTCGTCCATGATAAGCAGACGCGGGTTGAGAAGGAGAGCACGCGAAACAGCGAGCATCTGTTGCTCGCCGCCGGAAAGCTGATTGCCGCGATTGGTGCGTCGCTCCGCTAGCCGCGGGAAGGTTTCGTAGATGCGGGGGATGGTCCACTGCGAGCGGCCATTGCCGGCAGCGAGCCGGAGGTGCTCGTCAACCGTGAGCGATGGCCACAGGCGCCGGCCCTGCGGCACATAGCCGAGGCCGAGCCGCGCGATCTCCGCCGGCGTGCGGCCGACGAGCTCCTCTCCCATGACACGGATCGAGCCGCTGGCGACCGGGAGCAGGCCGACGATCGCGTTGCAGAGCGTCGTCTTTCCCATCCCGTTGCGTCCCACCAGCGACAGGACGCCGTGCTCGAGCGTCAAATCCACGCCCTGAAGGGCGTGGCTGCGGCCGTAAAAGACGTTGAGCCCTCTAATCTCCAAAAGGTGGGGCGAGCTACGCTCAGCCATGGCCGCCCCCCAAATACAATTCCTGTACCTCGGGGTCCGCCTCGATCTCGCTCGGGGAACCTTCTTTGAAGATGCGCCCGTTGTGCATCATCGTGACGCTCTCGACGACGCGCAGGGCAACGTCCATATCATGCTCGATAATGATGTAGCCGATGTGGGCGGGAAGCGCGCTGAGGATTGCAACCAGATCGCCGCGCTCATTTGGCGAAAGCCCTGCCGCCGGTTCGTCGAACAGGACAAAGCGCGGCGCGCCGGCCAGCGCCAGCGCGATCTCGAGCTGACGCTGCTGGCCGTGCGCCAGTTCCCCGACCAGGCGATCGATCACCCTCTCCAGATGCACAAGGGAGACGAGGTCAGCGACCGATTGCATGATCGCGTCATTGGCGCGCGTACGGAGGAAGGAGAAGCGGCCGCGCGAGACGCCGCGACAAGCGAGATAGACGTTCTCACGCACCGTGAGACGCTGAAACAGCAGTGAAATCTGGTAGGTGCGACGGAGCCCGCGGCGGATGCGCTCGTGCGGCGGCAGCCTCGTCACGTCCTCGCCGAAAAAGCGCACCGTCCCCGACGTCGGCGGAAAATCGCCGGTCACGCAATTGAGCAGGGTCGTCTTACCCGCGCCGTTCGACCCCAGCACCGCGCGGCGCTCTCCCGGACGCACACTCAGCGTGATGTCGGTCAAGGCCGAAAGCGCGCCGAACCTCCGGCTGACGCCGCGCAACTCAATCGCGTTGCCGGTTCCGGCGGCAGCTAATCGCTCGGCGATCGCGCTCAAGAGCCACTCCTACCGCCGTGCGCGCGCGCAACCCAGCGCCGCCACAGCCCGATGACGCCGTCCGGGGAAAACAAAACGATGGCGAGGAAGCAAACACCGATCAGCGTCTGAAAGCGCCGACCGTCGAGACCGATTGCGACCAGTGAATCAAGCGCGAATGTGCGCAAGATCACGTAGATTATCGCGCCGATAAACGCCCCGATCGGGTGACCGAGCCCGCCGACGACGGCAATAATCAGAAGATCGATGGAGGCTTCGATCCCATTCGAGCCGGGCGAGATCTGATTGTTGAGCCATACCATCAGGATGCCGCCGATCGCGGCGAACAACGCAGCGAAAGCATAGGCCGCGACGCGATGGGCGGTGACGTTGTAGCCGATTGCCTCCATGCGGCGCGGATTATCGCGCACGCCTTGCAATGCAAGCCCAAACGGCGTGCGCGAGACGTAGAGGACCGCCATGTAACTCAGCGCCGCGAACAACAAGATCAGGTAATAGAGCGGCAGTGGATGCCTCCAGTTGACCCCGAAGGCGATCGGCGCCGGAATCGTGGTGAAGCCGGCGAAACCATTAAAAATCGGCCAGTTCTGCAGAGTCAGGTAGAAAAAAGCTGCGGCGATCGCGAGCGTGATCATGATCGTATAGATGCCTTCGGTGCGCGACGAGAGCACGCCGGTCAATGCTCCAAAGGCGACGGCGATGGCGATGGCGATCGGGGTGGCGACCCACCACGGCCAGAACAAACTGATCGCCGGAAGCGAACTCGCGCCGAATACAGTGATCATGTAGCCGGAGACGCCCGCCACCGTCATTTGCGCGAGGCTGACCATGCCGCCGTAACCGGCGAGAAACATCAGCGACAGCGCGATGATGCCGAGGATCATCGCCCAGCCGACCACCTGAACGAAGATGAAATCGCCGGCCACCGCCGGCAGGATCAGCAACACAAGGCCGAGCAGCAAAATTGCTGCGTGCTGCGAGGCCCAGCGCGACAGCGTATTGGTGCGCTGCACCTCGCCCAGCGACGGGGAATCCGTGATTTGTGCCAGGGCCATCAGCGTCTCCCCAACAGTCCTTGCGGACGCAAGGCGAGCACGATGACCATGATCACAAAGGTTAGAACGGTCGCGTAATTCTGGAAGTAGGTTTGGCCGAGTTGTTCGGCGCAGCCGATAATGATGGCACCGAGCGCCGCGCCAGGGATTGATCCCATGCCACCGACAATGACTACCTGGAGCGAGGCCAACAGAAAATGCGAGTCCTCGCCCAGCGAAATCGATTGAAAAGTACCGCCTACAATGCCGGCTATCCCTGCCAGGCCGGCGCCGAACGCGAAAACGAGGATGAAGAGAAGCTGAACCCGGTAGCCGAGGACTGACAGCATGTCCCGATCGTCAACTCCGGCACGGATCATCACGCCGATCCGCGTGCGGTGAAGTGCCAGCCACATACCGATGCCGATCACGACCGCGGCGACGAAAATCACGAGCCGCACGCGTGGATATTGCAGGAATACCGCGTCACCACTTGACTTGACCGCTACGACGATGGGCGTCGGCGTCGGTCCCATCAAATAGTCCGGTGTGTCGATCTGGATGGCATTGCCGCCCCAGACCCAGACCATCAGATCGGAAAAGACGATGGACAGCCCGAGCGTCACCAGCGTCTGGCGCAGGTCCTGCCCCTCCATGCGGCGAAAGATGAAGAACTGCATGGCCATGCCGACAATGGCGCAACTAATAAACGCAATGACGAAACCAAAGAGCCACGAGCCGGTCCATTCGCCTGCCTCGTAGCCCATATAGCCGCCGAACAAATAGAGTGACCCATGGGCGAGGTTGACGTAGCGCATGAGGCCAAAAATCAGCGTGAAGCCGGTGGCGACGAGAAAATAAAGGGCCCCGAGCGTGATCCCATTGAAGATCGCGTTAATGAACAGGCGCTTCCGGCCGAATACGTCCTCAAATCCGGCCGGCCACGGTGCCAGGATCAGCCAGAGTGCGACGATGACGGCAACGGCGAGGGCAAGTGCGGCAATGGGATGATGTCCGACCCAACGGCCAAGCGCGTCGCCGCGCGCCGGCACCCGGGCTCCGCTGTCGCCGCCAAACGCTGTGGCCACCTTGCGCCCTCCAACTGTGCTCGAAAACTACCCGAGCGCAGGCGCGGCGGCATGCTTGGTAGTCTGATTTTTGTGCGCGCCTAATCGCTCACAACCCGCGCGATGGTCCGATATTGCGTGGGCGCAATCCCGACATGGGCGGAAAAGAAATGGGTGAAATGACTTTGCGACGAGAAGCCGAGTTCGTAGCCGATGTCGGTCACCGAGGTCTGCGAGCGCGTCAATCGATCAAGCGCTCGCTCGACGCGCATCGTATTTGCGTAGAGCGCGGGGGTTAGTCCGGTATTCTCGCGGAACAACTTGAAGAAGTGCGGGCGCGACAGCCCGGCGCCGCGAGCCACAGTGTCAAGTTCGATACCCTCGGTAAGGGTATCGTCCAAAATGCGCAGCGATTTGCGAACGCGGAAGTCGATAGGCGTCTGCGGTTGCGACTTTAGATTGGGTCGGTCGCTGGTCCTCCAGGACTCGTCGAAACTCGCGTCAAACAACTGATTCAAATAGCGATTCACAATGCGAAAGCCGGCATTCGACACCAACGCGTGAGCGAGGCTAGCGCAGATGGAACAAAGAGTCGTTCCCACGCGGAGTTCGTTGGCACCGAAGCGAAGGCTGCCGCAGCCCTCGTGATCACGGTCGAGCCATGGGTCGCAGATATAGGCGACTAGAAAGACCGAAGGCTTGTCGTCAGAACAAGGCTGAAAAGAATGCGGCTGCCATGGGTTGATCGCAACGCCAGTGGCTTGGTCAACCAAATGAGCAACGTTAGAAATCGTGACGATTGCTGGCTGCCCGCTCAAAAGAAAGGTCAAATGGCCCTCGCGATGGGCATGGGTCCGCATCGGCTTATCCAGCTGGTAGACGGTCACTCGGCCGAAGGAGCCATGGCAGACCGCCAAAGCGGTACTCATACGCTGCCTCCCCATGGTATACGTTATTGTTTTGTTTGACGGATTAAACGACGCCGTGCCGTAATTGACAAGGGGGGGTAATCAGCGCGTCGCTGGCAGGTTGGACTTCAGCCCGATCTTTGCGGTGCCAAGAAGGTGCCAAGAATCAGACTGGTAGACATGTCCGCACGGCCTGCTTTAGTCGTTGGCGGCTTGTCGCATCGGTCGGCGCGCTGCTACGATTTGTTCTTCGGTCGGGCACGGGGGGCGACGCTCACATCCCCGCGAGAACGCGCAAGCATTCGACCGGCAAAAAAGGCGCCGTCTCACGGCGCTCGGACATCAGGAGGGAACCCCATGCGCAAGGGCTTTGGAATTGCGACCGCGGTCGGTTTTGCCGCGCTACTCGGCACCGGGTCGGTCAACGCCGCCGACAAACTCAAGGTCGGCGTCACCGCGACACTCGAAGGCACGTACACCGTTCTCGGCGAGGACGGCATGCGCGGCTACGAGCTCGCGGTTGAAGCGCACGGCGGCAAGGCAGCCGGCAAGGAAATTGAATCCATCGTCGGTGCGACCGACGCCAGTCCGGACTCGGCGGTTCGCGCTGCCAAGAAACTGGTCGAACAGGACAAGGTCGACATACTGATCTCGCCGCTTTCGGGTTCCGAAGGCATCGCGATCCGCGATTACTCGAAGACCCAGCCGCAGATCACCGTCATGAATGCGGCGTCCGGCGCGCTCGAGACGACTTATGGAGATCCGTCCGCCGGTGTCGCTCCGTCGCCGACTCTCTATCGTACCAACATGGACGGTGCGCAGTGGCAAGCGGGCCTCGGCGACTACGCTTACAACGTCAAACACTACAAGAAGATCGCGACGGTCGGCGAGGATTATTCCTTCGTCTACACGCAGGTGATGGGACTGACGGTCGAATACTGCAAGGCCGGCGGCGAAATTACCAAGCGCTTCTGGGTACCGCTCGGCACTAAGGACTTCGCCTCGGTTATTTCGTCACTGCCGGACGACGTCGACGCCATCTATCTCGGGCTGGGCGGCGCCGACGCTGTGAACTTCCTCAACCAATACCAGCAGGCCGGCGGCCACGCCCACCTGCTCGGCGGCTCGATCATGGTCGATCAGACGGTGCTGTCGTCGAAGGGCAAGGCGAAGGAAGCGCTGATCGGCACCATCGCCGCCAGCGGCATGGCCGACAACGACCCGAACCCGAAGTGGCAGGCGTTCGTGAAGGCCTACCAAGCGCACGCGAAGACTGGCTTCTTCAAAAACGCCTTCGCCAGCCCGTCGCTGCTCGCGATCAACTACTACAACTCGGCCGACGCCATGTTTAAGGCGCTCGACGAGGTCAAAGGCGATCTTTCGAACAACAACAAGAAGTTCCGTGAAACTTTGAACAAGATCGTGCTCGACGCGCCCAATGGGAAGATTACGCTTGACGAGAATCGCCAGGCGATCGGCACAAACTTCGTCACCGAAGTCGTCAAGGACGAAAAAGGCGATCTCATCAGCAAAGTCGTCAAGGTAATACCGAACGTGCAGGAGCGGCTCGGCTTCTCCAAGGCGGCCTTCGACAAATTCGTTCCCCCGGGACGCGACAATCCGCCTTGCAAAAAGTCCTACGAATAGTTTGTAAAACTCGGAGAGAGTTCTCGGCCGCGCCACGGCGCGGCCGAAACGTTGCGCAGCGTATGTGCCACTTGATGGTCTTCAGGCGCTCAAGGGCGGTCAAGTAGCGCTAGCGTACGGCACAGCGTTACCGACTCGCGGCGCTCCGTTTTAACTGGTCCCCCGGAGCGCTGGCTCATTGCCTCCCTGGGCTCAGGACATCGTGGCGGGTCAATTGAGTGCCGGGTTGTCTCAAATGGGTCAACAGCGCCCTTTTCGAGGCTGCGTCTCCCCTGACCGCGCCAGAGCCGCGGACGTGGGAGGCAAACGTTCGCACAACACTGAAAATAATAGGTTTGACGACCTTCACAGGGTTCGCAGCGCTCTTGTTCATGTCGTTCATGGCGTATGTCGGCCCGCTCTATGAACGCGACGATGCAGCGGCTTCGCCCTCGGCCTACTAACCGACGCGGTTTCGCCCACGGCGGTTTGCTGGTTACGCTTGCTGACATTGCGCTCGGCAAAACCTATGAGCGCCAAAGCATGCCTCGTGTGAGGCTATCGACCACCAGCCTGGTGTTTGACTTCGTTGACATCGCTCGGCGCGGTGAATGGATCGAGGCGCATTCGGACTTCCAGCGGACTGGCCGTGCGTTTGTCCATCGCCTCGACTTGTGTCGGCCCTTGGGGGCTTATGGCTTCGCCCCGGGGGCCGGCGCCGCGTCGGTGAAGCCGATCACCAACTTCAGTCGGCCGTCGCCTGCGAGCACTGCGATGTCCGTGCCCTTGAGATAGAGCGGCGCCTCGGCGGTGCCGCCGGCGACCCAACTGAACCGTACATAGTAGTGATGCGCTTCGATGCCGCTCGCGAGGCTGAGCCGATAGCCAGGGAAATGAGCCTGAGCCGCGGCGATCATGCTGTCGAGGCCATCGTGACCGGTGCCGTCGCGTGCGCGGTCGACGTAGCTGCCGTCCTCGGTCCAAGTCTTGGCTACCAGGGCGCGCCGCCGCTCGGCGTCGCGCTCGTTCCAAACCGCAAGGTAACGCACGACGATCTCGTTGACGTTGGTCATGTCTGCTCTCCTTTCAGGCGGGGTTTCGGCAGCGGCGACCGGTGCGCGCGAAGGCGATCCGGAGAACCCGGCCGCAACCCACGCAGCGGATTTCAGAAACGCTCGACGATTCATCGCATCCTCCGTCTGCTGACGATGTCGGTCATGATGTCTCCTCGATGCTTGTCGAGGGAAACTTGCAGGTCTGCGACCGCCGCATCAATTACCACGGACGTAATCGCGCGGAGCGGCGGCGAACCACCACGACAGCCAGGAAGGCGCATGTTGTGCCGGCAGACAACTATCTGGCTAGTAATGGAGCCGTATGTCGGCCTGAGATAACGCGGCATATGACCTTGGAAACGGCCTCTCCGCCCAGCGCCATCCGCAGGTCGCCGCACGAATAACGCGCCAGCGCGTTCGGGGCGTGCGGCCAAGAGGAGACATTCGGCTCTCCGAAATCGTGGGAGCTGTAACCAAACCCACATCGGCTGCACTTGCGTGCCGCTGGAGGAGTACCTCAACCAGAAGCAGGGCCAGTCGGACTGAGCCGCCGCACGATCTCTGCCGTTTCCGCGTTCGCTGGGAAGAATGCTTCCAGCGCTAGCTCCGAGAGGGTGATGTCCCGCGGCGTACCAAACACCGTGGTGGTGGAGATAAACGAAAGGAGGCCGGCATCTGTTACCAGCTCGAGCGGTACGAGCACGCCCCCGTGGTCGGTCGGGGGTGCGGCGTCGATCGCCGCCAACGTGTTGTTGACGGGATAGGTCGACAGCTCCCGCAAGAGATCGGCGAGCACTGGGTCGCTGGTGACTGCGATCTGACGGCGTAGCCGATCAAGCAGATGCGCTCGCCATTCCACCAGATTGGTGATGCGCGGCGCCATTCCCTCCGGGTGCAGGCTGAGCCGCAGCACATTGACCGGTGGCTCCAAAAGCGCGCGATCAGCGACCCCGGCCAGCATCGGCGCGAGCGCGGCGTTGGCCGCCACCAAATTCCAATGCCGATCGACCGCCAGCGCCGGGTAGGGCTCATGGCCCTTGAGCACTAACTCGATCGCCTGACGCGCGGCCGCCATGGCAGGGTCCTCCAATGATCGCTCGGCATATACCGGAGCATAGCCAGCGGCGAGCAGCATGGCGTTGCGGTCGCGAAGCGGCACCTCCAACCGCTCCGCCAGATGCAGGAGCATGTCGCGGCTGGGAACCGAACGACCACTTTCGAGAAAGCTCAGGTGTCGCTGGGATATCTCCGCCTCCAACGCGAACTCTAGTTGACTCATCCGGCGCCGCTGGCGCCAGGTGCGCAGATACTCGCCGGCCGCGAGGGCTGTCCCTCCGCTCACGTCTTGCCCCCCAAGCTGGCGACGAACCGGATGATGTCCTGATTGAGTCGGGTCTTGTGGGTGAAATACAGCCCATGTGGCCCGCCCTTATAGACCTCGAGCCGCGCGCCGGGGATCAGCGACGCCGCTGGTCGAGATGTCAGCTCAACCGGCACCGAGGCGTCGCAATCGCCGTGGATCAGCAGCATTGGCGTCTTGATCCGGGCGAGTTCGGGGCGAAAGTCGGTCGTCGTCTGGATGTGGGACATGGTCAGCATGGCCTGATGCGAGGCCAGGTTCATCATCTGCAGTGTGGCGTCGATCATAGCGCGTGAGGCAGTCCCCGGGAAATAATGCTCGGCGTTGGCTTCAGCCCAACTGGAGAAATCTTCAGCCAGAACCGCACGCAACTGATCGAGCACCGCTCCGTCCACGCCGGTCGGATTGTCGTTCGTCTTCAGCAGAAATGGGATCGCCGCCGGAGCGACCAGCACCACGCCGGCCTCTCGTTCGCTCGCGTGACGGGACAAGTAGCGGACAACTTCACCGCTAGCAAAAGAATGGGCGATCAATGTCACTTCGTCCAGGTCAAGGGCTTCGATTACAGCAGCAAGGTCGTCGGCGAGGAAATCGAAATCATAACCGCGCCCCGGATCGCTGGAGCGCCCATGAGCGCGCCGGTCGTAGGCAATACAGCGGAAGCCCTGCTCAGACAGTGGGTTCATCTGGTAGGCCCACATCTGCGACGCGAGCGTCCACCCCGACAGGAAGAGCAGTGGCTTGCCGCTGCCCCAATCGCGGTAGAACAGGCTGACGCCGTCAATGGTCTGGATGTAGCCGGGTTGCCGGATCAGGGCCGCAGCGGGCGTTTTGGTGACGGTGTCGAGCATGGATTGAGGTCTTTCTGTCGGGATAAACGGGACCTAGGCAGGGAGGATCAAGCGCCGGCCGGAACTTTGTCGAGAAAGGCAGTCACCGACTTCAATCGGCCGCCTTCGGTCACTACGAAATCCGTCCCCTTGATCATGTCGGCTTGGCCTTCGGGGCCGAGCGCCCAGGAAAAACGGATCTTGTCGCCATAACCATCGACACGGCCATCAAGGCTGAAGCGGAAGCCGGGGAAGCGCTCATGAACGGCAGTGATCAGCGCCCCGATCTGGTCATGGCCTTGGCCCTGCATCAGCGGATCGACATAGGTGGCGGTCTCGGTCCAGCCCTCGGTCAAAAGCGCGCGGCGGCGCGCGGGATCGGTTTCGTTCCAGACGGCGATATAGTGATCGGCAATGTGGGCGGCGTCAGTCATCGAACTCTCCACGTGTTGGTGTCTGGTCTTTCCAGGCCAAGCCAACATGGAAGGCTTCGGGCAGGCTCTCAATTACGCCGAAGGTAATCAGGCCAGTCGTCTTAACTTCAGCCCATGGCGTCTTTCTGTTCCGTGTGCGAGCTTGGGGCGGCACAGCCAGTCCCGCCGAGACGACGCCGAAGCAGCGCTCGATCTGGCGTACCAGTTCGTTCAACCAAATGCTGTGGAAAGAGTTCGGCGCGGCCTCGCGCCACGGGGTCTAAGCCAGGGTCGATGTCGCTTAATGGAATGGGTCAGCCGTGCTCCTGCCCCGCCCAGCGATGGAAACTGGCCGGGGGCGCAAAAGACAAGCTGTACACCATCACTGTCGGATGTTGCGATGCATACTGGAGATTTGGTCGTCATGCCGAGCGGAAGACAGATTTTTATGTTTTTTTGCTCTCCGCATGACCACAGGGCCCAAAATTCCGGGTACGGTTTTACCGCGTAGAGTTTTTACACAGCCAGGGTCAAAAGCCGACGTGACGCGGTCAAATCGCGATGTCTGCTTTTCCGCCGCAAGCAGACCTTCCCTGAGCGCTGATGAAGTCGGCGTCGCCTGCTGCGTAGACGAACTTGTTGGCGGAGCGGTCGTCCGCCGCGGTCCGTTGGTTTCGCTGAAATATTCGCGAACCCATCTCCCCTGCCCTCGAATCTACCCACGACCACGACCATCGGCTTTGGCGTCGGTCTAGAATAGCCGCGCACTTTTGCCCAATCGAGTATGACTTCAACTCGTCCGCGCACGCGGCGAGCAGTTTCTGTCTTTTCGCTCCAAAGTGGCTCGATCACCTTCATGATGAGATCAATGTCGATGTCTTGGACAGGAACGGAGCCGAAGACAGGTGACACGTAGGTGGTGAGGGTACTCCGCCATTGCTGGCGGTGCTTTTTGTTTCGCCAGCTTGCTTCATGCGCGCTGATGTAAGCCTCAGCACACTTGTCGAATGTCATGGAGCGTGCTGCAGCTAGCTTCTCGTCGGCCGCTCGGCGGGTTTCCTCTTCCTGACGGTGCGTGATCGGGTCGCGTCCATCACTGAGGAGCAGGCGTGCATCAGTCGCCTTCTTGCGCGCATCCGCCAAGCCGACCTTGGCCAAGCCACCCAATCCCATTTAGCGCGCCTTGCCGTTGAGCATGAAGCGAAACGCCCAGCTCTTCGCTCCTCCACGGCCGACGCGAAGATAAAGGCCGGCGCCATCAGGATAGAGACCCTGCTTGCTTGCTCGCGCGCGTGACGGCCATTGCTGTTAGTTGCTGGATTTCCTTTGCCATCACGACAACCAGTTTTGTGAGTGTGGCGGACAAAGAAGCCGCGCTGTACGCTGAGGGTTCGTAAGTTCGGCGGACACGTGTCCGCCCATCGGACTTACCAGAAGTGTCCGCCCACTCCCACGAGTAATCCCACAACGATATGCCTGAATTCTGGTGGTCGGAGTCGAACGAAAACGAATAGAGTATAGCATAAAAACGATGAAATACCAGTGGTTTATGCGATTGAGGGCGAACGGCTACGAACGAGGGCGGACGAGGGGCTGGCGGAGGGAGTGGGATTCGAACCCACGATACGGTTTCCCGTATACACGCTTTCCAAGCGTGCGCCTTCAGCCACTCGGCCACCCCTCCGGTCAACGTGGAATGTCCGCAATATAGCGAGACGGCCTCAAGTGACAACCGGCGCGTGGAAGGATGATCGTGCCTACACCTGAAACCATCGGCATCGTGCTCGCCGGCGGGCTGGCGCGCCGCATGGGCGGCGGCGACAAGGCCCGCATCCGCGTCGGCGGCGTCAGCATTCTCGACCGCGTCATCGCTCGGCTGCGCCCGCAGTGCAACCGGCTTATCCTCAACGTCAATTCCGACCCTGCACGCTTCGCCGACACCGGCCTCACCGTGATTGCCGACAGCGTGCCGGATCACGCCGGTCCGCTCGCCGGCATTCTGGCCAGCCTCGATTGGACCGCGGACCATGCGTCGCAGATCGCATGGGTGGTGAGCGCGCCCAGCGACTGCCCGTTCCTGCCACGCGATCTGGTGACGCGGCTGCACCAGGCGCGGGTCGCGGCCGACGCGACGCTGGCCTGTGCGCGCTCGGGCGAATGGCGACATCCGGTTGTCGCGCTCTGGCCGGTGGCGTTGCGCGAAGACTTGCGGCGCGCGCTCACAACCGAAGGTCTGCGCAAGGTCGACCGATGGACCGCGCGCTACCGCCTCGGCATCGCCGAATGGCCGGCCGCGCCGGTCGACCCGTTCTTCAACGTCAACACGCGCGCGGAGGCCGCCGAAGCCGATCGCGTGGCGGCGCTGCATCCGGACATTTGAAGCCGGCGCTGCGTCGCGCGCTCATGTGCTCTCCGGCGCCGCCCCGATTCGATCGCACGGCAGCGCCTCGGCCTGCAAGACATTGGCGATGCTTTCGACATCGTCGAGCATCAGCACCGGCAGTGGCGCCTGCGGCAAAGGCGCGTCGGTGGCGATCGCCACGACGCAATCGTCGTCGGGATAAAGCAGCGGTTTGCCGGCGCCGGCGCGATAGACTTCGAGCTTCGGAAAAGAGTGACGCTTGAAGCCTTCGACGATCACCAGATCGACCGGGCTGAGCCTCGCCAGGATTTCCATGAGCGGCGGTTCCGGCTCGTCCCGCAGCTCATGCATGAGGGCCCAGCGCCGATTGGAGACGATGGCGACTTCGCTGGCGCCGGCCTCGCGGTGCAGCCACGAATCCTTGCCCGGCCGATCGATATCGAATTCGTGATGCGCATGCTTGACGGTCGCGACCTTGAGGCCGCGCCGCAGCAGAACCGGAATGACTCTGGTCACGAGCGTCGTCTTGCCGGCTCCGCTCCAGCCGGCGAGGCCAATGATGCGCATCGGCGTAGGCTTGGATAGCGGTTTGGACATCGGCTCTGGCATCGGCCTGGACACAGGTTTGCGCGGGACTATCGCCAATATGATAAGGACGGATTGCGGTTTTTGCGACCCTCAGCCATGGCGGAAAAAACCATCGATCTGCGCGGCCTCAAATGCCCGCTCCCGGCATTGCGCACGCGCAAAGCGCTCGCCGGCATGCGGCCGAACGACGTGCTAGTCGTCGCCTGCACCGATCCGCTGGCCGGCATCGATATTCCCAATCTGCTGCGGCAGACCGGCGACACGCTGGAGGAAACGCGCAGGGAGGCGATAACGATGACTTTCCGGATCCGCAAGCACTGATCGGAACGCGGCAATGCCCGCTTACTCCTCGTCATGCCGGTTCGCCGGCGGCGTTGCGGCTCAGATCGGCGAAGACGCCGTCATCCCTGAGCACAACCTGATAGGTGCGCAGCGGCACCTCGCAGGGCGGCTGCACCACCTTGCCGGTGGGGATATGGAATGCGCCAAAGTGCATGCAGCACTCGATCACGTCGCCCTCGATCATGCCGTCGGCCAGGCTCGCCGCCGCATGGGTGCACTCGTCGTCGGTGACGTAAAACGTGCCGTCGATGTTATAGACCGCAAACCGGTTGGCGCCGACCTCGAACGCCTTGACCGAGCCCGGCGCAACATCGGCTTGAGCGCAGACGCGGACCACACGATCCCCACTTTGCGTCATGAGAGAGCCCTCCTTGGCGATTCACGCTGTAGAATAGACGTGGCCGGGATTTAGAGCGATGCAGGTTCTCGTCATTGGCGCAGGTGTAGTCGGGCTTGCCGCTGCGCGGGCGGCGGCGCGTCGCGGCCATGACGTGATCGTCGCCGAGGCGACCGGCGGCATCGGCAATGGCGTATCCTCGCGCAATAGCGAGGTGATCCACGGCGGCCTCTATTATCCGACCGGATCGCTGCGCGCCCGCCATTCGACGCGCGGACGGCGCATGCTCTATGAATTCTGCGCCGCGCACGGCGTCGCCCACAAGAAGTGCGGCAAGCTGATCGTGGCCACCAACGCCGCGGAGCTTAGCAAGGTCGAAACGATTCTGGCGCAGGGGCTTAAGAACGGCGTCGAAGGGCTGGAGCTGATCGGCGGCAATGCGGCGCGCGCGCTCGAATCGGAGCTGTTCTGCACCGGCGCGCTCGTTTCGCCCGAATCCGGCATCATCGACAGCCACGGCTACATGTTGGCGCTGTGGGGCGAGCTCGAGGACCGCGGCGGCAGCATCGCGTTCGAGACGCCGGTCGAGCGGCTGGGCTTTGCCCGGTCGCAGTGGCAGGTGCAATTCGGCGGCCGCGACGCCGGCATCGTCGCCTTCGATGCGGTGGTGAATTCCGCCGGCCTCGGCGCGCAGCAACTGGCGCGCCGTATCGAGGGCTACCCGGCCGACAAGGTGCCGCCGCTCGTTCTCTCCAAGGGCAACTATTTCAGCTTTGCCGGCAAGGCGGTGTTCGCGCGGCTGATCTATCCGACGCCGGTCGACGGCGGCCTGGGCGTGCATGTCACCCTCGATCTTGCCGGCCGCATGCGCTTCGGCCCTGACGTCGAGTGGATCGATCATGAAAGCTACACCGTCGATCCACGCCGCGCGGAGATGTTCTACGAACGCATTCGCGCCTATTGGCCGGGGCTCCCGGACGGTTCGCTGGTGCCCGACTATTGTGGAATCCGGCCCAAGCTCAGCGGGCCGGGCCAAAACCCGGTGGATTTCATGATCGCCGGCGAAGCCGCACACGGGCTGCCGCGGCTCGTCAGCCTGTTCGGTATTGAATCGCCGGGACTGACCGCTTCGCTGTCGCTGGCGGAGGAGGTCGTCGACTACCTCGCCGCCTGAGCGCGGCCGCCCGCCGGCACGTCGGCCTGCGGCTCCAGAATGACGCTTCGCGTCTTGTCGGCAAACCGCGTCTCGCTGCTGCGCCGTGCCACCTGCACGCGCGCGGACCCGCCGTTCAATTCCGCATTGATCGCCGCACGATCGACCGGCGTGAAGGCGTCGGTCTGTCCGCGTTTGCCGGTATAGGCCTTGAAACCGTTCTTGGTTGAGACGACGTCGCCGGGCCGCAGCGTCGGATCGCTGGTCAGATCGAACTTGGCAAGCCCGAACGCGTCCTTGCCGTTGCAGGTGCAATGCGGCACCAGGCGTTGGCGATAGACGAAGGCATTGTCGAGGTCGGCATAGTGGGCGCCGTCACCGGCAACGGCGCGATCGATGTCGCTGCCGAAGAAGATTTTTGTCTTGCTCGCGGGGCACATCGCCCGGCAGGTCTCGACCGGCGTCGCGTTGGTCACGTGGTCGAGCGGAAAGTGCTGGCCGTCGCAAAGCCGCACGCAAAAGGCGACAAAGCGGCCGCTTCCCGGCTGCACAGCTCCGAGATCGGTCGGCAGCCGCGTTAGCGGCGCCGACGGCTCAGCATAGGACGTCACGTCGGGCGGCCGGGCGGCCTGCTGTTGCGGGCCGAACAGAAAATCGAAAATGCCGGCGCTCGCCGGGCTCGGCGCAGCGGCCAGCAAAACGGCAACGACAGCGCCGAATAGCGCCACCGCAGGCCATTTTAACCGCTTGCTGCGAGAAAAGAACACCACGGGCCTCCCTCAGCCAGCCCTGGAGGGCACGCAACTATAACGTGCCGCCAGCTTGTATGGTTCCCGCCGCTCGATTCGGCGATAGCGGCAGGGTTCAAGATTGCGTGACGACAAGCTACCAAGCGGCGGTAAAGAGCGAATACGCAGCGACCGCCTGGATTTGCCGCGCGTGGTCACGCCTTGTTATCCCTGGCGGCCCCTTCTCCCCGCGTGCGGGGAGAGGGTTGGGGTGAGGGGGCGTTGCCGCTTAGCTCAGAAGCCCCGTCTGCTCTCCCTCGTCACCACCGGGCTTGACCCGGTGGTCCATGCTGAAGGGAGGCTAGCCAGCCCACGCGGAGAATCTGAATAGACTTCGAGGCCGCATGGATTGCCGGGTCAAGCCCGGCAATGACGAATAGACGAATATTCTTGGGCAGCCAATTGCTCAGCCTTAAAAAGCAGATCTTGGATTTTGATCGAATGATCATGTCATGGCACCGCTCTAATCCAACGAGCAAGCGCCTGAATTGCATTCCAGGCGTCGGTCCGTCGCTGGCCACCGCGCTGGTTGCGAGCGTCGGCGACCCTAAAGTCTTTCGATCAGGCCGCAACTTCTCGGCCTGGATCGGGCTGGTACCCAAACAGCACTCGAGCGGGGGTCGGGCCAGGCTCGGCAGTATCAGCAAACAGGGAGACCGCTATCTGCGCAGCCTGTTTGTGGCCGGCGCATTCGCCGTCATCCGCTATGCCAAGCTCCGTGGCACCAAGTATCGCCCTTGGGTCGCAGCGTTGTTGACAAGACGACCGACCAAAGTCGCTGCCATCGCGCTGGCCAACAAGCTCGCCCGAATGGCCTGGGCGATGATGGCTAGGGGCGAGCGATACAATTATCCGACCGGGCTCCGGGTCTGACGAGATCGCGCCGAGTACCATGGCGTGATGTGAAGGTTGGGAGGGCGAACAGCACGTAATGCAGAGCCGGTCGATCCGGCGAACAGGACAACCCACATGGGCCAGAGCATCGTCGAATGCGTCTTTCTGACCGGGACCTGATCCGCGGAGAGCATTATGGCCAGCGGTCATGTGAACCGCACTCAAAGGCCGAACACATGGCTGCACCGACCAAGCCTGCAACGTGAAGATTCTCCTTGCCAACTCGGA
>JBEKJZ010000052.1:0-44411 GCA_050010955.1 Xanthobacteraceae bacterium | reverse complement strand
CTGCACCGCGAGCGCAAGCCGGCCGCGCGGCAGGTCGACGACAACGGCCTGCCGCAGGCCGGGCATGTAATCGGCCAGTGGCGCGCAGAGCGTGGTCGCCAGCATATCGACCGGACGGTCGGCAAAGCGTTCGCGGAGCAGGGTCACCACCGTGTGGCAGCGCACGAAATCGCCGATCCACATGTACGGGACGATGAGGATGGGGGCGCGGTCCGCGCTGCCGCCCATCCGGTCAGTCCCTTTATGGTATGAATCATTATTCATTATTTTTCGCCGCCAATGAAGTCCGCGAGCATCGGCTCACAGCGAGGTTTCGCGCGTCAGCGGCTCGCTCACCGGCGGCGCCCAGTTCTGCGCCGCCTCGTAGCGCTTGGCATAGCGGTAGAACGTCCCCTCGAAATTGCCGAAGGCGATCACGAAGCCGGCCCAGCCGTCGATGAAGCCAAGCTTGAAAATATAATGCTTCAGGAAGGACCAAAGTCCATGGCCGAGCGCACTCGCCATTGAGACGCGCTTGTGCGGGAGCTTCGCCGCGCCGAGCGAAGAGTATCGGTTCATTTTCCTTATAATCTCTTCCAGGTTACGGAACGGCATTTGCCAGATGGCGTTGTGCAGCGTGCCGACCGGCCTGCCGCCGAGCACTTCATAGCTCTCGTGCACAGGTTCGAGGGTGTAGCGCACGCTGCCTTTGCGGAAGAACTGCGGCTGTCGGAAATTCGGATACCAGCCGGAGCCGCGGATCCAGCGTCCCATCATGTAGTTGCGGCGCGGCACGCGATAGACCTCATAAGGCGGCGAACCCGCCAGCAGGGCGAGAATCTCGTCGCGCACCGCCTTGGTGCAGCGCTCGTCAGCGTCGAGGCTGAAAATCCAGTCGTGACGGCAGATATCGACGGCGCGGTTGCGTAAGTCGCCGAAGCCGTTGAAAGGTACCTCCACCACGCGGGCGCCGAGGCCGGCGGCGATCTCGGCGGTGCCGTCGGTGCTGTGGGAGTCGACGATCAAAATCTCGTCGGCCCACAGCACGCTCTCGACCGCGGCCTTGATCTTCTCGGCTTCGTTGAACGTCAGGATATAGGCTGAGATTTTCTGCATGAGCGAAGGCCGGCGGCCATGTGCGAAGGAGCCAAAGCGCACTATAGCGCGGTTCACATCCTGCGGGAGTTATGAGAGCCGGGAGTTCTCGTTTTTAAATATGAAACATAATTCATTCCTATAAAAACGACCTCGCTGTTGCTCGGCGCGCGAGACTGGGGCAAAGGATCGGGCAGTCGGAGAAAAGCCGATACACCCTTAACCGGTCTTGCGGCGTCGATGTTGTTGGTCACCGGCGGGGCCGGTTTCATCGGATCGAATGTGGTGGCGAGCCTCAACGAGGCCGGCCGCGCCGACATTGCCGTCAACGATGTGCTCGGCAGCGACGGCAAATGGCGTAATCTGGCTGGCCGCCAACTCGCCGAATTCGTGCCGCCGGCGGACCTCTTGCGCTGGCTCGACGGCCGCAAGCTCGATGCGGTGGTGCACCTCGGCGCCATTTCCTTGACCACCGCGACCGACGCCGATCTTGTTATCGAAACGAATTTTCGCTTGTCGCTGCGCCTGTTCGAATGGTGTGCGGCGACGCGCACGCCTTTTATCTATGCTTCCTCGGCGGCGACCTATGGCGACGGCGCGGCGGGCTTTTCCGACGACTGGTCGCTGGCCGCGCTCAAGCGGCTTAAGCCGCTGAACCTGTACGGCTGGAGCAAATATCTGTTCGACCTCGCCGTGGTCGAGCGCGTGGCGCGCAAGGACAAGCTGCCGCCGCAATGGGCCGGGCTCAAATTCTTCAATGTCTTCGGGCCGAACGAGCACCACAAAGGCGAGATGATGAGCCTCGTGGCGAAGCGCTTCGACGAGGCCAAGGCCGGCAAGCGCATCCAGCTGTTCAAATCGCACCGCGCCGGTATCGCTGACGGCGAGCAGAAGCGCGATTTCATCTATGTGGACGATGCGGTCGCCGTCGTCCGCTGGCTGCTGGAGACGCCGTCGGTGTCGGGCATCTTCAATGTCGGCACTGGAGTGGCCCGCAGCTTCCGCGATTTGATGCTGGCGCTGTTCGCGGCGCTCGGCCGCGAGCCGGCCATCGACTATATCGACATGCCGCTTTCCATTCGCGACAGCTATCAGTATTTCACGCAAGCTGAGACCGGTAATCTGCGCCGCGCCGGCTTCAATGCCGATTTCACGTCCCTCGAAGAGGGGGTCAAGCGCTACGTGACCTGTTATCTTGACCGCGCCGATCGCCATCGGTGAGCGGGGATCGCGGGGCAGGTCGGGGCAACGCATGTTCGATTTTGAAGAAGCCCTCAGGCGTATTGCCGAGCAGACCGTGCTCTGCGTCGGCGACGTCATACTCGACGATTTCGTCTACGGCGACGTGACGCGCATTTCGCCGGAGGCGCCGACGCCGGTGCTCACCGTGGGCAGGAGCGAGGCGGAGATCGGCGGCGCCGGCAACGTCGCGCGCAACATCGCCGCGCTCGGGGCGCACTGCATCTTCGTCGGTCTGATCGGCAACGACGAGGCCGGTCGCGTACTGACCGATAAGCTCGGCAAGCTTAAGTCGATCACATCCGAGCTGGTGGTCGACAACACGCGGCCAACCACGCGCAAAGTGCGCTTCGTCTCGGAGCATCACTCCACCCACCTGCTGCGCGCCGATTGGGAGACCGCGGACGCGGCCAGCGGGGAAAGCGAAGCCGCGGTCATCGGCTTTGCCGAAGCGGCGCTGCCCAAAGCCGGCGCGGTGGTGCTGTCCGACTATGCCAAAGGCGCGCTCACCGCGCGCGTCATTCGCGCCACCATCGAAGCGGCGCGGCGCCTCGGCAAACCAGTCGTGGTCGATCCCAAAGGCCACGATTACCGCGTCTACCGGGACGCGACGCTGATCACGCCCAATGCCAAGGAACTGGCCGCCGCGGTGCATCGGCCGGTGACCACCGAGGCGGAGATCGCGGTGGCTGCCGCCGAGTTGGCGCGCCTCGTCGGCAGCAAAGCCGTGCTGGTCACCCGCAGCGAAGCCGGCATGAGTCTTCACGTCGAAGGTGATCCGCCGGTCCATATTCCGGCCTATCCGGTCAAGGTGCGCGATGTTTCGGGCGCCGGCGACACCGTCGCCGCGGTCATGGCGGTGCTCTTGGCAATGCGGGCGCCCTATGAGGCCGCCATGCGGGCGGCCAATGCCGCCGCCGCGGTCGTCGTCGGTAAGCGCGGCACGTCAACGGTCTCGCTCGCCGAATTGCGCCACCGCATCCTGCCCGCGGCATCGCTGGCACCGGAGGACAAAATCGTGTTCGACTTGTCGGTGCTCGACGAGCGGCTTGAGCAATGGCGCCGCCATGGCTTGCGCATCGGCTTTACCAACGGCTGTTTCGATCTCCTGCACCGCGGCCATGTCCGGCTGCTGGCGGCGGCCCGCGCCGCCTGCGACCGGCTGGTGGTCGGGCTCAACAGCGACGCCTCGACGGCGCGGCTGAAAGGCAAGGGCCGGCCGATCAATCCCGTCGACGGCCGCGCCGAAGTGCTCGCCGCGCTGGAGGCCGTCGACCTCGTCGTCGTCTTCGACGAGGACACGCCGCTCGACCTGATCAAGCGCGTGCGTCCGGCCGTGCTGGTCAAGGGCGCCGATTACCGGCGCGAGGAGGTGGTGGGCCGCGACGTGGTCGAGGCGGCGGGCGGCCAGGTTATCCTCGTCGAGTTGCTGCCGGGCCATTCGACGACAAATATTGTTCGCGGTGTTGCCGGGCCGGCTGCCCGGGCCGGCAAGCCGGCTGCATCCTAGGGCGGAGTCGTCATGGCAGCGCGGTTCATGGAGCGGGCAATCTTCCCGCCGGATGTTGAGGACAAGCTCAAGCAGGAATTTTTTTCCGGAGTGTGCGACGGATTTTTTGTCGACCTGGGCGCCAACGATCCGGAAAACATGTCGCAAACTGGGCATCTGGAGCGATTGGGCTGGCGCGGCATTCTCATCGAGCCGCGACCCGCACTCGCGCAGAAGCTCAAGGAGCGACGGCGCGCCGCGGTGTTCGCCTGCGCCTGCTCTTCGCCGCAGAATGCCGGCAAAATGTTGCCGTTCCAGCTCGCCGGGATTCAGTCCTCGCTCAATCTGAATTTTTTTGTCGCCGGCATGCGCAAGGAGGAAATCATAGAAGTGCCGGCGCGCACGCTCGACGACATCCTCACCGAGGCGAATGCGCCGGTCCCGATCGACCTACTGTCGATCGACGTGGAAAGCCACGAGATCGAGGTCTTGAGTGGCTTGACGCTCTCGCGCTGGCGGCCGCGACTGATCCTGATCGAGGATTTGGCGTTCAACACGCGGCTGCATCGGTTGCTGCAATCGCGCGGCTATAAGTGGGTGCGGCGTGCGGGGCTCAATGGCTGGTATGTGCCGGCCGCCACGCGGATGGTAGTGAGTTTGTTTGGCCGCTGGCAGTTCTTCCGCAAATACTATCTCGGCACTCCGTTTCGCAACCTGCGTGAAGCTAAACGCAAGCTGCGCGAGCGGCTGTGGGCCAAGCTTGGCCGAAAACGGCGCAGGCTTGATCGGGACAGCGTCGCCGTGACCGGTCTCATTTCCGTTATCGTGACGACCTATAACCGCGAGGATGCGCTCGATGCGGTATTGCGCGCCCTGTCCCGGCAGTCTGACCACAATTTCGAGGTCGTCGTCGCCGATGACGGATCGGGACCGGATACCGCGCGGGTCGTCGAAAGCTGGGCTTCACGTCTGCCGGTTCCGGTCAAACACGTCTGGCACGAGCATGACGGCTTTCGCGGTGGCGAGATCCGCAATCGCGCTATCCGCGCCAGCGCCGGAGCGTACTGCATCTTTCTCGACGGCGATTGTCTGGCCCGCGTCGATTTCGTTGCAACCCATCGGTGGCTCGCGGAGCCCGGCTGGTTTGTCACAGGCAACCGCATCCTGCTTTCGCGCAAGTTGACCGGGGCGGTGCTCGCCGAAGGACTAGCTGTGGAAACATGGAATTTCGCCGCGCTCGCCCGCGAGCGGCTGCGCGGCGGCGTCAATCGCCTGCTGCCGGCGTGCCGCCTGCCGCTCGGGCCGTTGCGCAAACGTCGCCGCAACGATTGGGAGCGTGCCAAAACTTGCAACTTGGGGATCGCTCGCCATGATCTCGATCGCGTCGATGGTTTCGACGCCAGCTATGTCGGTTGGGGCCTTGAGGATTCCGACCTCGCGGTGCGTCTCTTTCATGCCGGCGTGCAACGCAAGGACGGCAGATTTGCGACCGGCGTGCTGCACCTTTGGCATGCGCAAAACGACCGCTCGCAATTGGCCGCAAACCGGGCGCGGCTTGATGCCGTCATCGGCGGAGATCGCGTGCGCGCGTTGCGCGGCTTGTCCTCGGAGCCAGCGCGGTCGACAAGCCAATGACTGTCCGCCCGCGGGTCAGTCCTATCATCGCACCTGTCATGAGTGGAGCCGATAGCGGACTTCGGCTATTAGAAACCATGCGTGCGAGGGTAACGCTGCATCAGTATGCGCCTGGGGCAGGACATTGATCGGATGACCTCCATTTCCATCCTATCGCGCTTCGATCGCGTCCGCTTCGAGCGGCTGGCCGACTGGCTCGCCGTCGGCGTTGCCGTATCGCTGCCCTGGTCGACGTCGGCAACCGGGATTCTCATCGCGCTGTGGCTGGTCGCAACTCTGCCGACCTTGGATGTGGCTTCGGTCCGGCGCGAGCTTTTGACCGCCGCCGGCGGCTTGCCGGTCCTGCTCTGGGTGCTGGCCGCAGTCGGGATGTTGTGGGCCGACGTGAGCTGGGCCGAGCGCATCGCCGGCCTCGGCAAGTTCCATCGCCTGCTGGTGATCCCTTTGCTGTTGGCGCAGTTTCGCCGGTCCGAGCACGGCATCTGGGTGATCTATGGATTTTTCGCATCGATGCTCGGCCTGCTGCTGATGTCCTGGGTTGCGGTGGCCTTTCCCGGTTTGCCGTGGCCGGGCAGGGCATTCGGCGTGCCGGTAAAAGATTATATCCTCCAGGGCGAGACGTTTCTGATCTGCGCCTTTGCGCTTCTGGGATATGCGTTCGAGAAGCGCGGTGCAAAAAAGCCGCTTGTCATCTTAGGTCTCGTCGGACTTGCCGGTCTCTTTCTCATCGACATCGCTTTCGTCGCCACCGGCCGCACCGTGCTGCTTGTTGCGCCGGTGCTGGCGTTTTTGCTCGGCTGGCGACACTTCCGTTGGAAAGGGCTCATCGGCGCCGCGCTGCTCGGCGGCGCCGTCGGTGCCGTGGTCTTTTTCGAGTCGCCCTATCTGCATGGGCGATTGGAAAGGTCCGTGACGGAATTGCGCGACTATCTGAGCAGCGACGCGATGAACCCGACCGGTCTGCATCTTGAGTTTCTGAGAAAGTCATTGTTGTTCGTTGAGGCCGCTCCCATCGTCGGCCATGGCACCGGTTCCATAATGGAGCAGTTTCGCCAGGCGGCGGCGGTTGGCCAAAGCGGCGCGTCATCAGTAGCATCGGCCAATCCGCACAATCAGATTTTCGCCGTCGCCATCCAGCTCGGCGTCCTCGGCACGGTCTTGCTGGTGGCAATGTGGACCGCGCATGTCATGCTGTTTCGCGGTAGCGGATTTATCGCCTGGATCGGCCTGATCATTGTCGTGCAAAACATCGTCTCATCGCTTTTCAACTCGCATTTGTTCGACTTTACGCAGGGCTGGCTCTATGTGTTCGGCGTCGGCGTCGGCGGCGGCATGGTGCTGCGGGAGCGGAGCGCGGCATCTGCCGCATCGCCCATGGCCAAGCCAATGATCAAGCCATGAATCCGATCAGATTGCCGAGCAATCCCCGCATCCTCGTCGTGGTGTTGCGGCGGCTGGGCGACGTGCTGCTCACGACGCCGCTTATGCGCAGCATCAAGCGCGCCTATCCCGACGCTACGATCGAGGCGTTAGTGTTCGCCGGCACGGAAGGCATTCTGGCGGGCAATCCCGATCTCGCCGGGGTCATCGCCGTGCCGCAGCGGCTGGGCGCCGGCGCAAGCCTCGCGTTATTGCGGCGGCTGACGCGGCGATACGATCTTGCGCTTTCGACGCAGCCAGGCGACCGGCCGACGACGCTCGCGTGGATCGCCGGACGGCAAAGCGCGGGCTTACTCGAAGCGAACGGGTTGTCGGCCTCACTCAAGCGCCTGGCGCTCGGCCGGTCGTGTGCGACCGACCGAGCGCAGCACCGCGTGCTCGAAACGCTCCGCCTCGCCGAACTGCTTGGTATTCCCGAGCTCTCCGAGATCGTCTGCCCGGCCGGGGCCGTGCGCGCCGGCCTGCTGCCCTCGCAACCCTACGCCGTCGTGCATGCCGTGCCGATGTTCACCTACAAACGCTGGCGGATCGATGGCTGGCGGCAGCTCGTCGCGGCGCTGCGCGCACGCGGGCTCGCGACCGTCGTCACCGGCGGCACCGCCGACCGCGCCTATCTCGATGAAGTGTGGCGCGAATGCGAGGTCACGCGTCTCGACGGCAAGCTCGCCTGGCCGGAGCTTGCCGCCCTGATCGGCGGCGCGCGCGTCTATATCGGTCCGGACACCGCCGTCACCCACCTCGCCGCCGCCAAGGCCACGCAGACCGTGGCCCTGTACGGACCGACCGATCCGCGGCTGTGGGGGCCATGGCCGGTTGGCGGCCTCGATCCGCCATGGACCGCGGCCGGTACGATCCAGCATCGCGGCAACGTCTGGCTGGTGCAGAACCCGTTGCCTTGCCTGCCGTGTCAACTGGAGGGCTGCGAGCGCCGCATCGACAGCCATAGCCAATGCCTCGATGAGCTCTCGGTATCTCAGGTCATGGCGGCGGTCGATCAGGCGCTGGCGAGGCGGCAGGCCGCGTGAGTGACCGAACCATCGCCGCAAGCCCGGCCAATGTGTCGTGGGGTGGCTGCCAGCCGGCGGCCATGAGCTTGCCTGCATCGACCCGCAGGCTGCCGCCGAGCCGGTCCCAAAGATCGGCTCGCCCCATCAAGCGCAGCGCAATTTCGACGTAGTGCTTGGACATCGGCAAGATGAGGGGACGTCGGCCCGCGGCCTGTCGCAGCGTCGCAAGTACGGCCCAGAGCGGCGGCGGCATGCCGGGATCGGCGACGACGTAGGTCTCGCCAAGGGTCGCGGGGGTCGCCAGCACGAAGGCCAAAGCCGAGATGAAATTGTCGATGCCGAGCAGCGAGCGGCGGTTGCCGAAGTCTTTCACCGGCAAAGGCAACGGCGACGCGGCCGCGCGCGCGAGCAGAGCAAAATTTCCCTTCACCCCGGGGCCATAAAGTAAAGCCGGTCGCAAGATCGTGAAAGGCACGCCGGCGGCGCGGACGGCGGCCTCGGCGGCGAGCTTGGAACGGCCATAGGCATCGGTCGGTGTCGCGGGGTCGCGCTCGGTCAAGGCATGGTCGGCGGCGGGCCCGTTCTGCGCCCTGATCGAAGAGACGAATACGAAATGTTTGACGCCCGCTGCTGCCGCGGCAAGCTGCGCCGTCGCCAGCCGGTTGACGCGGTCATAAAGCTCGGGCGCGACGCCGCGGTCGATATGGGCAATGCCGGCAAGATGGATGACCTGATCGATGTCGTCGAGCAGCGGCCGCCAGTCGATCGGCTGCGCCAAATCCGGATGCTGCACGACTTCGATGGCGGCGGGGAACGGCGGCTGCGGCGGCCGCCGCACGGCGGCGCGAAGCGCGACCCCGCGTCGCGCGAAGGCCGTTACAACGGCGCGGCCGATGAAGCCGGAAGCCCCGGTCACCAATGTCCGGGTCACGACCATCCGAGGCACCTAATACAGTGGTTCCAACGCGCCGGCGCTCGCCGGCCTTGCCGCGCCCGTCATCAGATCCAATGGAACATAGCTCGCGGTGTCACAGCCGTCGGCTTGAACGGCGTAGCGATTTTCGATGATATCCTTCCCTCTGAGGAACACAGTATAGGTCCGCCTGTGACCGCGATCCTGGAAACGCACACAGGTGCGCCAGCTCCAGCCGCCGACCGAGTGCACCCAGCGATAATCCGATATTTCGAATCCATCGTAGGATGCGTGATCTTTGAACGATGATTTGATGTGATTGGCGACCATCCCGTCGTAGGCGGGGTCCGGACCGGACGGCGGGACGTCCGCCGTCGATACAGTGAGGCTGCTGCAGCCGGTAGCGGCGGCGAGCGCGAGGAGGAGCGCTGCGCAGGCGGCGGTCTGCAGATAGGTCGAGGCGCCTTGCTGCTTTCTCGAGGTCAACCCCGGCCATCCTCGTTCATCCGTTTGCATCAACGACTATGCTGAAAATCCGACCGAGGCAATTGACCACATCTTAGCAAATCCTTGATGTTGACCCGTTAAAAGCTCGGTCGAGATTGAGGTGGGGGAAGGGGCGCACGCGACGAACGTTCGTCACCGTCTCACGCCTTTTGCCCGACACAGTGCCGCCATGAAAGCTGTTCATTTGAGAGCTCATTGGCCGATTGAACGCTCGCCGGCGGTCGCAGAGCATGGTCGAAAGCTCGCCGGCTCGTTTCAATCGGGGAGGGTCGAGGCTCGACTTTGGCAGCCGGCATGAGCAAGCGGCTTCTCACGCCAACAATGTTGCTCGGCCTCGGCTTGGCGCTTGGGTCGTGCGGCTCGGTGGCCGGGACCTTTGCCGATCATTGGCCGCATTGGGCCGGCGGCATGCCCAACGATGTTCCGCCGCGGCCCGGCGCTCCCGGCTATGACGAATTCATTGCGCACCAGCCGGCCAAAAACGACGCCGCGCCGACCGCTGCTGCTGAGACAGCCGGTGCGCCGGCCGCTCCTTCCGGCAATCGCCCATCCAATGACCAGGCTGCGGCGCAGGGTGGCTTGTATTGATGCAAGCGCCCGTCACGCGGCGCCGACGCGCAACAAATCGTGGAAATGCACGATGCCGACCGGCCGCTCCATGTCCACGACGATGAGCGCGGTGATCTTCGCTGCATTGAGCAATTGCAGCGCCTCGCTGACCAGCTGATCGGGCCTGACCGTCTTCGGCGAAGCGGTCATGACCTCGTCCACGGTGGCCTGCAGCAAGTCGACGCCCATGTGACGGCGCAAATCGCCGTCGGTGATGACGCCAACCAACTTGCCGTCGGGGTCGGTGACGGCCACGCAGCCGAATCCCTTGGCAGACATTTCGACGATCGCCTCCGACATCAGCGCGCCGCGCGCGATCAGGGGCAGCGCGGCGCCCGGATGCATGACGTCGCGGATGAACTTCAGCGCGGCGCCGAGGTTGCCGCGCGGATGAAACACGCCGAAATCGACCGGGGTGAATCCCCTGCTTTCGAGCAAGGCGATGGCAAGCGCGTCACCGAGCGCAAGCTGCATCAGCGACGACGTCGTGGGCGCGAGATTGTGCGGACAGGCCTCCCGCGCTTGCGGCAGCGCCAGGACGATGTCGGCGGCCTTGCCGAGCGTGCTTTCGGCATTGACGGTGACGGCGATCAGGGCAATGCCGAACCGGCGCGAATAGTCGATCAGGCTTTTGAGCTCTTCGGTCTCGCCCGACCACGACAGCACCAGCATCACGTCGTCCGTGGTGATCATGCCGAGATCGCCATGGCTCGCATCGGCGGCGTGCACGAAAAAGGCCGGCGTGCCGGTCGAGGCGAAGGTCGCGGCGATTTTGCGGGCGATATGGCCGGACTTGCCCATGCCGCTCACGATCAAGCGGCCATGCGCCCGGCGAATCGTGTCCACGGCGTCGACGAAAGCGGGACCCAATCCGTCGCACATCGCCGCCGCCAGCGCCGCCAGGCCCTCGCGTTCGGTGTCCAGCGTCCGCAGCGCCGAGGCAATGAAGGCGTGCGGCTCCGGTTTCAACACCCTGGCATCAGCTGAACCCATCTTTGCAAATATCTCCGATAACTTCGGTCGCGGCGGTGCCGGCGTATGGCAATGCCGCTTACTTCTTTTCCCAGGCGGCGAAGGCTTCAGCGAAGGCGCGGTCGCCGGGCGGACCCTTTTCCATCGCCAGGATCGCGCGGCCGCCATTGGCATAGACGACCGGGATGTCGAACCACGGACGTTCCTTGAGCAGTTGCACATTGCGCTGCAAATCGGCGTCGACCGCAGAAAGCCCAATGAGGAAGAAGCCATTGGTCACCTTGACGGCAAGCCCGGCGAGCGGCGTGCCGCGCGCTTGCTCGGACTGCTTCATCAGGATGCCAGGAACGTTGGCGACGCTGCCGCCGGGAAAATCCGCCGGCAGATTGAACATGATCTCGATCGTATGGCTGGCGGGTAGAGCCTTGTCGGTATTGCGGCGCAGCGACCAGGTCATGGTCATCCGCCGTTCAGGAATTTCCACATCGGCGCGTACCGCGAGTTCAGGTGCCAGCCCGGCGCCGGGCGAAACCGTCTCGGTGCGCCAGATGGCGGAGCCGACAAAGCGCCGGCCCTGCGGATCGTTCGGATCCTCCTCGTAGAGGACGACGCGCTGCGCCACGGCGGGCGCCGTCTGGCTGCCCGGCGCCGTTCCGGGCGCTTGTCCGCCGCTTTGCTCCTGCGGAACCCGTCCGGAAAATTTCGGCTGCGCCGACGGCGTTTCATGTGTCGTCTGATTCGGCTGTCGCGGCCCGTGCTTGGTCAGGATCTGATAAAGCCCGGTGAGGCTCGACCACTGCCAAGAGATCGTCGCCGCCGCGCCGCCGACGAGAATCAGCACCACGAGGAGCTTGATCAGGCCGCGATAGGAACGCGCCGGACGCGGCGGTTCGTGCATCTCTTCCGGCGGCGTCGTTATGTAGGGCGGCTGCCGCGCGGATTGCGGCGTCGCCGGATGCTCGATGGGCAGCTCTTCGACGAGTTCGCGGCTCCGCTTTTGCCGTGAGCTGTAAGACGAAGAGATCAGTTCCTCGGCGTCGAGTTGCGGCTGCGAGCCGTCGTGCAGGGAAGACTCCACGGCTTCTTCGCCTGACGGCAAAGGATGTGACGAAACCACTCCAAATGAATCGCGCGTGTCGCGCGTGAATTGCGCAGCTTTAGACGTCGCGCCGCCGCGACCGCGACCCTCGTTGGCGTCGTCGCGGAAACCCTTCGTGCGTTCTCGGCTTGGCGCGGACGAGCGTGCACTGAGCAGTCGCTCGCGCGCGGTCGGCTCATGCGCCTGACGCGGCGCGTCCGCTTCGCCTGCGTCGGCAGCCGATGGGGCGTGCGTTTCCCCGCCCGGCCCTGCCTCGGTTCGTGTTGCGTCCGCGGGCGGGCTTGCGCGCTCGCGCCGCGGCGGAGCGGCCGGGCGCGGTTCCGTTCGCGACTTGCGCGCCGCTTCCGCCTCGACCTTGCGGATTGCATCTTCGAGGGCCAGACGTTCCTTTGTAATCTCCGATTCTGAAAGCGCCGGTTCCACGGCGCGCAGCTGCGCGACCAAGGCGGTGCGCGCCCGTTCATAGAGGGTCCGGCGGGCTTCCCCGGTGCTCTTGTCAAGCCCCTCGACGGCGCGGGCGATGAGCGGGTGATAGTCAGTCATTTCTTGAGCTTACGCTCGCCTCCCTGATTTTTCATCTTGTTTCATATCTCGAACGGATTCTGCATCAGGATGGTGTCTTCGCGTTCCGGGCTGGTCGACAGCACGACCGCCGAACAGCCGATCAGTTCCTCCAAGCGGCGGACGTATTTGATCGCCTGCGCCGGCAGGTCGGCCCATGAGCGGGCCTGCGCGGTCTTTTCCCTCCAGCCGGCGATGCTCTCGTAGATCGGCTCGACGCGCGCCTGGGCGTGCTCGCCCGCCGGCAGATAGTCGATCTCGCGGCCGTCCAGACGATAGCCGACGCAGACCTTGATTTCATCGAAACCGTCGAGAATGTCGAGCTTGGTGAGGGCGAGGCCCTGGATGCCGCTGGTGCGCACGCTCTGGCGCACCAGCACCGCATCGAACCAGCCGCAGCGGCGCGGCCGGCCGGTGACGACGCCGAATTCCTTGCCACGCTCGCCCAGCATGCGGCCGATCTCGTTTTTCTGTTCGGTCGGAAACGGTCCGGCACCGACCCGCGTGGTGTAGGCCTTGCAGATGCCGAGGACATATCCGATCGCGCCGGGTCCGACCCCCGACCCGATCGAGGCTTGCGCGGCCACGGTGTTCGAGGAGGTCACAAACGGATAGGTTCCATGGTCGACATCGAGCAGCGCTCCCTGCGCGCCTTCAAACAGGATCCGCTTGCCTTCGCGGCGTTTCTGATCGAGCAGCGACCACACCGAGTCCATGTAGGGCAGCACCGCCGGTGCCACGTTCATAAGTTCCTTGCGCAGGTCCTGGCTGTCGATCGGGTCGAGTCCCAGGCCCTTGCGTAACGCATTATGGTGCGTCAGCAAGCGCTCGATCTTGCGGTCGAGCGTCGCACCGTCGGCGAGGTCCATCAGGCGGATGGCGCGCCGTCCCACTTTGTCCTCGTAGGCGGGACCGATCCCGCGCCGCGTGGTGCCGATGCTGAGCGCCGCATTCGCGGTCTCCCGGATACCGTCAAGCTCGCGGTGCAGAGGCAGGATCAGGGTCGTATTCTCGGCGATGCGCAGGTTGTCGGGACTGACCTCGATGCCCTGTTTCTTGAGATGGACGATCTCGTTGACCAGCGCCTGCGGGTCGAGCACGACACCATTGCCGATGACCGATAATTTTCCCGGCCGCACCACGCCCGACGGCAGCAGCGACAGCTTGTAGGTGATGCCATTGATCACCAAGGTATGGCCGGCATTATGGCCGCCCTGGAAGCGGACGACGACGTCGGCCTGTTCGGACAGCCAATCGACGATCTTGCCCTTGCCTTCGTCGCCCCATTGGGAGCCGACCACGACAACATTTGCCATGAGGATTTGTCCCCAGGAGACCGAGTGAACGCAGGTCGGATCGGATACCGGCCGCAGCCGCTGTCCCGGATAATGGATGACGCGATGCGAAGCAAGGCGAAGCCGCTGCCGCAGGGCCCCCGCGCGAGAGCCTAAATCGTTGGTTCCCAATGGCTTTGGGGTGCCGGGGCGGTGATCCACGCGGCCTGATGCCTGCCGCTTCAGGCCGATTGTCGCAGGCCGGCCCATGCCGGGTAAGTCATGCGGTGCGGCCCCTGGCGGTCCGCCGCGGTCCGCGATAGCTGATGCGCTCGCAAAATCCACGCGCCCAAAACCAACGCGCCTGGGTCGATGCGCGAAGGGGGGACGCAGCATGCCGGGGGCCGGGGCCGACTTTCGCAACCGCATGGGCGGCGGGCTGTTCGACCGGCCCTATCTCCTGCTGTCGCTCACCTCGCTGTTCTGGGCCGGCAATACGGTGCTCGGCCGCTTCATCGCCGGCCACATTCCGCCGATCACGCTCGCTTTCATCCGCTGGACCGGCGCCTTCCTGATTCTGCTGCCGTTCGCCGCGCTGCCGCTGTTGCGCGACTGGCCGACCATCCGCCGGCACTGGGTGCTGATGATCGTGCTGTCATTGACCGGCTTCTCGGCCTTCAACACGATGGCCTACTACGGCCTGCAATACACCACCGCAATCAACGGGCTACTGCTGCAATCGATAGGGCCGCTGTTCGTCGCCTTGTGGGCCTTCGCACTGTTCCGCGACCGGCTGACGCCGCGCCAGGCCGGCGGCATCTGCGTGTCGCTGACCGGGGTTCTCGTCATCATCTGTCGCGGCAGTTTCGCCGTCCTCACTCACATTGCCTTCAATCGCGGCGACCTGTGGTTCCTGATCGCGCTGGCGATCTATGGTTTCTATACCGCCTGGCTGCGCAAGCGGCCGTCGATGCATCCGCTTTCGTTCCTCGCGGTGGGAATGGGTTTGGGAGGCCTCTTCCTGGTTCCGTTGGTGGCCTGGGAGCTCGCCAGCGGCAAGCGGATCGTGCTCGACGCCGTCACGTTCGCGAGCTTTGCCTATGTGTGCCTATTTCCCTCGTTGCTCGGCTATCTCTGCCTCAACCGCGGCATCGAGCTGATCGGCGCCAATCGCGCGGCGCCGTTCATGCATCTCGTTCCGGTGTTCGGATCGGTGCTGGCTATCGTGCTGCTCGGCGAGCGCTTCGAGCTTTTTCACGCCATCGGCTACGCGCTGGTCTTCACCGGGATTACGATTGCGACCCGGCGGTGACGCATCAGAATCGCAGCGGCTTGACCTGTTGCACGTTGGGGATCTGTTGCACCTTGGCGAGCAGGTCGGGTGAAACCGTGCCGTCGATCTCGACCAAGGCGATGGCGTTGCCGCCGGCCGAATCGCGGCCGAGATGGAAGGTCGCGATGTTGATGCCGGCGCCGGCCAACAGCGTGGCAAAGCGGCCGACGAAGCCGGGCTTGTCCTGGTTGGTCACATAGAGCATCGACGGACCGAATTCGGCGTCCATGCGGATGCCTTTGATGCTGATGAGGCGCGGGCGCCCGTCGGCATAGACCGTTCCGGCCACCGACCGCGTTTGCCGGTCGGTGACGATAGTGACGGTGATCAGGCTCTCGTAATCACCCTCGGCTTCGCGCCGCGTCTCCTCGACGATGATGCCGCGATCCTTGGCGACGATCGGTGCCGAGACGACGTTGACGTCCTGCAGTATGGGGCGAAGGAGCCCGGCGATTGCCGCGGAGGTGAGCGCCCGGGTGTTCATCTGGGCGACGATGCCCTCATAGGAGACCTGCACCTGCTTGATGCCGGTCTCGGTGAGCTGGCCGGCAAAGGAGCCGAGTTTTTCCGCCAGCGCCACGAAGGGCTTGAGCCGAGGCGCTTCCTCGGCACTGATCGAGGGGAAGTTGACGGCGTTGGAGATGGCGCCGCGAATAAGATAATCGGACATCTGCTCGGCGATCTGCAACGCCACGTTCTCCTGCGCCTCCGTGGTCGAGGCGCCGAGATGCGGGGTGCAGACTACATTGTGCAGCCCAAACAGCGGGCTTTCCGCGGCCGGCTCGGTGGCGAACACGTCGAGCGCGGCGCCGGCGACGCGCCCGGATTTAAGCGCCTCGAACAGCGCGGCCTCGTCAATGAGCCCGCCGCGGGCGCAATTGATCAGGCGAACGCTCTTCTTGGTCAAAGCCAGCGACTCGGCGTTGATGATGTTGCTGGTCTTGTCGGTGAGCGGGGTATGCAGCGTGATGAAGTCGGCGCGACGCATCAGCTCATCGAGCTCGACCTTTTCGACGCCGAGGTTGAGCGCGCGCTCGTCGGAGAGATACGGATCGTAGGCAATCACCTTCATCTTCATGCCGAGCGCGCGGTCGGCGACGATCGAGCCGATGTTGCCGCAGCCGATGACGCCGAGCGTCTTGCCGAAGATCTCGACGCCGAGAAACTTGTTCTTTTCCCATTTGCCGGCGCGGGTCGAGGCGTCGGCCTCGGGGATTTGCCGCGCCAGCGACAGCATCAGCGTGATCGCGTGCTCGGCGGTGGTGATCGAATTGCCGAACGGCGTATTCATCACGATGATGCCGCGCGCCGTGGCCGCCGGGATGTCGACATTATCGACGCCGATGCCGGCGCGGCCGATCACTTTCAGGCTTTTCGCCTGTTCCAGAATTTTTGCGGTGACCTTGGTGGCCGAGCGGATCGCCAGCCCGTCAAAGCCGTCGATGGTCGCGGCGAGCTTGTCTTTGTCCTTGCCGAGAGCGGGCTGGAAGTCGACCTCGATGCCGCGCTCCTTGAAGATCGCAACGGCGGCGGGTGACAGCGCATCGGAGATGAGCACTTTGGGAGACATGGGTTTGTTCCTTCACCCTCCCCTGGAGGGGGAGGGTCGGCCCGCAGGGCCGGGGTGGGGTGAACGTGCGAGATGAGGTCGATCTGGTGTAAACTTTAGCGATCAATCACCCCACCCCGCCGCCCCTTCGGGGCGTCGACCCTCCCCCTCCAGGGGAGGGTAAGAGTAGGTTACGCGGCCTGCGCCAGCGCATCCTTGGCCTGGGCATAGGCCCAGTCGAGCCAGTATGTGAGCGCCTCGATGTCGGCGCGCTCGACGGTCGAACCGCACCAGATACGCAGCCCCGGCGGCGCATCGCGATAGGCGTCGATGTCGTAGGCGATCGCTTCTTTCTCCAACGCCGCGGCGATGCCCTTGACGAATGCCGCCTGGGCCTCCGCCGCAAGGCCGCTGACGGCTGGATCGACGACCTTCAGGCAGACGGAGGTGTTGGAGCGCGACGCCGGCTCGCGGGCGAGAAAATCGATCCAGGTCGAGCGCGCGACCCAGTCGGCGATGACTTGGGCATTGCCGTCGGCGCGGGCGCGCAGCGCCGGTAATCCGCCGATCGACTTCGCCCATTCGAGCGCGTCGATGTAATCCTCCACGCACAGCATCGACGGCGTGTTGATGGTCTCGCCCCGGAAGATGCCTTCGATCAGCTTGCCGCCTTTGGTCATGCGGAAGATTTTCGGCAGCGGCCATGGCGGCGTATAGCTCTCGAGCCGCGCCACCGCGCGCGGGGAGAGGATCAGAATGCCGTGCGCGGCCTCGCCGCCCAGCGCCTTCTGCCAGGAGAAGGTGACGACATCGAGCTTGCCCCAATCGAGCGGTTGCGCGAAGGCGGCCGAGGTCGCGTCGCAGATCGCCAGTCCGGCCCGGTCGGCGGCGATCCAATCGGCGTTGGCGACCCGTACCCCCGACGTCGTACCGTTCCAGGTGAAGACGATGTCGCTTGCCGGATCGACCTTGGAAAGCTCGGGCAATTCGCCGTAGCCGGCCTTCAGCACGGTCGCATCTTTGAGCTTGAGCTGCTTGACGACGTCGGTCACCCAGCCTTCGCCGAAGGATTCCCAGGTCAGCACGGTCACCGGGCGCGGGCCCAGCAGCGACCACAGCGCCATTTCGACGGCGCCGGTATCGGAGGCCGGCACGATGCCGATGCGATAATCGGCGGGGACCTGCAGAACCTCACGGGTGAGATCGATGGCGCGCTTGAGCCGCGCCTTGCCGATTTTCGAGCGATGCGAGCGGCCAAGGACGGCGCCGCTGAGGGCTTGCGGGGTCCATCCGGGGCGCTTGGCGCAGGGGCCGGATGAAAAATGCGGCACGGTCGGCCGCACGGCGGGCTTCGCGATGGTCATGATCTATCCTTCCAGATAGGCGCCCCTCGTTGGGGAGGGGTGTCCCGAGGTCGGACATACGGAAGTGGCGGGGGGACGTCAAGTCGAATAATGGACGACACCCGGCGCACGATTGACGACGGACGAGAGACGCTGGTCGTCTCCTATCCGTCGTCCGTCGTCCGTCGTCCATTGTCTGTCGTCGGTCTTCAGAACTTGAAGCCTGCGCCGACGCGGCCGGTGGCAAGCGTGTACACCAGGCCCGGCGGCGCGTTGAACGCATCCCACTCGAATTCGGCGCGCAGGAAGATGTTCGGCGTAAGCGCCCAGTCGACGCCGCCGCCGACCGCGAGACCATACAAGATTTGCGCATTGGCGTTGTAGGCGTTGCTGTAAAAAAACGACCCGCACGCCGGCGGCGTGGCGGAATTGCACTGAATGTCGTGGACGTTTGAGGCAACGGACACGGTTGCCTCGGTCAATGCCAGTCCTGCGAATCCGTAGGGCATGAAGTTGCCGAACACGTAGCCGGCGCGCGCGCGCAGCGTGCCGAAATCGTTGCTGGCCAGCGAGCCGGAACTGCTGATCGTGACAGTGTGGGTAAGGCCGAGGCTGTCCGCACCGAGGAAGAGCGGTCCGATCGGCGTGCTCGGCGCCTGTAGCGAAAAGGCGGCACGGCTGACATTGGCCTCAATGCCGATGACGACGTCCTGCCATTGCGTGTTGTAACCGACAAAGCCGCCAAACGACGGCACCGTCTGGTTGGCGGTGCCAAGGGTCGGCCACTGGGAAACGTTGAATTCGTTCTCCAGCGTGGTTTCACGCAATGCGTTGCCAATGCCGGGCGGCGTCGCGGTGGAGAAAGGAGCGTTGCCGTTGGTGTAGCCGAACTGGCCGCCGACATAGAAGCCGCTCCAGCGGGTGAAGGTCGCGGGCCCGACCGGCTGCGAGCCGCGCAATATGTCGAGGTCGAGGTCGGCTGCGAACGCCGGAGACGCCAGCGCCAGCACAGTCAGAGCACAGATCACCCGACGCATCGCCCGCCTCTCATCCTTTTGGCGCGTATTCAAGCGGCATGATCATCGAGCATTAACCTTAATGGAGTGTTAGCTCGGCGCGCGCCTCGCCAAACGAAAACGGCGCGGTTGCCCGCGCCGTCGTCCGTCAGGATTTGCAGCGTTCAGCAGGAACGGCTCAGCCGCGGCTCATCAGCGGCATCACCGGCGTGGGTTCCGGCAGCAGCAAGAAGCGCACGCCCAGCATGATATCCTGCGAGGAGAGGTTGCCGAACTTGTAGGAGTCCGGATTGCAGCCGCCGGCGCAGTCGATGGTATCGGTGACCGAGCCGTAATTGAGGTAACGGTAGGTGAGGTCGACCTTGAAACTCTGCGTCACGTTGTAGGTGAGGCCGGCATAGAGCGCCCAAGCGGGGCTCCATGAGGCGCTGTTGCGGCCGATGCCGGTTCCCGACGTGCCGATCCCAATGTCGGTGAGGTCGTTCATGGTGTTGTAGGCGGCGCCGATGCCGGCGCCGACGAAAGGCGTGACGCACCACCAGGTGCCGAGATCGACGTAGCCATTGGCCAGTGCGACCCAGGAGCTCAAGTTGCCTTGATAGGCATCGCCGAACGTTCCGCCGCCAAACGTATAAAGGCCGAAGGCATTGACCGCCGTTTTGGCGCGATATTCCCCGGTCACGTCGAAGCGGAGCCAGTTGTTCAGCTCGTAGCCGACGCCGACATTGAAGAACATGGTGTCCGCCATCGAGGAGTGCTGGAAGGCGAAGTCGTTGGGCGGGTTGAGCGGATTCGGCAGATAATCCAGGGTGAAGGCGTTGGTCATGCCGACGCCGATGTCGCCCCGCAAATACCAGCCGCTGGCGATTGGCTGATAGGGAACCTGAGGCGGAGGAGGAAGCGCCATATCGGCGGCGCACGCCGCAGTGCTGATAAAGGCTGCCGCTCCGGCGGCGATCACGGATTTTACGCTAACCATCGGCTTCGTCCTTTCCGGGGGCCGCACAGGGGGGCCGCTCGTCGTTGAACGGAGCCAAAATGTCAGGAAATCCTTAAATGGGTCTTAACCTTAACGCTTAACCGTAATCGTTCAGCCTTTTGCTTTGGGTTATACGACAGCCGCCTCAACCGGCGGCCGGGTCTGTCTCGCCGCGCTCAGTCGGCGTCGTCGTCGAGCTTGCCGATGTGGTGTTGGGCGTAGAGCTCGAGGCCGAGCTTGGCGACCAGGTCGAGCTGCGTTTCGAGGAAATCGATGTGCTCTTCCTCGTCGTGCATCAGCTTCTCGAACAAGTCGCGCGACACATAATCCTTGACGGCATGGCAATGGGTCGCGGCTTCTTCGTACAGCGCGCGGGCCGACAGTTCCGCGCGAAGGTCGCAGTCGAGCACCTCCTTCACGGTCTGGCCGATGTGCAGCGGGTCGAGCACCTGCATATTCGGGAAGCCGTCGAGAAAGATGATGCGCTCGACCAGCTTGTCGGCGTGCTGCATCTCCTCGATCGATTCCTTGCGCCATTGCTTAGCGAGCGACTTGTAGCCCCAGTTGTCGAGCAAACGGTAGTGCAGCCAGTACTGGTTGACCGCCGTCAGTTCGTGCCGGAGGGCCTTGTTCAGGTAGTCGAGGACTCCGGGCTCGCCTCTCATGATCGTGCTCCTGCAATGCAATGTCGACGCCGCACGGAATCGTGCGCCTGCCAATTATAGCCCTTAGCACGAACGCGGAAAGACGCCGCGGCGGTTGCGCAACCCCGATTGTCGGACGCTAGAGCTGAGGTCAGGAGCGGTCGCCGGCCTGGCAACAGGTCTCGGCGCAGCCGAGTGCTTCATCCATGATGCGGCGGATGGTCCGGGCGCATCGCCCGCATTGGGCACTGCAGCCGAGGCAGCCATAGACTTGGCCGGCGGTACGCGGGGCAGCGGGGTCGCCGGACAGGATCGACCGGACGTCGTGGTCAGAAAATACGTTGCAGGAGCAGACGATCATCGGAGAGCGGGCCGGCGTTGCGTTGGTATCAATTGAAACTATGCCTATCTAGAGCCGACGAGAATTGATTTCAATCAAAAAAGGGTCGTGTTTTTAGCTTTTCTAAGCTGATTGCGTTCCAACGCTCGCACCGGCCCTATCGTCCCTTAGCGCGCCCTTTATAGCGATAGCGCGCGACGGCTATTGTGTCCCGATTCCGAAGTTCGCATCATTATGCGGCACCCTCGTTTGCGAACTTCGGAATCGAAGGACACTAGCAACGTATTGATCTAGTGTGGCTTTGGTTCAGAAGTCCGCATGACGAGTTTGCGGTAAAAATGATGCGGACTTCTGAACCGCCACACTAGGCCGCGGCAGCTTCCTCGGAATCCTCGTCGCGGTATCGCCGCCGGGGGCGCAGCCGGCAGATGCGCGAGGGGATGTAGCAGAGATCGTCGAGAAAGCCGGCAAAGCGCTGACCGCGCGCCAGCGCGCGATCGAGCGCGGCCATGGTGCGCGCGTGCCCCGGATCGTCATCGTGGGTCCAGGTGCGCAGCACCGAAGCAAACAGCATGGCAAGGCCTTGCGCGCGCAGGAGACCACGCGGGCCCGAGGCGTTGATTCCGGCGGCGGTCAGCATCCATTGCTGCGAGCGTACGGCGAGCCCGTTGAGTGCAACGGCGAGCGGCGGATTGCGGCGAGCCGACCGCAACAGCGAGCGCAGCGCTTCGCGACGCGGCGCCAGCGCTTCCAGCCGCCGCATCAACACGTCGAAAAGCCGTTCGCGCGGGGATTCCTCGGCCATGTCGCTTAAATCCTCGGCGAGTACGGCGCGGTCGGTCGCTTTGATGTGGGCGGCGAGCATCGCCAGCGTCGAGGCAAATTCGCCGCGCAATTGGGTTAGCGACACGCCGGCCCGGCCGGCGATATCGGCAAAGCCGATCTCCTCGAAAGGTTTCTCCGCTAGGAGCGCCAGAAATGCGGCGACAATCTTATCGCGCTCGCTGACTGGGGCCGCCGGGCCTGACGGCCTGCGGCCGGAGGAGGATCGGGCGGATTTGGCGGTGGATTTACGGGCGGGTCTGCGGGCCATGACCGAACTCCTGCACGGGGACTTGAACGCGGGGCTGATAAATCAATGTAGGTTCCCGCGCCCCCGGTTCCAAGGCGGCATGCTGTCAGTCGGCCAGCTCCCGCGAACGTCGCGTCGCGGCCGCGACCGCCTTATTCATTAGCGGCGCCAAGCCGTCCTTGCCCATCAGCACGCCCAGCGCCGCGGCGGTGGTGCCGCCAGGCGAGGTGACATTCTCGCGCAGCGCGCTGGCGTCGAGCGCGGAGCGGTGGAGCAATTCGCCCGCGCCGGCGACGGTTTCGCGGGCGAGCTCCGCCGCCAGCGGCGGCGGCAAGCCGGCCGCCGCGCCGGCTTGCGCCAGCGCTTCGGCGAGCAAAAAGACGTAGGCCGGTCCCGAGCCAGACACCGCCGTCACCGCGTCCATCAGCGCCTCGTCCTCGATCCATTCGACCGTCCCGGTCGCCGACAGCAGGCGGTGCGCGAGTTCGCGCTGCGCGCTGTTCGCGTGGAGCGGCACCGCGACGGTGATGCCGCGGCCGATCGCGGCCGGCATGTTCGGCATGGCGCGCACCAAGGCGCTGGCGCTCTTCAGCGTGCTGGACAGGAACTGCAGCGTCCGCCCGGCCATGATCGAAATCACGATCGTCGACGCAGCGATCATCGGCGCCAGCGCCGGCATCACGTGCTCGGCGATTTGCGGCTTCACCGCAATGACGATGGCGGCGGCGCCGGTCAGCGCGTCGGCGCGGGGATTGAGCCGCACGCCGCGCTCGCCCAGCGTCCTGATTTGCGGCGACGGCGAGGGTTCAATGACCGCGACATTCGTCGGCTTCAGGCCGAACCGCAGCCAGCCGTCGAGCAGCCCGCTGCCCATCTTGCCGGCGCCGACCAGTACGAGCAGACCGGAAAAGTCGCGCAAATCCGGAGCGCCGGCGGTCGCGGGATCTGAAGCGCTCATCGGCGTCTTTTTACGCCTCGCCGGATGTCTCGAACATGGCGGATTCCATGGCTTCGCGCGCGGATTTGCCCGCCCAAACCACGAACTGGAACGCCGGATAATAGCGTTCGCAGGCGTCGAGCGCGGCGCCGAACACCGCCTCGCATTGCCGGCCTGAAGCGGCGACGCCGCCTGGCAGCAGCAGCGCGTGGCGGAACATCACCACGCCGTTCTGCATCCAGACGTCGAAATGGCCGACCCACAATTGCTCGTTGATCAGCGCGACGAGCTGCTGCACCTCCGACAGTCGCGGCTCCGGCACGCGCATGTCGAAGGCGCAAGCCAGATGCAGCGCTTCGATCTCGCTCATCCAGGTGAATGAAATCTGATAATTGGCCCATCGGCCGGTGACGACGATCGCGATTTCGTCCTCGCCGGCGCGTTCGAACGGCCAGTTGTGGCCGGCCGCCATGTGCTCGACCACGTCGAGGGGATTGGTGGCCGGGTCTCGCGCGATTTCGATAATGGACATGCCGCCTCCACAGCGCCGCTGGAGTGGAAATGCGCACGCCACTGGACATTGCCGATAGCCGGGCTGCGATTTGACGCAGGACAACCCACCCGGCTTGACTGAACGTTCGCGAATCACTTGGCGCACCGACTATAGAACGCGCGATTCCTTCCAACAAAACCGGCGCTGGAGCTGTCCGGCGCGCGGTCCCCTGTCGGCACTCATGAAGTGATTTGCCGCCGCGGCACAAGCGGGAAGACAGGCCGTCCACAGACCAGTCTGCGACAGTTTGACTCGGGCGCAAGGGTGGGGGCGGCCGAAGCGGCCTTGAGGGCCTTGATTGAATTAGACGTAACCCATTGAAATGACTCATTCCCGTCTCGCGAAGCGCAAGAGGGAGTCAGTTCAATGGGTTAGCTTCAATTGAATACAGCCGCTAGTCGAAGAACAGACTCGATACCGACTCGGCGCCGGCGATCCGGTTGATCGCCTCCCCGATCAGCGTCGCGATCGGGAGCACCCGGATGTTGCGGGAGGCGGTGACCGCCTCGGTAGGTTGGATCGAGTCGGTAATCACCAGTTCCTTGAGGTTGGAATTATTCACCCGGGCGACTGCCCCGCCCGACAGCACGCCGTGACTGATATAGGCGTAGACCTCGCTGGCGCCCTTTTCCAGCAAGGCGTCGGCGGCGTTGAGCAGCGTGCCGCCGGAATCCACGATATCGTCGACCAGGATGCAGATGCCGCCGTCGACCTCGCCGATGACGTTGGCCACCTCGGATTCGCCCGGCCGCTCGCGCCGCTTGTCGACGATGGCGAGCGGCGCGTTGATGCGCTTGGCGAGGCCGCGGGCCCGCACCACGCCGCCGACGTCGGGCGACACCACGATGACCTTGGCGAGGTCGAAGCGCTGTTTGATGTCCCGCACCATGACCGGAGAGGCAAACAGGTTGTCGGTCGGGATATCGAAGAAGCCTTGAATTTGGCCGGCGTGAAGATCGAGCGTCAGCACCCGGTCGGCGCCGGCGCGGGTGATGAGGTTGGCGACAAGCTTGGCGGAAATCGGCGTGCGCGGGCCGGGTTTGCGGTCCTGCCGGGCGTAGCCGAAATAGGGAATCACCGCGGTGATGCGTTGCGCCGAGGCGCGGCGCAGTGCGTCGATGATGATGAGCAATTCCATCAGGTGGTCGTTGGCCGGAAAGGACGTCGACTGAATGGCGAAAACGTCGGCGCCGCGCACGTTCTCCTGGATTTCGACAAAAATCTCCATGTCGGCGAAACGGCGCACAACCGCCTTGGTCAACGGGATGCCGGTATAGGCGCCGATCCCCTCGGCCAGCACGGGATTCGAGTTGCCGGCGATGAGCTTGATGGCTCCGTTGTTGCTCGCCATGCCGCTCCCCTGTGCGCCCGCGCGGTCAGACTGTGATCCCGAAAAGCCTGCCCTCGGATCTGATCCGAGGGTGGGTACCGGTTTTCGGACAAGACCAGGCTCAAACAAAAGCCAGGACCTGATACAAGCCGCTTCCGGGGCTGGCAACATGAATCACGGTCTTGTCCCCGCAGGATTTCGGCTGCAATCGCAATAGCTTTGCGGCTTGGTAAATGGCGGGCAGCGAATGGCGAATGTGAGCGGCAGATAGGGTCGGGCCCACGTACCCGTTCGCCGCTCGCTACGCGTTATTCGCGCTGGTCAGGGCAATGGCGTTGACGTGACGTCCGTAATCCGCTTCGGCGCGGTGGGTCGAGCGGCGGAAGCTGAAAAACCGCGCCGCATCGGCGTAGGTGCACAGGCCCACATCCTCGACCTCGCGAATACCCGCCCGATGCAGCTGGGCCACGATATAGGCGGCCAGATCGAACAGTGCGTGGCCGCTGCGCGATGCCGGGACGAAGAAACGCTCGTTGGCCGAATCCTCGGCGGCAAAGCGCGCGATGAGATCGGCGCCGACCTCGTAATTATGTTGGCGGATCATCGGGCCGAGCACGGCGCGGATCCGGCCGCGTTCGGCGCCGTGCCGCTCCATCGCCACGACCGTTGCCTCCAGAATACCGGCCAGTGCACCGCGCCAGCCGGCATGCGCCGCGCCGATCACGCGGACTCCCGGATCGGCGAGAAGGATCGGGCCGCAATCGGCGGTCGTCACCCCGATCGCAAGACCGGGCGTCGAGGTGACGATGGCGTCACCGCGCGGACGCGATTCCGGCGGCCAGGGCGCCGTAGCGACGACGACATGCGGCGAGTGGACCTGGTGGGCGGTGAGCAAACGGTGCGGCTCCACATCAAGCGCCACCGCCATGCGCGCGCGATTTTCCGCGACATGGGCGGCGCTGTCGCGCGATCCGACACCGCCATTGAGACTGGCATAGAGGCCGCCGGAGACACCGCCTTGCCGCGTGAAGAAGGCGTGGCGGACGCCGGGAAGCGCAAGGGTCTGGGCCTGGATCATCATCGCTACGTCTCGAAGCCCGGCAGCTTTCCGAGCTTCGAGTCGGCGATGGCAAGCGCCTTGAACAACTCGCCCATGCCGCGGGGCCCGGTCGCGGTCAACCGGGCGAGCGCCTGGTCGATCTCAGCTGCCCTCTCCGGCGCGCGCGTCTTGAGCGCGGCCGCGCGTTTGTCGATGCCGAGCCCGCGCAGCAGATCGCGCTGAGAGATGGGGCCGTGGATGCGCCCGCCGATAATTTGCGCGCTCTGCGCCAGCGCCGCAAAATCGACATGCGCGGTGAGATCGGCTTCGCCCGGCGCGCGCAGTGGGTCGGTAAAGGAATGTCCGGCGACAGCCTGAAAGGTCTCACCGAGTCCGTACCAGGCGTGACCGTAGTCGATGATCAGAGCGGCGCCGTCGCTGCGCACCCGTCGTCCGATTTCGAGCGCGACGGTGTCGGAGCGCCATTCATAGACCGAGCCCTCGGGCGCTTGACGCAAGCCGCGGGGCAGCGTCGCCTCGAAATGCGGCAGCGGATCGCGGGCGATGCCGATGGCAAGTTCTCCGCTGGGCGCGATCTCGACGACACGCTCGTGCCAGCCGTCGGCTCGTTTGACCGCCTGATGAACCGGCAGCGCGTCGATGAATTCGTTGGCGATGATGATAACGGGGCCGCTCGGAACCTCGGCGAGCGCGCTGTGCCACAAAATCGGCACGCCGAGGCCTTCCAGCAGCTGCTCTTGCGCTTGCTGCTGCTTGGGGCTGATTTCGACCAGATGAACGACGAGCGCTGCGTGGAAGTCGCCGACCACTTTCGCCGCGCGCAAAGCGTCGCTCATCAGCGTGCCGCGGCCGGGCCCGAGCTCGACGACGCGCACGTTTTCCGGCGAGCCCATCTGCTGCCACACCGCGACCATCCACACTCCGATCAGCTCGCCGAACATCTGGCTGATCTCGGGCGCGGTGATGAAGTCGCCATGGGCGCCGAGCGGATCGCGGGTGACGTAATAGCCGTATTGCGGATGCGTGAGGCACAGCAGCATGTATTCGGCGATCGACATCGGCCCGGCGGCAGCAATCAAGCGCCGGATCTCGGTTTCCAGGGGCGAGCGTTCCTCAGCCATGTTCGGCAATCGGCTGGCGGGTCAAGGTAAAGCCGAGCACGGCGATGCCGGCCAATATCAGCGGAATGCAGAGCAGCATCCCCATGGTGAGACCGCCCCAGAGAAAGCCGAGCTGCGCGTCCGGTTCGCGAAAAAATTCGCAGACGATGCGGGCGACACCATAGCCGAGAAAGAAAGCTCCAGTGACGACACCGCGCCGCTTGAGCGCGCCCATGTGGAGGAGCAGTCCAAGCACGACGAGCAGGACCAGGCCTTCGAGCACCGCCTCGTAGAGCTGGCTGGGATGGCGCGGGATCGGGCCGCCGTGAGGAAAGATCATGGCCCAGGGCACGTCGGTCGGCCGCCCCCACAACTCGCCGTTGATGAAATTGGCGACACGGCCGAGAAACAATCCGATCGGGGCGACCGCGGTCGTCACGTCGCCGAGCGACAACATCGGCACGTTGCGGCGCCACGCGAACAGCACGGTGGCGAGGATGCAGCCCAGCACGCCGCCGTGGAACGACATGCCGCCGGTCCACAGCTCGAAAATCTCCAGCGGGTGCGCCACGAAGTGCGGCCGATTGTAGAACAGCACGTAGCCGATGCGGCCGCCGAGGATGATGCCGAGGGTGATCCAAATCACAAAGTCGTCGAAGTCGATCAGAGTGAGCGGCGCCGGCCCGCCCCACAGCCGCCGCGAAACGATGATGGCGCGCGCGTAGAACCAGCCGGCGATAATGCCGACGATATAGGCCAGCGCGTACCAGCGCACCGCGAGCGGGCCGATGGAAATCAGCACCGGATTGATCGCGGGAAACGGCAGGACCGGGAGGATCAGCATCGGGGAGTGCCTTGCCGGCGCGATTTATCCTCGCTCATGGTGCCGCGTTTTTGCGCGCCGCGCACTTGCGATGGCGCCGTACCATTGCCATTGTCTGCAAGCATAGCAAGCGTGCGGGCGACGGGGCTCGCCAGCCGGGTTCGGAGGCGGAGATGGTGCAGACGACGAACCGGTTTTTCGACGAGGTGGCTCGCTTGATGAACGACGCGGCCGGTGTTGCGCAAGGCGTGCGGCGCGAGTTCGAGACGCTGTTCCGCAGTCAGGCGGAGCGCATCCTGCGCGACCTCGCCGTCGTCCAGCGCGAGGAGTTCGAGGCCGTCAAGGACATGGCCCGTCTCGCCCGTGAAGAGAACGAAGCGCTCAAGGCGCGGATCGCGGCGCTCGAAGCAAGGCTCGCCGGAGCAAATTCGCCGTACGAGGCCCCGGGACCGGCCACTCCGGGGGTCAATCCTGGCGGGCTCTGAGGCCATAACGTCGCCCACGCGCCTTCCTTGTTTTTCACGACCCGCGCCGCTATAAGCGCCGCGACCGCAGCAAAGCACTGGATTTTTGCACCCCTGGAGGCAGCCGCGGCAATCCACGCTTATTAAGGCTAAGACGAGGACTACATCATGGCGACCGTCAATCTGATCAAGGCGGCTGCGCGTCCACGGGCCGGCAAGGGGGCCGCCCGGGCACAGCGTCGCGCCGGCCGCGTACCCGGTATCATCTACGGCGACGGCAAGCTCCCCTTGCCGATTTCGCTCGATTACGCCGATCTGCGGCAGCGCATTTATGCCGGGCATTTTCTCACCACCATTCACGACGTCGAGGTCGACGGCGTGAAGCACCGCGTCATTCCCCGGGATTTCCAGCTCGACGCCGTCCGCGATCTGCCGCTGCATGTGGACTTCATGCGGCTCGGCGAGGGCGCGACGATCCGCGTCAATATCCCGATCCACGTCAAGAACGCCGACCAGTCGCCGGGCGTCAAACGCGGTGGAACGGTCAGCATCGTGACCCACAGCATCGAAGTGCGCTGTCAGGCCGACGCTATCCCCAGCGCGATCGAGGTCGATGTCAGCGAGCTGGAGATCAACTACTCCAAGCACCTCAGCGATATCACGCTGCCGCCGGGCGTCCGCGTCGTCGCCGCCAGGGACATTACGCTGGTCACGGTGGTGCCGCCGTCGGGCTATGCGGAAGAGATGAAGGCTGCCGCCGAGGCTGCTGCCGCCGCCGCCGCTGCGGCTGCTGCCGCGGTCGCCGCCGGCGCGCCGGCCGAGGGCGCAGTACCAGGTGCGGCTCCTGGCGCAGCCCCAGGTGGTGCTGCTGCCAGTGCGGCGCCCGCCGCCGCTACGGCGCCGGCCGCCGGAGCGGCCCAGAAGAAGTGAGGTCGCTGTTTAGCGGAGCATGATCTTTTCGGAAAACCGGTTTCCACTTTTCCGGATCATGCTCTAGCGCGGGACGAAGCCGATGCTGCTCCTGGTCGGACTCGGAAATCCGGGAGCACGCTATGTCGGTACCCGCCACAATGTCGGCTTCATGGCCGTCCAGGCGATCGCAAAGCGCCACGGCATCGGGCCGTGGCGCCGCCGCTTCCAGGGCGTCGCGTGCGAGGGGACGCTCGGCGGCGCGCGGGTGCTGCTGCTCCTGCCCGGCACCTTTATGAATGAATCCGGCCGCGCCGTCGCCCAGGCGGCGCATTTTTACAAGTTGCCGCTCGTCGACATCACAGTGTTCCACGACGAGATCGAGCTGCCGCCGGGCAAGGTCAGGATCAAAGTCGGCGGCGGCATTGCCGGGCACAATGGGCTGCGCTCGATCAGCGAGCACATCGGCAACGATTACCGTCGGGTGCGCATCGGCGTCGGCCACCCCGGCCACAAGGATCTGGTGGAGCATTACGTGCTCAGCGATTTCGCCAAGAGCGAGCAGCGCTGGGTCGAGGCGCTCACCGAAATCCTCGCCGACAATGTCGATTTTCTCGTCCGCGGCGAGGACGCGAGTTTTCAGAACAAGGTCCACCTCGCCATGGTGGCGAAGGGATTTGGACAGCAAGACCAGGACTCCAACGGCAATCACGGCGGCGCGTGAATCGCCGGCTAACGGGTGAAAATCGTTCATGGGCTTCAAATGCGGCATCGTCGGCCTGCCGAATGTCGGCAAGTCGACCCTCTTCAATGCGTTGACCGAAACCGCGGCGGCGCAGGCGGCGAATTATCCCTTCTGCACCATCGAGCCGAATGTCGGCGAGGTCGCAGTGCCGGACCCGCGGCTGGAGACCCTGGCGACGCTCGCCAAGTCGGCGACGATCGTGCCGACGCGGCTCACCTTCGTCGATATCGCCGGCCTGGTGCGCGGCGCCTCGAAAGGCGAGGGGCTGGGCAACCAGTTCCTCGCCAATATCCGCGAGGTCGACGCCATCGCGCATGTGGTGCGCTGCTTCGTGGATACCGACGTGACCCACGTCGAAGGCCGCATCGATCCGCTCGCCGATATCGAAACCGTCGAGACCGAGTTGATGCTCGCCGATCTCGACAGCCTGGAGCGGCGCGTCGACGGATTGAACAAAAAGGCCAAAGGCGGCGACAAAGAAGCGAAGGAAACGCTCGACCTGATCAATCGCGCGCTGGCGCTGTTGCGCGAGGGCAAGCCCACGCGCCTCACCGCGCGCAAGCCCGAGGAGGAGCCCGCGTTCCACATGCTCGGTCTCTTAACCTCGCTGCCGGTGCTCTACGTCTGCAATGTCGACGAAGCTTCGGCTGCGAGCGGCAACGCTTATGCGCGCCAGGTCGAAGCCAGAGCCGCGGCGGAGGGCGCCGCCGCCATCGTCATCTCGGCCAAGATCGAGGCCGAGATCGCGGTGCTCGCGCGCGACGAACGCAACGAGTATCTGGCCGCCGTCGGTCTCAAGGAACCCGGGCTCGATCGCCTGATCCGCGCCGGCTATGCGCTGCTCCACCTGGTGACCTTCTTCACCGCCGGGCCGAAGGAGACGCGCGCCTGGACGGTGACGCGCGGCACCAAGGCGCCGCAAGCCGCGGGCGTCATTCATACCGATTTCGAACGCGGCTTCATTCGCGCCGAGACGATCGCCTACGACGACTACGTGGCGTACGGCGGCGAAGCCGGAACGCGCGATGCCGGTAAGATGCGGCTGGAAGGCAAGGACTACGTCGTCGAGGACGGCGACGTCATGCATTTCCGTTTCAGTCCTCAGTAATCAGTAGTCAGCAATCAGAAAGACGAAATATTGATTCTGATTACTGATTTCTGATCCCTGTTCCCTGATTCCTGATGGCGCCAAGGTGCTCGTTGATGCGGAACACGATGAGCACGAATTCGGCCATGATGCGCGCGAAGATGACGCCCATGCAGGCGCCGAGCAGGCTGGCAATGAGAGTGATCATGCCGACAAAGGGATTGAACGCCATGGTGGCGAGCGAAGACACCGCGCCGGCGACCCCAAGCAGGATCGAAATCACGACGGCGAGCCAATAGAAGACCTTGATGATCGTGGGCGTTACGAACCGCTCCCATTGGAACAAGTCGCCGATGCCGAACATGCTGGATCCTCCCCGGCGCGAACCAAATGACCGCGACTGGGCGCCTGGCGCGCCGAATCTGCGCTGCCTGAGAAGCCCCTTATAGAGTGCACGCCGCCTTTGCGGCGGTCAAATCGAGCCCCTTTTGGCGGCGCGCGGACATATCCCGGCGCAAAAGTATGGCCCGGCGTCGGCAATTTTGCGGCGCCGGAACGCGGTGAGCGGTGTTCGGCAACCACTTGCCCTCTCCTATACATTTCTTGGCGCCGTGCCGAGAAGGGTGCAAGCAGCATGCGATTTGCCCCTCACCCGGCAGCGCCGCCATAACGGGGAGAATCGGCAGCGGTCAACACTTCTTTGCCGCGACGGCGAAAAGCTGCTTGCTGCTTCCGCGGCGACCGGGTGTTATAATAACCCCAGCAGGGGCACGGAGAACACGAACATGATTCTACCCGCGGCGCTGGCGCTTGGCGCGCAGCTCATCATGCCGGTCGCCGACGGCGTTCCGGTGCTCAACGTCGAGCAGGTCTGCGAGGGTATCGCCCAGCAGGGCGGCGTGACGTTCCATGATCCCGCCATCGCCCAGGAGAAGAAGAACTGCCTGGACAGCGAGCGGGCCGTCCGCGAGGAACTCGTCAAGCAATGGTCGAGCTTTGCCGCCGCCGACAAGACCTCTTGCGTGAACGAATCGAGGATGGGTGGGGAGTCGAGCTACACCGAGCTGCTGACGTGCCTGGAAATGGCGCGCGACGTCAGAGCCATGCGCAACGAGCAGCAGGGTGGAGCGAGCGGCGCAAAGTCGGCGCGATAACCGACTTTCCCCCCAGCCTTGAGATCGACCGCGCTGCGAACCTAATAGCCGAGCAGAATTTCGCTGACCGTCGGATTGACCGCGCGCAGTGCCGGATCGGACGAACTGTATTCGTGGTCGGCCGGCAACGCGGTCACTGCATCGGCGGGGGCCTTCGGGTCGGCATGCAGGCTGACGCCGGACTTGCAGCCGCCAGTCAGCGTGGCGAGAGCGCCGCCGTCCCAGCCGCTCACGGTCGCGACGTTGTCCTTGTCGAAGCCTTTGAGCTTGAACGGCTTGTGATTGAGCTTTTCCAGTTCCGCCAATGTCAGGCCGAGCCGCATACCGCCCGGCGCCCCCCAGGTCGATTGGCCGTTGATCAGGATGAGATAGATGCCGCTGCGGTTCGTCGAATTGGACCACCAAATTTCGAGGCGGCGCTTGGGGTCCTTGGGGAACAGGATCGAGGCCCCAATCCTGCTGCCGTTGAGGTCAACATCGGTAAAGGTGACGTTTCTCGAGTCGAACAGCATGGCGAGCTTCAGATTGCTCGTGTCCTTGGAGAAGGGACCGCTGCAGGCGACATCGCGGAAGATCGCGGGCCGGGGTTGTTTCCTGGCTTCGTGAGGCGCGGCCGGTGCGTCGCTGGCGGCATGCTTGGCCGCGTGCGCGTGACCGGGGGCGCTCGGCGTCGGGACCGCGGCCGGCATTGGCTGGGTCACCTGCGACGGCGCGAGCTGATCATTGGCATCGAGGCTTGGATCGTACTGCAGCGCCGGAGCCGGTCTCGTCTGCGGCTGTTGCGCCCAAGGCGAGCCGGCCATTTCTAGGGCGAGGCCGGCTATCAACACTGCCTCGATCAATCGACGATGCATTCTCAGCGCCTCCCCTGCCGCGCGCGATGACACAACATAGCATAAGCGGGCGGCGGCGCGGAACTCGCCATGCATTGGCGTTTGATTGTAGACGTACGAAATCTCGATAAGCGGCGATCTGATGCGATCGCCCGGCGTAATACCGTGGCCAACTACTTCAGGTTAGCGATCGTTATTTGGTGGAGCCAGGCGGAGTCGAACCGCCGACCTCTTGAATGCCATTCAAGCGCTCTCCCAACTGAGCTATGGCCCCTCCAGGGAACAGGTATCAGTAATCAGTATTCATTGGGCCAAGTAACCGCGTCGTCGATTAATGACAACTGACCACTGATTCCTGATTATCCTTCCTCCTCGTTTTCGATGTCGCCGCCGATGATGTCGGTGACATCGGCGTCCTCTTCCTCCTGCTCCTCGATGAGGGCGGCATCGTCCAGGCTCTCGTCGATCTCGACATCTTCTTCGATGTCGGGCTCGGTGGTTTCGACCGCCTTCTTGCCGCCCTGCGCCTCGGCGTCGGCATCTTCCAGCGAGACGAATTCGGCTTCCATCGGTTCCGGCACGGCGACTTCTTCCGCCGGGACGGGAGCGCGTGCAGCCGCCGGCTGCTGCTCGGGCCGCGCCCGCGAGATCGGCGTTTCCACCGGCACGACTTTGCCGGTATACGGCGAGATCACGGGATCCTTGTTGAGGTCGTAAAACTTGCGCCCGGTGTCGGGGCAGATGCGCTTGGTGCCAAGTTCCGCTTTCGCCACGGCCGAAATCCTTCAATTTGGGAGCTTCACTTGGCTAGTCGTGGTGCGCCTGTCAATAGCGGATTGCCGCCGGCCCGTGATAGAGGACGCGGGCTGGATTCTTTCCCTATGCACGCCGATCCCCCGACCCTCACCGCCCGCCGCCATGGCCCCTTGAAAGGCCGCGTGCGCGTACCCGGCGATAAATCGATCTCGCATCGGGCCCTGATCATCGGCGCGCTCGCGGTCGGCGAGACGGCGATCAGCGGCTTGCTCGAAGGCGAGGATGTCCTCAATACCGCCAAGGCGTTGCAGGCGCTCGGCGCGCAGGTCGAGCGGCCCGCGGCGGGGGAATGGCGGGTCCGCGGCGTCGGGGTCGGCGGCTTCGCCGCGTCTGCGGCGCCCCTCGATTTCGGCAATTCCGGCACTGGGTGCCGGCTCATGCTCGGGGCGGTAGCCGGCTGCCCCATCACCGCGACCTTCGACGGCGACGCCTCATTGCGCAAGCGCCCGATGCAACGGGTGCTCGACCCGTTGCAACGCATCGGCGCGCGTACGCTCGCGGCGACGGCCGGCCGCTTGCCGCTGACGCTTGCCGGCGCGCGCGAGCCTATCCCCATCGTGTTCGAGCCGCCGGTGCCGTCGGCGCAGTTGAAGTCGGCGGTGCTGCTTGCCGGCCTGGCAGCGCCGGGCGAGACGGTCGTGATCGAAGCGGAAGCGACGCGCGATCATACCGAAAAGATGTTGGCCCTGTTCGGCGCCGACGTCCGGGTCGAGCCGCAGGGGGCGAATGGCCGCCGCATTACGCTAGCCGGCCAGCCGGAACTGACGCCGCGGCCGATCAGGGTCCCCGCCGACCCGTCCTCGGCGGCGTTTCCGCTCATCGCCGCGCTGATCACGCCGGGTTCTGACGTGATTCTCGACGGCGTGATGCTCAATCCGCTGCGCACCGGCCTGATCACGACTTTGCGTGAGATGGGGGCCTCGATCGAGCAGCTTGATACGCGCCAGGAAGGCGGCGAGGACGTCGCCGACCTACGCGTGCGCGCCGGCGCACTGCGTGGTGTCGAGGTCCCGGCCGCGCGCGCGCCGGCGATGATCGACGAATATCCGGTGCTGGCGATTGCTGCTGCCTTTGCCGAAGACACGACCGTGATGCGCGGGCTCAAGGAGTTGCGGGTGAAGGAGTCCGACCGCCTCGCCGCGACCGCCGCCCTGTTGCGCGCTAATGGGATTGCAGCCGACATCGAAGGCGACGATCTTATCGTGAACGGCAAGGGCCGCGCCCCGGGCGGCGGCCTGGTCGCAACCCACATGGATCACCGCATCGCCATGGCGGCGCTGGTGCTGGGGCTCGCCAGCGAGCAGCCGGTCAAGATCGACGACGCGAGCTTCATCGCCACGAGTTTTCCGGGTTTTCTGGATTTGATGCGATCGCTGGGCGGGGTTTTGTCATGATCATCGCCATCGACGGGCCGGCCGCCTCAGGCAAGGGGACGATCGCAAGACAAGTCGCGGCCGTCTACGGACTGCATCATCTCGACACCGGGCTCCTCTATCGCGCCGTAGCCAAGGCGGTGCTCGACGCCGGCTATTCGCCCAGCGATGTGGAGCGCGCCATTGAAGCCGCCATCGCGCTCGATCCGGCAAAATTCGATGACAATGCGCTGAAATTGCCGGCCATCACCGAGGCCGCTTCGGTGGTCGCGGCGATCCCGCAGGTGCGTCAGGCGCTGATGAGCTATCAGCGCCAATTCGCCACGCAGCCGCCCGGCGCGGTGCTCGACGGCCGCGATATCGGCACCGTCATCGCCCCCGGCGCCGACGTGAAATTGTTCGTGGTGGCGAGCCCCGAGGTGCGGGCCACCCGGCGCGTCCGTGAACTCAGGGCGCGCGGCGAAGAGGCCGATGAGAAGGAGGTCTTAGCCGATCTCCTTCGGCGCGACGAACGCGACTCCCGGCGTACCGCTGCGCCGCTCAAGGCGGCGCCGGATGCGCACTTGCTCGACACCACCCATTTAGGTATAGACGCCGCATTCCGGGCCGCTGTTGAGATCATCGAGGCCGCCCGAACGGGCCGAAGGCGCGGTTGACTGCGCTTTCGTCATTGGAGGTTCCGCCCGTTCGCCGCTTCGCATGCGAGGCCCCGGACAAGGTTTCGTCCCGATCGTCTGGCTTTGGCCCCAACCGCCGGCTTCCCCGGCGGCTGCCGTGCGTTCGGGACCGTTCCATTTTACGGGGCTCGGAGTTTTCATGGCTCAAGTTGCTACCGCCACGCCCTCGCGCGAGGACTTTGCCAGGCTGATCGATGAATCGTTCAGCGATGGGCATTTGCAGGAAGGATCCGTCGTCAAGGGCACGGTCGTCGGGATCGAAAAAGACGTCGCCGTCATCGATGTGGGCTTGAAGACCGAAGGCCGCGTTGCGCTGAAAGAATTCGCCGGGCCCGGCCGCGCCGCCGATATTAAGGTCGGCGATACCGTCGAGGTCTATCTCGAGCGCGTCGAGAACGCGCTCGGCGAGGCGGTGCTCTCGCGCGACAAGGCGCGCCGCGAGGAAAGCTGGGGCAAGCTCGAAAAAGCGTTCCAGAACAACGAAAAGGTCCAGGGCATCATCTTCAACCAGGTTAAGGGCGGTTTCACCGTCGATCTCGACGGCGCCGTGGCCTTCCTGCCGCGCTCGCAGGTCGATATCCGGCCGATCCGCGACGTATCGCCGTTGATGAACAACCCGCAGCCGTTCCAGATTCTCAAGATGGATCGCCGGCGCGGCAACATCGTGGTCTCGCGCCGCACCGTTCTGGAGGAGACGCGCGCCGAGCAACGCCAGGAGCTGGTGCAAAACCTCGAAGAGGGACAGGTCATCGACGGCGCGGTCAAGAACATCACCGATTACGGCGCCTTCGTCGACCTCGGCGGCATCGACGGCCTGCTGCACGTCACCGACATCGCGTGGCGGCGCGTCAATCACCCATCCGAGGTCCTCAATATCGGCCAGCAGGTCAAGGTCAAGATCATCAAGATCAACCATGAGACCCACCGCATCTCGCTGGGCATGAAGCAGCTGCTCGACGATCCCTGGCAGGGCATCGAGGCGAAATATCCGGTCGGCGCCCGTTTCAAGGGCCGCGTCACCAACATCACCGATTACGGCGCCTTCGTCGAACTCGAGCCCGGCATCGAGGGTCTGATCCACGTCTCGGAAATGTCGTGGACCAAGAAGAACGTGCATCCCGGGAAGATCGTCTCGACCTCCCAGGAGGTCGAGGTGCAGGTGCTCGAGGTCGATCCCGTCAAGCGCCGCATCTCGCTCGGCCTCAAGCAGACCATGCGCAATCCCTGGGAGGTGTTTCTGGAGAAATATCCCCCCGGCTCGATCGTCGAGGGCGAGGTCAAGAACAAGACCGAATTCGGTCTGTTCCTCGGCCTCGACGGCGACGTCGACGGCATGGTGCACCTCTCCGATCTCGACTGGAAACGGCCCGGCGAGCAGGTCATCGACGAGTACAAGAAGGGGGACAAGGTCAAGGCGCAAGTGCTCGACGTTGACGTCGAGAAGGAGCGCATCTCGCTCGGCATCAAGCAACTTGCCGACGGCGGCGTCGCGGCTCCCGCAGAGGCTGCAAGCGAGCTTAAGAAGGGTGCCGTGGTGACCTGCGAAGTGATGGACGTAAAGGAGGGCGGTATCGACGTCAGGATCGTCGGCACCGATTTTACCTCATTCATCAAGCGGTCGGAACTTGCGCGCGACCGCTCCGAACAGCGTCCGGATCGCTTTGCCGCCGGCCAGAAGGTCGATGCCCGCGTGATCCAATTCGATCGCCGCGTCCACAAGATCTCGGTCTCGATCAAGGCGCTCGAAGTCGCCGAAGAGAAGGAGGCGATCGCGCAATACGGCTCCTCCGATTCCGGCGCGACGCTCGGCGACATCCTCGGCACCGCGCTCAAGCGCAAGGGCGAGGAAAGCGCCGAAGAAACCGAGAACAAGGAATAACGCAGCTCATGGGCGGCCGGCGACCGAGCTGCGTCCCGGCCGCTCAAGTTATTGTCGCGCCGGCGCGGCGGCCTCCACCGCGTCTTGTCCTGGCGCACACCCGGTGAACGTGCGGCACAGTATGCCGTCTGCTATGGTTTACCGGCTTCCGGGGCTCATGCGGAAATGTCGGTGAAGACGATTGCCAAGTCCCTGGTGGACGAAGCGAGCACCGCAGCCCGGTCTCCGCACATCCTACCGCTTATATTGGTTCTTGCATTTGTGCTTCGGGCAACATTCGCCCTGACTACGGATTACGTCGCGCATCCGGATGAGATATTTAAATATCTGGAACCGGCGCACCGTCTTGTCTTCGGACAAGGAATAGTGACGTGGGAATACGCCTACGGGACTCGTTCCTGGATCATCCCGGGTTTTATCGCGCTGATCCTGAAATGCCTTGCCGCGCTCGGTCTCGACCGCCCGGACATCTATCTACCGACCGTCAGGCTCGTCTTTTGCGCGATCAGTCTGTCGCTGCCCGTCAGCGTCTACCGGATCGCGCAGGCGCTGTTGGACGAAGGCGCGGCGCGGCTCGCCTTGGTGGGCACGGCGTTTTGGTACGAGCTGATCTTTTTTGCGCCGACGCCGATGCAGGATGCGCTGGCGGCCTATGCCTTCTTCGCGGCGCTGGCGTTCCTGTTCGGTCGCTCGGGGCGCGGTGCGGCCCTTCTTTCGGTATTCTTGCCGGACTGACGCTCGCCCTGCGATTCCAGTTCGCACCGATGGTCGGTGTCGCGATGCTCGTCGCCGCGCTGCGCTGGCGTTGGCGCGGATGGCCGGCGCTCTTTGGCTTCCTTTTCGTCGTCGCATCGGCGGGTGCGCTCGATGCCTACACCTGGGGACGCCGGTTCAGTTCCATTATTTCCAATATCGAGCTGAACGTCTTCGCGCACGTCAGCGACGGCTTCGGCACCGCTCCGGGATATTATTACCTGCTCGAGCTCGGTGTGCGCTCCGCGGGCCTCGGTTATCTCGGCGCATTAGGCTTGGCGCTGTCGTGGCGTAAAACCTGGCCGCTTTCGGTGATGGGCGTGGCCCATCTCGCGGCACTTTCGGTTTTTGGCCATAAAGAGTGGCGCTTCCTGATGCCGCTTGATCCGATCTACATGATCGGGGTCGCCGCGCTGTTTGCCACCTATGGACGGCGTCTGCGCCCGCTGGTGGCGCCGGCTTTTGCGTCCCTGGTGGCGGCGATTTTCGTCGTTTGCACGGCAGCCGTGATTTTGGTCCTCGCCACGGGAATGAAGCTCGGGCGCAAAGACGCCCGCCAAGCCTACCTGATGTTGTCGCGGCTCACCGATGTGACAGGCGTGATCGACGACAGCGGAGGAAATTGGTTGTATTTGGGAGGTTATTACTATCTGCATCATGCGGCGCCGCTCTACCGTGACGATTTGCCGGCGACCGATGTCGCCCGCGTGCGCCAGTCGCCACAGCTTTTTGCCAGCCACTGGCTCACACCTGCTGACGCTGCGGCGCCGGACGGTTATGTCTTGTTGGCGCGGAGCGGCAGGATGACGATCTGGCGTCGCAGCAAGGACCCGCCTGAAACGCTCATCGCCCCCGGCTACTCGACCCATGCCCCGGTTCCGTTCGATGGCAAGACAATAACGCCGCGTGTGACCCCGAGATGGTGATGCGTTCCGGGCCCGGAAGTGCGGTCTTCTTCGCCGTCATTCCGAGTTTTGTCACAATCGCGACGCTTCAGTGGTCACCATTGACCGACACTAGGGGACGCGGCACTGTCGCGCGAACTATTCGAAGGAGACGAGCAAATGTCGCTTGACGCTGACTTGATCGTCGACCGCCGCCGCATGCGGCGCAAGCTGACGTTTTGGCGCGTGTTTGCCATCGTGATCTTTGCTCTCGCCGTTATCGGCGCGGCCGTGCAGGTGAGCGATCGCACCGGTTTTGCCGGCGCTGGCGCCTACATCGCGCGGGTGACGATCAAGGGATTGATCCGCGACGATCAGGAACGGGTGCAGCAGCTCGATCGACTGGCCCGGTCGTCGACGGCGCGCGCCGTTGTCGTGCATGTCGACAGCCCCGGCGGCACCACCGCCGGATCGGAGCAGCTGTACGACGCGCTGATGCGACTGAAAGACAAGAAGCCGCTGGTTATCGTCGTCGACGGCCTCGCCGCCTCCGGCGGCTACATCACGGCGCTGGCCGGCGATCACATCGTCGCCAAGCAGACCTCGCTGGTCGGCTCGATCGGCGTTTTGTTCCAATATCCCAACGTCGTCGACCTTCTCGACAAGATCGGTGTCAAGGTCGAGAGCATCAAATCGTCGCCGCTCAAGGCGGCGCCGAACGGCTACGAGCCGACCTCGCCGGAGGCGCGCGCGGCGATCGAGTCGATCATCAAGGATTCCTACGCCTGGTTCCGCGGCCTGGTGCAGGATCGCCGCCACCTGAACGACGACGAGCTGCAGGCCGTCGCCGATGGCCGTGTGTTCACCGGCCACCAGGGGATCGGGCTGAGGTTGGTCGACGAGATCGGCGACGAGCGGGCCGGCATCGCCTGGCTCGCCAGCGCCAAGGGCGTCGACTCAAAGCTGCCGGTCCGTGACTATCAGCTGCACAGCCGCTTCGGCGATCTGCCATTCCTGCATGCGATGGCCGCGGCGGCGCTCGACGCGGCGGGGCTTTCCATGTTCGCCCGCCGAATCGACGATTGGGGCGGCGTCCAGGCGGTCGAACGGCTCAACCTTGACGGTCTGCTGGCGCTTTGGCACCCTGCGGGCGCGAATTGAGCGGCGGAGCGTGCCTCGGCGCTCCGTTATGTCGCCCCCCGATGACCGAAGGCATGCTCGCGGGCACCCCATGATCAAGTCCGAACTCGTGCAACGCATTTCCGCGCAGAATCCCCATCTTTACCAGCGCGACGTCGAGAAAATCGTCAATGCCATCCTTGGCGAGATCATCGCGGCGATGGCGCGCGGCGACCGCGTCGAGCTGCGCGGCTTCGGCGCGTTCTCGGTGAAGCAACGCCCGGCGCGCACCGGGCGCAATCCGCGGACCGGCGCGCATGTCGCCGTCGACCAGAAGTGCGTGCCGTTCTTCAAGACCGGCAAGGAAATGCGCGAACGGCTCAATCAGGCGGCCGAGGCCTGAGCCGCTCGCACACGATCCTCCCCCGCGATACGCAACGGACCGGGGATGGATGCATACCGAGGTCGCAAGTTGCTCCGTAGGATCGTCACCTTTGTCGTCCTGGTGCCGCTCGCCGTCATCATCATCGCCTTTGCGGTGGCGAACCGGCAGGTCGTCACGGTGTCGTTCGATCCGTTCAACGCCAATGCGCCGGCCGCGGCGGTGATGCTGCCGTTGTTTGCGTTGGTCATCCTGCTGCTCATCATCGGGGTGCTGATCGGCGGCTTGGCGGTATGGCTGCGGCAGGGCCGCTGGCGGCAGGCCGCGCGCCGCTTCGAGCGCGAACTGCAGCATCTGCGCGGAAAAGCCGCCGCGCTTGAAGGTGCGGAAGCCGAGCCCACGGTCGTGCCGAAAGAGAGCGAGCCTCCGCCGCGCCTGCGGCTGCGGCCGCCGGTCCGATAGAAATACAGGTCGCGCAAGACAAGGCTCGCGCGGCGATGTAGAACCGCGGCGCAGGAACAGGCGATGTCACCGATCGTTAAAATTTGCGGCCTTTCGACCCCGGACGCCCTCGATGTCGCGCTCGAAGCCGGGGCCGATATGGTCGGCTTCGTGTTCTTCCCGCCGTCGCCGCGTCATCTCGCATTCGCGGCGGCGCGGACGCTTTCCGCGCGCGTGCGTGACCGTGCGCAAAAAGTGGCGCTCACGGTCGATGCCGACGATGCGCTGCTCGAAGCGGTGGTGGAAGCCTTGCGGCCGGACCTGCTGCAGCTTCACGGCAAGGAGCCGCCCGCCCGCGTCGCCGCCCTCAAAAAACGCTTCGGCCTGCCGGTCATGAAGGCGATCGCGGTCGCGGTGAGGGGGGATGTTGCCGCCGCGACGGCCTACGTTGCGGTCGCCGACCGCCTCTTGTTCGACGCCCAGGCACCGCGCGAAGCAACCCGCCCCGGCGGTCTCGGCCGGCCGTTCGACTGGCGGCTTCTCGAAAATCTCGATGCCGGCCTGCCATTCATGCTGTCCGGCGGGCTCGATGCCGGCAATGTCGGCGAAGCTCTGCGCATCACCGGGGCGCCGGCCGTCGATGTGTCTTCGGGCGTCGAGCGCGGACCGGGACAGAAAGACCCGGATAAAATCCGCGCCTTCGTTCGCGCGGCCCGCGACGCCGCGGCCCGTCTTGCGTCCAAGCGAGCGACGAGTCCGGCATGACCGTGCAGCAACCCAACTCGTTCCGCACCGGGCCGGACGATAACGGGCACTTCGGCATCTATGGCGGCCGTTTTGTCGCCGAAACGCTGATGCCGCTCATTCTCGAGCTGGAGAAGGCCTACGTGCAGGCCAAAGCCGATCCTGCGTTTCAGCAAGAGATGGACGGCTACCTCGCGCACTACGTCGGCCGGCCGTCGCCGCTCTACTTCGCCGAGCGGCTTTCGGCGCATTGCGGCGGCGCCAAAATCTATCTCAAGCGCGAGGAGCTCAATCACACCGGCGCGCACAAGGTCAACAACGTGCTCGGGCAAATCCTGGTGGCGCGGCGCATGGGCAAGAAGCGCATCATCGCCGAGACCGGCGCCGGCATGCACGGCGTGGCGACTGCCACGTTGTGCGCGCGCTTCGGGCTGGAATGCATCGTCTATATGGGCTCGGTCGACGTCGAGCGGCAGAAGGCGAACGTCTTTCGCATGAATATGCTCGGCGCCAAGGTGGTGCCCGTCGAGTCCGGATCGAAGACGCTCAAGGACGCGATGAACGAGGCGTTGCGCGACTGGGTGACCAACGTCGAGAATACGTTCTATTGCATCGGCACCGTCGCCGGGCCGCACCCGTACCCGATGATGGTGCGCGATTTTCAGTCGATCATCGGCCGCGAGACGCGCGAGCAGATGCTCGCGGCCGAGGGGCGGCCGCCGGATTCGCTGATTGCCTGCATCGGCGGCGGCTCGAATGCAATGGGCCTGTTTCATCCGTTCCTCGACGAGAAAGAGATCGAGATCTACGGCGTCGAGGCTGCCGGGCACGGCCTCAAAAGCGGCCAGCACGCCGCCTCCATCGCCGGCGGCCGGCCCGGCGTACTGCACGGCAATCGCACTTATCTGCTGATGAACGAGGACGGCCAGATCAACGAAGCGCATTCGATCTCGGCCGGTCTCGATTATCCCGGCGTCGGTCCCGAACACGCATGGCTCAACGATGTCGCGCCTTCCAGCTTCTCTCCAAGCTCGAAGGCATCATTCCGGCGCTGGAGCCGGCGCACGCCATCGCCAAGGTGCTCGACCTCGCGCCGCAAAAGCAGAAAGATCACCTGATGGTGGTCAATCTCTCCGGCCGCGGCGACAAAGACCTCGATACGGTCGCGCGGCATCTGGGTGGCAAAACGCGATGACCACCCGCATCGATCGCCGCTTCGCCGCGCTCCGGGACGAAGGCCGCGCCGCGCTGATGACTTTCGTCATGGCCGGCGACCCGGATCACGAGACCTCGCTCGCCATTCTCAAGGCGCTTCCGCAGGCCGGCGCCGATCTGATCGAGCTCGGCATGCCGTTCACCGATCCGATGGCGGACGGGCCGGCGATCCAGGCCGCGGAACTGCGCGCGCTTGGCGCCGGGCAGAACATGAAGCGCACGCTTGCGCTGGTTCGCGACTTCCGCCGCGGCGATGAGGCGACGCCGATCGTGCTCATGGGCTACTACAATCCGATTTACGTCTACGGCGTGGAACGTTTCTTGGCGGATGCCAAACGCGCGGGCGTCGACGGGCTGATCGTCGTCGATCTGCCGCCGGAAGAAGACGAAGAATTGTGCCTGCCGGCACTCAAAGCCGGTTTCAATTTCATCCGCCTGGCGACGCCGACGACCGACGACAAGCGGCTGACGGCGGTCCTCGCGAACACGTCGGGCTTCGTCTATTACGTATCGATCACCGGCATCACCGGCTCCGCCGCGCCGGACAGCGCCAAGGTCGCGGCCGCGGTCAAGCGCATCAAGCACCACACCAAGCTTCCGGTCTGCGTCGGCTTCGGCGTGCGCGCAGCCGAACAAGCACGCGCCATTGCGGCGGCCGCCGACGGCGTCGTGGTCGGCTCGGCGCTGGTCGAAGCGATCCGCAAGGGTCTCGGCGCGGACGGCAAGGCGACGGCCGCAACGGTGCGTTCGGTTGCCGATCTTGTCCGCGAGCTGGCCGAAGGCGTGCGCAGCGCCCGCGCCAGGTTTCTGGGAACTGTACGCTAGGCGGCTTTTACGCCTTCGTCCGGGCGTTGAATTTCGCCCCTCCACGCCACACATCTCATCAGACTGGAGGGACAACCGTGGCCCGTGACGTGGCGCGTGATTGGATGTGGTCGGAGGCGTGCGACATGCTCGCGCGTGCCGAGCGCATGCATCGGGAGCTGTTTCGACCCGGCGCCACCCAGGCGCGGCAGCCGGTCTGGGAGCCGCCGGTCG
>JBEKJZ010000051.1:0-46279 GCA_050010955.1 Xanthobacteraceae bacterium | reverse complement strand
TGGGGTGCTCCATCGATTCACATCAGCGCCGATGGATGCAATATCCTCGCCGCCGCCCCATAGCATCTCTGTTGGCGGGACTCTCGCCCGCTGGAATGGCAGCTAGCCTCGCTGCACGGTCACGAACGACCGGGGCAAACCCGTAGCAAGTCCGGCCACGTCCGCTGTGCTCTGAAAGCGGAAGTAAGATCAGGCCATTGGCATCTGCCGTGACGGGCGGCGTCTCAGGAGAGCTCAGTGCAAACGGAATTCGCCGTCGACCGCGCGGATCTCGGCCGGCTTGATCAAGCGCGCATGTGCCACCGTGACCGAGTGCAGCGGGCCCTCGAGCTTCTCCAGCCAGAAATTGAGGAATTTGTTCAACTCGGGAAACCTCGGGCAAAGATCGTAGTCCTGCCAGACATAGGTCTGTAACAGCCACGGATGATCCGGCCGCCGGTAGAGGATGTTTGCCGTGGTCAATCCGTAGCCTTCGAGCTGCCGGCGAAAGTCTTGCGAAACCCAAGTCTCTTTCGAACCCATCGTGCCCTCCGTCCCAACAGGGGGATTGTTTCGAGACTCGCTCCTCCATTGCAAGCCTCAAAAATGAAGAAGTTGTTTACTTTCAAGGCACTAGCAGCATTCTTCCGCCCGTGCTAACAACCCGATCGCCGACTTGCCTGAGAATTCAACGAAACTTTGTGGAGAGGGCGCCGGCGCAATATTTTTCCAACTGGTTGGCAATCTCCGTGAATGAGTGCTAAAAAAATTTCAGCGGCCTCTTGCGAGCCAAAATTTGCCGCCCTATGTCGCGTCCAGGCGGTCGGCCGAGGGGACTTAAGGCGACCGCTCAATCCAACAAAGCACAGTCCAGTCAATTGCTTAGGAGGACACCATGAAGTTTCGCCCGCTTCACGACCGCGTTGTCGTCAAGCGCATCGATGCCGAGGAGAAGTCAGCCGGCGGCATCATCATTCCGGACACCGTCAAAGAAAAGCCCTCGCAGGGCGAGGTCATTGCCGTGGGCCCCGGCGGCCGTGACGAGGCCGGCAAGCTCATCCCGATCGATATCAAGGTCGGCGACCGCGTCCTGTTCGGCAAGTGGTCGGGCACCGAGGTCAAGATCGACGGCCAGGAGCTCCTAATCATGAAGGAGTCCGACATCATGGGCATCATCGACGAGCCGGTGGCCAAGAAGAAGGCCGCGTAATTCGTGCGTCATGCCCGCGCATAGCCGTTCGAAGAACGGCGTACTGCGTACGCCTATGTCGCGACATCCACGTCTTGCTTGTTCGCAGGAAAGTCGTGGATGGCCGGAACAAGTCCGGCCATGACGGAAGCAAAAGCAAACACAAATTCTACGGAGTAAATTCAAATGGCTGCCAAGGAAGTCAGATTTTCAGTCGACGCGCGCGACAAGATGCTGCGCGGCGTCGACATTCTCGCCAACGCGGTGCGCGTGACGCTCGGCCCCAAGGGCCGCAACGTCGTGCTCGATAAATCGTTCGGCGCTCCCCGCATCACCAAGGACGGCGTCACCGTCGCCAAGGAGATCGAGCTCGAAGACAAGTTCGAGAACATGGGTGCGCAGATGGTGCGCGAGGTTGCCTCCAAGACCTCCGACATCGCCGGTGACGGCACCACGACCGCAACCGTGCTCGCGGCCGCGATCGTCAAGGAAGGCTCCAAGGCGGTGGCCGCGGGCATGAACCCGATGGACCTCAAGCGCGGCATCGACATCGCGGTCGAGACCGTGGTCGAGGAGCTGAAGAAGAACTCCAAGAAGGTCACCTCGAACGAGGAGATCGCCCAGGTCGGCACGATTTCCGCCAACGGCGATCAGGAGATCGGCCGCTTCCTCGCCGAGGCGATGAAGAAGGTCGGCAATGAAGGCGTGATCACGGTCGAAGAGGCCAAATCGCTAGAGACCGAGCTCGACGTGGTCGAGGGCATGCAGTTCGACCGCGGCTACATTTCGCCCTACTTCATCACCAACGCCGACAAGATGCGCGTGGAGATGGAGGATCCCTACATCCTCATCTACGAGAAGAAGCTGTCGGCGCTCAATGAGCTATTGCCGCTGCTCGAAGCCGTCGTGCAGACCGGCAAGCCGCTGTTGATCGTCGCCGAGGACGTCGAAGGCGAGGCTTTGGCGACGCTCGTCGTCAACAAGCTGCGCGGCGGATTGAAGGTCGCGGCGGTCAAGGCTCCGGGCTTCGGCGATCGCCGCAAGGCCATGCTGCAGGATATCGCCATCCTGACCGGCGGCCAGGCGATCAGCGAAGACCTCGGCATCAAGCTCGAGAACGTCACGCTGGCCATGCTTGGCAAAGCCAAGAAGGTGATGATCGACAAGGAGAACACCACGATCGTCAACGGCGGCGGCAAGAAGGCCGACATCGAGGCGCGCATTGCGCAGATCAAGGCGCAGATCGAGGAGACCACGTCCGACTACGATCGCGAGAAGCTGCAGGAGCGGCTGGCCAAGCTCGCCGGCGGCGTTGCGGTGATCCGGGTCGGCGGGGCCACTGAGGTCGAGGTCAAGGAGCGCAAGGATCGCGTCGACGACGCGATGCATGCGACGCGCGCCGCGGTCGAGGAAGGCATCCTGCCCGGCGGCGGCGTCGCGCTTCTGCGCGCCACCGAGGCCCTCAAGAAAGTGCGCACGCAGAACGAGGACCAGAAGCACGGCGTTGACATCGTGCGCAAGGCGCTGTCGGCTCCGGCCCGCCAGATCGCCATCAATGCCGGTGAGGACGGCTCCGTCATCGTCGGCAAGATTCTGGAGAACAGCACCTACGGCTACGGCTTCGACGCCCAAGGCGGCGAATACGTCGACATGGTGAAGAAGGGCATCATCGACCCGACCAAGGTCGTGCGCCAGGCGCTGCAGGGTGCTTCCTCGGTCGCCGGCTTGCTCATCACCACCGAGGCAATGGTCGCCGAACTGCCGAAGAAGAAGGACAGCATGCCGGCCATGCCGCCGGGTGGCGGCGGGATGGACTTCTAAGAGAGTCCATCGAAAGCCGCCACCTACTCCTTAAAGTGATCAAAGTCGGCAACAGCCGACTTTGATGCGGCGGCGGGATGGACTTCTAGTCCACGCCAAGCGACATGAATACGAAGGCCCGGGACCAAATCCCGGGCCTTCGTCGTTTACAGGGGTGTTCGGGATCAGACGTGATTGGACAAGAACGACCACGAATGAAACGGTGCGCGTTCATCCGGCGTCACCGGCTCATCGTGGCCGCTGGCGACAGCGTGGAACTCAACCGCCGCCGGTTGCCAGGGCACTATGGCGCAAGCGCGTGACGGCGACATGACGGGCCTATCCGGTCAAATCCGCGTCGGCATCGGCGGCTGGAATTATCAGCCGTGGCGCGGTGTTTTCTATCCGAAGGGGTTGGCACAGGCCCAAGAGCTCGCCTATGCGGCGAGCCGCCTCACATCGATCGAGATCAATTCCACGTTTTACGGCTCGCAGAAGCCGGCAAGCTTTCGCAAGTGGGCGGCCGCCGTGCCCGAGGGTTTTATGTTTTCGGTCAAGGGGCCGCGCTTCGCCACCAACCGGCGCGTCCTCGCCGAGGCCGGCGACTCTATCAAGCGTTTTTTGGATTCGGGCGTTTTGGAGCTTGGCGAGCGGCTCGGTCCGTTGCTCTGGCAATTCGCGCCGACCAAGAAATTCGACACCGCCGACTTCGGCAAGTTCCTCGAACTATTGCCGGTGACGGCCGCGGGCAAGCGACTGCGGCATGTCGTCGAGGTCCGCCACGACAGTTTTCGCACGCCGGAATTCATTGCATTGTTGCGCAAGTTTGCCACGCCGGTCGTGTTTACCGACCACGCCAAATATCCGAACATCGCCGACGTCACCGGCGATTTCGTCTACGCGCGTTTGCAGAAAGGCCAGGACACGATCCCGACGGCCTACCCGGCGAAGGAGATCGACGCCTGGGCCGGCCGCTTGCGGTTGTGGGCGCAGGGCAAAGCAGCGGACGACCTGCCGCGCGTCGATGCGGCGTCCGCGCCGCGGAGAACCGCGCCGCGCGACGTGTTTGCCTACGTCATCCACGAGGGCAAAATTCGCGCGCCGGCAGCCGCCAGGGCGCTGATCGAGCGATTGAAGGCGTAAGTGGCGCATTCTAGTAGCGCATGATCTTTTCGGAAAACCGGCTTCCACCCTCGGAACAAGTCCGAGGGCAGGCTTTTTTCTGGATCATGCCCTAGAGCGCGTTGTTGGTCGCGCGTAGCCGGCGCGCCAAAGCGCGCATCACGTTGAGCGCAAAGTAGGGCGTGCGGCTGACCAGGAACAAAAACTGTTTCTCGCCGACGGGAACGAGCTTGACGTCGGTCGCCGCGATCGCGGTGGCGCTGCGCGGCGCGCCATCGATCAGCGCCATCTCGCCGAAGATGCTGCGTTCCGGTAAGGTGTCGAGCAAGCGATTGCCGAGGCGGATTTCGACGGTTCCGCTTTGCACGACGAACAGTTCCTCGGCTTTGTCGCCCTGCCGGAAGATGACATCGCCGGCGCTGTAGGCGCGGACGGGGGCGCCAGCGCCGGTCAGCAGTCCGAAATCAATGGCCGTATCCGCCATAGCCATACCGCGTCCCCTGCTCGTTCGCTCAATGATTCAAGCACACGAGGGCGGACTATTACAGCCTTATGACGGCGGCTCGGCGGGGTTTTGGCGTCGGGGGACAAGCAAGGGCGCCCGGCTAAAAATGCTACGGCCACGACAACCAAGAGGTGCGCGTACATCCAGCGTCACCCGTCGTATCCGTGGCCGTCGCGCGACGGAGCCCGGAAAGGCGTCAACATCGCTGGTCACAGAGATAGGTGCCGTTCCGCTATTATGCAAGGCAACGTATTGATGTAAGAGTCCTGCTTTGAAGCGATCGGGGAACTTCCTTGTCGGTTCGACGCTTCATGCCGACGTTCCTAAGTTTCTTCACCCAGGGGTCACCGCGGCACCCCAACGACCGGTGACCAAATTCAAGGGAGGCAACGATGACATTGGACCAACAGAATGCTGAGCGGATGGGACGCGCGCTCGCCGGAGCTATCCACGAGCACTGGGGCCTGTTTCTGGCCGAGGGCATCATTCTGGTCATCCTCGGCATTGCGGCGATCGCCTTGCCGCCGATCGCCACGCTCGCCTTCACGATCATTATCGGTTGGGTGTTCCTGATCAGCGGCGTCGTCGGCTTGTTCACCACATTCTGGGCGCGGCACGTGCCCGGCTTCTGGTGGTCGCTGATTTCGGCGATCATCGGCATCGCTGCCGGCGTCGTGCTGCTGCTGTGGCCGATCACCGGAACGCTGTCGCTGACGCTGGTGCTGATCGCCTTCTTTTTTATCGAGGGCATCGTCTCCATCATGTATGCCATCGAGCACCGCAATCAGCTGACGGGCCGCTGGGGCTGGATGCTGGTGAGCGGCATCATCGACCTCATCCTTGCCGGCATCATCTTTGCCGGGCTGCCGGAAACGGCGGTCTGGGCGCTCGGCCTCTTGGTCGGCATCAACATGCTGTTCGGCGGAGCGGCGCTGATCGCGATGGCGCTCGCGGCACGCCACCCGGCCTCCGCTTAGGCAGGTCGGTCGCTTCGCGGAGCCTAGTCGTCGGGCCGGCCGCTGCGGGCCGCGCCCCTTGGCCGGCAATAACGCCTCACTCCGCCGGCGCCGTTTGCGGCACCCGGGCCTTTTCAACGCCGTTGGCAAGGAACGCGATCAGCAGCGCCGCGACCAGGAAGCCAAGCGCCACGAACGCGGTGACGCCGAGCACGAGACCGAAGCCGCCGCGGCCGTACAGGATGGCGATCATCGACACCGCCGCGCCCGAGATCATGAAGGTGAGAAAATAGCGCACCGCATAGACGCGCCCGCGCCAGGCATCGGCGGTGTAGCGCGCGATGACGAGGTCGTTGACCGTGATCTGGCCGTAGATCGCCGCCATGGTAAACGCCAGCGCCACCAACAGCACGGCGCCGGTCGCATACGCCGCCCATACCACGCCGGTGAACTGCATGATGGCCATCGCGGCGAAAAGGATGTGCGGCCGGATGTGCTCCACCAGCCGGCCGACCGCGATCTGCGCCAACCCGCCGCACAGAAACACCGCCGTCGTCAAGCCGCCCACGGCCACGAGCGAGATGTCGTTGCCGATACGCTCGTCGACGATCTTGGGCAGCGCCACCGATATGGTGTTGAACACCAGCCCGGCGCTGAGCGCCACCACCACGAAGAGGCCAAAAATCGTCGCGGCGATCGGCGCCGAAAGGGCAACGTCGGGCGACGTGCTGCGCGCGGCCGCGTGCCGCCTCTCGTCGGCAACCAGCCAGAGATAGGCGACGCCGGCGGCGATACAGATCAGGCCCGGCACGAGGAAGGCGCCGCGCCAGGAGAACGCCGCGGTCATGGCGGCGGTGATGCCGGCTGCGAGCGAGACGCCGAGATTGCCGCAGACGCCGTTGAAGGCGAGCGAGCGGCCGCGTTGGGTTGCGTTCTCGATGAGCATCGCGGTGCCCACCGGATGATAGATGGCGGCAAAGACGCCGAGCGCGAACAGTGCCACAGAGAGCGCATAGAGCGACGGCGCGAAGGCGGCGCCGATCAGCGACAGCCCGCAGCCGATATAGAACGTCGCCATCATGTTGCGGCGGCTCCAGCGGTCGGCGAGCCAGCCCGCCGGCAGCGAGAACAATCCGAAGGCGATGAAGGAGGCGGTGCTGAGCGCAATCAGCTCGGAATAGGAACGGCCGGAGATCGCCGCCAGCTCGATGACCACGGTGGGATAGATCAGGATCACGAAGTGATCGAGCGCGTGGGCGCCATTGAGGAAGCCGATCGCCAGCCGCCGGCGTGAGCGCGCGGCAGCATCGGCGGAAGGAAATCGCGAAGAGGTCGAAACGTCGGTTGTCATCGATCGGTCCCGGGTGGCAGTACGACTATATACCGCCGCGCAACGCCTCGACCTATCCCCGATTTGCAGGGCCGCCCGGCGCTACAACCGCCACGGCATATACAACTTCCAGTCGCAACGTGCTCTCGACTTAAACCCAAGGCGTCGATAGGTGGATGGAGCGGCGGGGTTTGTGAGGCGCACCGAGCGGAGCGGCCTCAGTGGGTATGTCGAGGGGTTTCGGGACAGCCGGAGCCGCCACGATGATGGTGCTTTGTGCAGCGGCGGCCCAGGCCGGTAGCGATGGGCCGAATAATCCTTCTTTTCTTCTGTTCGCCGGCACCGATCTGTGGCGCGACGGCGCGTTTGTGGATGGCGGCCTGTTATGGCCGCCAGCGGGCCTGAATACGGGTGGCCTAACATTCAAGATCCTTCTCAACGGCGGCCTCTACACCTATCCCTCCGGCGGATTGCACACGGATGTTGAGGGCACGTTGGTATCCGCCGCCGCCCTGCCCGGCTGGCGAACGACGCGCGACGGATTCACCATCGACCTCTACGCCGGCCCCATCGTCCAGGATTATCGGCTCACCCCGTACGATCCCGGCAGCCGCCTGCGCGGGTTCTACGGCGGAGCGCAGGTCGCGGGTGACGTCTGGTACCAGCCGAGTCCGGCGACCATGATCGCGCTCGACGGTTCCATCGCGTCCATCGAACTCATAGGATCGGCGCGCGCCGCCATCGGCTGGAAGGTCTTCGAGCCCTTCTTCATCGGTCCGGAGACCCAGGCGTTCTGGTGTACCGACTATCGAGAGCTGCGGCTCGGCGCGCATGTCACGGGCTACCGTATCGACGCGCTGGAATGGTCGGCGGCCGGCGGCTTGGCGGCGGATTCCTTCGGCCGCGGCGGGCCCTATCTGCGCCTCGGCGTCACCGCGCGGTATTAATGTTCCATCGCTCCCGCCGCGATTGCGAGCTTTTGGATTTGACATTCGCTATCGGAGTTCGCGGCTCGCGGGTAGCGAATGTCAAATCCGCTCCACTAGGCGCCGCGCACTCAGCCGAACCCGCTCAGCCCTTCTCATCGCAGGCAAAAGCTCGCACCACGCAGTCGCGGCCGCCGAATTCAAAGCAGCGGCGCAGCGAGATATTCTCGGCCTTGCCGAGGTGCGAATTCAGCGCCCAGCCATGGGAGCCGCACGGGTGCTTGGCGTCGACCGCCAGCGCCGCGCAGCCGCGCCGGATATCGCCGACGACCTTGCAGGCGTTCCCCGAACACTTCTTCATCGCCGCGACACGGGCGTCCGTCACCTTGCGATAATCGTAGCCGTAGCCGTATGCGCCGCATGCCCCGACCGCAAACGCGCCCGCCGCGTGCGCGGCGCCTATCGCCGCGATCAGGATGCCCGCCGTTACGGCGGCGAACACAGAAACTCGCCCAAGGCCGATCATAGAAGCCTCTCCCCAGAGGAACGCGCCAACGCTAGCGGGGAAGGGTTGCCAGTTGGTGAATCGGTCGCCGGGCGGTCATTCCGGACTCGCCGTTTCGCGTGGATTTAGAATGCCGCGGCAATCTGCTGAGGTGGCTTACGTCCCTTCCAGCTCCGCCTTCACGGCTTGGAGCGCCTCCGGCGTGTCGATGTCGGTGAGCGCGGCAGTGCCGGTCAGCGGCACTTCAACCACGGCCTCGCTGTACCGGCCGATCAGATGGCGCGCCCCGATATCGCCCTCGACGGTCATGAGGTCGGGAAAAAACCGGCGCGACCAAACGACTGGATTGCCGCGCCGACCGTCGATGGTCGGCACCGCGATCAGCGCCCCCTTGTCGGGATCGAGCGCGTCGACGAGCCGGTCGATCATAGCGCCCTCGACCTGCGGCATGTCGCCAAGGCAGACGATGACGGCGTCGGCTTGCGCCGGCAGCGCGGCGATGCCGGCCCGCAGCGAGCTGCCGAGACCGTCGGCGAAATTCGGATTGTGCACGAAGTCGATCGGCAGGCCGGCGAGAGCCGCCTCGACGCGCTCACGTTGATGGCCGGTGACCACGATCACCGGCCGCGCCCGCGAAGCGAGCACCGCCTCGACGACGATGCGAAGGAGCGGCCGGCCGCCAATTTCGGCCAGAAGCTTGTTCGGCCCTCCCATGCGGCTCGAGCGGCCGGCGGCGAGCACCAGCGCCGCGGCGTTGCGGGCGGGATGCACCGGCTCTTCGCGCGGCTGCGGCCGCGTGACGATCTCCATGAGCAGGCCGCCGACCCCCATGCCGGTAATGTCCTCGCGCGGCACCGGCAGGCCGGCGAGCAGGCGCATCAGCACCCAGTCGAAGCCGTTCTCCTTGGGCGAGCGGGCGCAGCCGGGCGCGCCAAGCACCGGATGCCCCTGCGCCGTTCCGATCAGCAACAGATTGCCGGGATCGACCGGCATGCCGAAATGCTGGATGCGGCCGCCAACCGCCTCCAGCGCCGCCGGGATCACGTCGCGCCGGTCGGCGATCGCAGAAGCGCCGAAGACGATGAGGAGCTCGGCGCCCTGCTTGAGCACCTCGCCGAGCGCGCGGGCGAGCGCCGCACGCTCATGCGGTACGCGCCGCTCGGCGATGATCGTGGCATTGGCGGGCGCCAGCCGCTCGGCGGTGATTTTCAGCGTCTTCTCGATGACCTTGGGCGATAGCCCGGGCAGCAGCGTCGACACCACGCCGACCTTGCGGACGCGATAAGGCGCAATACTGACCAGCGGCTCCTTTGCCGCCGCCATGGCCAGGTCGCGCGCTGCGGCGGCGACGGCGAACGGAATAATCTTCACCGTCGCGATCATTTCGCCGGGAACGACCGGCTTATAGGCGGAAAGCGTCGCCACCGTGATCGCTTCGTCGACGCGATTGATCCGGTCGACGGCGTCCTTGTCGACCACCAGCACGCCCGGCGCGCGCGCAAACAGGTTGGCGCGACCGGTAAACGCGCGATCGACATGCACGCCCTCGCCGGCGATCGCCGCCGCAATCTCGGCTGCTGCCGCGTCCTCGGACACGTCGCCGGCCTCAAGCCGCGCCACCACGATGTCGTCGATGCCGGCGGCCTCGAGCGCCGCAGCCTCGGCAGTGCCGATCGGCGTGCCCTTTTTGAGGACCAGCGCGCCGCGACGGATGGTGTGCACGGCGATGGCGCCGACCGCGTCTTTCGGCGAGACCGCTCCGAACTTCATGACACGGCCTCCGCTGCGGCGCGCTCGGCTTGCGGTTCCTCGCGGAGCCGCTCGGTGATCTGCGCCATGATGGCGACCGCAATCTCCGCGGGCGAGACCGCGCCGATGTCGAGACCGATCGGGGCATGGATGCGGGAAATATCGGCCTCGATCAGGCCCTGCTGCTTGAGGCGGTCGACCCGGCGCCCATGCGTCTTCCGCGATCCGAGCGCGCCAATATAGAAACAGTCGCGGGACAGGGCGTGAATGAGCGCGGGATCGTCGATCTTCGGATCGTGCGTAAGCGCGACGAAGGCGGTGTAACGGTCGATGCCGAGCGGCGGCAGCGCCTGGTCGGGCCACTCGGCGATCACTCTCACGTCGGGAAAACGCTCGACCGAGGCAAACGCAGTCCGCGGATCGACGATGGTGACGTCATAGCCGAGGAGTTTTGCAATCGGCGCCAGCACCTGGCTGATATGCACGGCGCCGGTAATGACGAGCTGCGGCGCCGGCACGTAGACGGTGAGAAAGACGCGCCCTTCCGCGGCGTCTTCCATGCCGCTGCGACCGCTGCGCAGGTGCCCGCTCAGCACGGCCTTGAGCGGATCCTTGGCAATGTCCGCGGCCTTCACCAGCCGTTGCTGGCCGCTTGCCACATTGGTGACGACGATCGCCGCGCGCCGCGCCGCGCGCTCGGCATTGAGGCTTTCAAGAAGATCGAGCTTCACTCCACCTTCTCCACCAAAACCCGGATCGTGCCGCCGCAGGACAGCCCGACTTTCCAGGCGGTTTCGTCGGCGACGCCGAATTCCAGCACTTTCGGCTTGCCGCTATCGATGACGTCGAGCGCCTCGGTGACGACGGCGCCTTCGACGCAGCCGCCGGAGACCGAGCCGAGGAAATTCCCCTCCCCGTCGATGACCAGGTTGGCGCCGACCGGCCGCGGCGCCGAGCCCCAGGTTTCGACCACGGTTGCCAGCGCCACCTGCCGGCCCTGTCTGCGCCAATCCTCGGCGGCTTTGAGAATGTCGTTATCGGTTGAGAGCATGTGCGGACCTCCGCAGACCGCTATATCCGCCTAAATATAGGAGCATCACGCCACCTTCTCCATCCAGGCCTTCGGGTCGCCGGCCCGGCCATCGCGGCCTCGGAACGCCGCCACCAGCGCCGCCATCGATTCCAGATTATGCACAGGCCGGAACTCGTCGACATGCCCCAGCATGGTTTTGATGCCCCGCGCGCGCGGTTCAAAGCCTTCGAAGCGGAGCAACGGATTGAGCCAAATGAGCCGCCGACACGAGCGGTGCAGCCGGTCGATCTCGAAGGCGAGCGTGTCGTCGGCGTCGCGCTCGAGCCCGTCGGTGATGAGCAGAACGATCGCGCCCTGGGTCAGCACCCGGCGCGCCCATAGCTTGTTGAAAGCGTGGAGCGACGACGCGATCCGCGTGCCGCCGGACCAGTCGGGCACGCTCGCTGAGCAGGCGGCGAGCGCATCGTCGGGGTCGCGCGCGCGCAGCGCACGCGTGACGTTGGTCAGCCGCGTGCCGAACAGGAACGTGCTGACCCGCTTGCGCGCATCGGTCAAGGCATGCAGGAAATGCAGAAAAATCCGGCTGTACTGGCTCATTGAGCCCGAAATATCGAGCAAGGCGACGATCGGCGGCGGCTTGGTGCGCGGCCCGACGAAGCGCAGATCGATGAAATCACCGCCGCCCTTGAGGCTGGCGCGGAACGTGCGGCGGATGTCGATCAAATGTCCGCGTGGATGCGGCTTGAGCCGCCGCGTGCGCACTTCGGCAAGCGGCAGGACGAGCCGCTTCATCGCGTCCTTGGCGGCGGCAATCTCTGCAGTCGTCATCTGCGCGAAGTCCTTTTTCTGCAAGACTTCGCGGTCGGAGACGGTCATGCGCGTGTCGAGCTCGATCTCGCGCTCTTTTTTGAGCTTGTCGTCGAGGCCGGAGAATAGGGCCTCATGCACGCGCGTGGCGCCGGCTTCGGGCGGACGCGGCGTATTCGGCGCTTGCGGCAGCATCATCGCCATCAGCTGATCGATATAGCCGCGGCGACGGAAGAAGATGCGGAAGGCTTGATCGAAAATGAGCGAATGCTCGTGGCGCTTCACGAATACCGCGTGCAGCGTCCAGTAAAAATCCTCGCGGGTGCCAACACCGGCCGCCTTCACCGCTTCGAGCGCATCGATCACCGCACCGGGCCCGACCGGAATACCGGCCGCGCGCAGCGCTCGGGCGAAGTAGAGGATATTTTCGGAGAGCCGGCCGTTTGGCTGCTCACCGTCGCTGCGCCAACTGTTAGCTCCCCCCTTGAGGGGGAGGTCGGTCGGCGCAGCCGGCCGGGAGGGGGGTGATGACTCAGCCATGAATTAAAGCCAATCCGCGTCCGAAAGCTTGGACCCCCCTCCCCAACCCTCCCCCTCAAGGGGGGAGGGAAACATGCGGAGCGAGCCGCTTGCGCCTTTACTCCGCCGCGCGCAGCTCCGACTTCACCTCGTCGAGCAGCTCCTTGACCTTACCACCCTCGAGCCGCGCGATGTCGTCCTGGTATTTGAGCAGGACGCCGAGCGTGTCGGAGACCGTCGCCGGGTCGAGCGCGACCACGTCGAGCTCGGACAGCGCGCCGGCCCAGTCGAGCGTCTCGGCGACGCCCGGCGACTTGAACAGATCCTGCTTGCGCAGCGATTGGACGAACGCCACCACCTGCTCGGAGAGCTTTTTGCCGACGCCCGGCACTTTAGCGCGCACGATGTTAAGCTCGCGCTCGGCGCTCGGATAACCGACCCAGTGATAAAGACAGCGGCGCTTGAGCGCGTCATGCACTTCACGGGTGCGGTTCGAGGTGATGACCACGACCGGCGGATGCGCCGCCTTCACCGTGCCCATTTCCGGAATCGTAATCTGGAAGTCGCCGAGCACTTCGAGCAGGAACGCCTCGAACGCTTCGTCGGTGCGATCGATCTCGTCGATCAGCAAGACCGGCGCGCCGGCGGTGTCGGGCTCGAGCGCCTGCAGGAGCGGACGCTTGATCAAAAACCGCTCGGAAAACACGTCGCGTTCGAGCCGCTCGCGGTCGTGCTCGCCGCCGGCCTCGGCGGCGCGGATGGCGATCATCTGCGCGGCATAGTTCCACTCATAGACCGCGGCGGCGATATCGAGCCCCTCGTAGCATTGCAGGCGGATCAACCGCCGGCCCAGCGTCGCCGAGAGCACCTTGGCGATCTCGGTCTTGCCGACGCCAGCCTCGCCCTCGAGGAAGAGCGGCCGGCCCATCTTGAGCGCGAGATAAAGCACCGTGCCAAGCGAGCGATCGGCGAGGTAATCCGCCTCGGCCAGCAGCGCCACGGTGGCGTCGATCGAAGCCGGCAGCAGGCGAACTTGTGCAGGCTGCTTCACGTGAATTCGGAATCCTTTATACGCGAAAACGTCTCCCCGGCGGGGAGAGGTCGGTCCGAGCCGAAAGGCGGGGACCGGGGATCGTCCCCAATATGTAGCGCGGGCACCCGCTCACCCCAACCCTCTCGCCATGGGGAGAGGCGGCGATTTTTACTTCCCAACCGCCTCGGCGACGGCGCGCCGGGCGAGCACGCCGATCAAGTGGGCGCGGTATTCGGCGTTGCCGTGAATATCGCTGTTGAGGCCGTCCGGGGAAACCGTGAGGCCGTCGAGCGATTTCGGCGAAAATCGCTTCTTCAAGGCCTCCTCGAAGGCGGTCACCCGGAACACGCCCTCGGCGCCGGCGCCGGTGACAGCCACGCGGATGTCGCTGCCGCGCTTACTCACGAACACGCCGACCAGCGCATAGCGCGAAGCTTGGTTGCGGAATTTCTGGTAGGCGGCCTTCTTCGGGATCGGGAAACTCACCTTGGTGATGATTTCCGCAGGCTCCAGCGCGGTCGAGAACATGCCGGTGAAGAAATCGTCGGCCTTGAGGCGCCGCTTGTTGGTGATGATGGTGGCACCGAGGCCGAGGCAAGCCGCCGGATAGTCGGCGCTCGGATCGTTGTTGGCGACCGAGCCGCCGATCGTGCCCATGTGACGCACCGCCGGGTCGCCGATCAGGCCGGCAAGCTTGGCCAGCACCGGAATGGCCTGCTGCACCACCGGCGAACTGTGCACGTCGGCATGGCGCGTCATCGCGCCGATGGTGAGCGAGCGGCCAGTCAACTCGATGCCGGCCAATCCCTCGATGCGCGACAGGTCGATCAATTGCGGCGGATTGGCCAGCCGCAGCTTCATCGTCGGCAGCAGCGTATGGCCGCCGGCCAAGAGCTTGGCGTCCTCGTTCTTGCTGAGCAGGTTCACCGCCTGCCGCAGCGTCTCCGGACGATGAAAGGTGAAGCTATACATCGTAGTTCTCCAATGATCTCTTTCATGCCGCGTGCGGCATCGACTTGCGCGACTTCTGCAGCGCCGCCCACACCGCCGGCGGCGTCGCCGGCATGGCGAGGGCTTCGGTCCCGATGGCATCGGTGATGGCGTTGATGACGGCGGCGGGCGCGGCGATGGCGCCGGCTTCGCCGCAGCCCTTGATGCCGAGCGGATTGGACGGGCATTTGGTGACCGTCGTCGCGACCTTCAGCGTCGGCACGTGATTGGCGCGCGGCATGGCATAATCCATGAACGACCCGGTGACGAGCTGGCCGTCGTTGTTGTAAATCGCGCCCTCGCAAAGGGCTTGGCCGATGCCCTGGGCGATGCCGCCGTGGACTTGGCCCTCGACGATCATCGGATTGACGATGACGCCGAAATCATCGACCGCGGTCCAGGCGACGATCTCGGTCTTGCCGGTCTCGGGGTCGACCTCGACCTCGCAGATGTGACAGCCGGCCGGGAAGGTGAAATTGGTCGGGTCGTAGAAGGCGCCCTCCTTCAGCCCCGGCTCGAGCTCCTGGCCGGAGAATTTGTGGGCGATGTAGGCATTGAGCGTCACGTCGCCCCACGCCGCGGACTTGTCGGTGCCGGCGACGCTGAATTTTCCGTCCTTGAACTCGATATCGCCCTCGGCCGCCTCGAGCAGATGGGCCGCGACTTTTTTCGCCTTGGCCTCGACCTTGTCGAGCGCCTTGACGATCGCCGACATTCCGACCGCGCCGGAGCGCGAGCCGTAGGTGCCCATGCCGAACTGCACCTTGTCGGTGTCGCCATGCACCACCGAAACGTTCTCGATCGGAATTCCGAGCCGCTCGGAGACAAGTTGGGCGAAGGTGGTCTCGTGGCCCTGGCCGTGGCTATGGGAGCCCGTTAGGACTTCCACCGACCCGGTCGGATTGACCCGCACCTCGGCGGATTCCCATAAGCCCACGCCGGCGCCGAGCGAGCCGACCGCTTGCGACGGTGCAATGCCGCAAGCCTCGATATAGGTCGAGAAGCCAATGCCACGCAGTTTACCGTGGCGCGCCGCCTCGCGCTTGCGCTTGGCAAATCCCTTGTAGTCGGCAAGCTCCATCGCCTTCTTGAGCGAGGCGTTATAGTCGCCGGCGTCATAGGTCATGATCACCGGCGTCTGGTGCGGGAATTTGTCGATGAAGTTCTTGCGCCGCAGTTCGGCGGGGTCCTGCCCCATCTCCCGCGCGCCGACCTCGATCAGGCGCTCGACCACGAAGGTCGCTTCAGGACGGCCGGCACCGCGATAGGCGTCGACCGGCACCGTGTTGGTGTAGACCGCATCGACCTCGCAATAGATCTGCGGGATCTGGTACTGGCCCGACAGCAGCGTGGCGTAGAGATAAGTCGGCACCGAGGAAGAGAACGTCGACATATAGGCGCCGAGATTGGCGATGGTCTTGGCGCGAAGACCGAGAATCTTGCCGTCAGCATCGAAGGCCATTTCGGCGTGGGTGACATGATCGCGCCCGTGCGCGTCGGTGAGGAACGCCTCAGAGCGGTCGGACACCCATTTCACCGGCCGCCCGACGCGCTTGGCCGCCCACAGCGCCACGACCTCTTCGGCATAAATGAAAATCTTCGAGCCGAAGCCGCCGCCCACGTCAGGCGCAATCACGCGCAGCTTGTGCTCGGGCGCCATGCCGATGAACGCCGCGATTACGAGGCGCGCGACGTGCGGATTCTGCGTCGTGTTCCACAGCGTGAACGCGCCCGTGCCAGTGTCATACTCGGCGAGGGCGGCGCGCGGCTCCATCGCGTTGGGCACCAGGCGATTATTGACGATGTCGAGCTTGGTGATGTGCTTGGCCGCCTTGAAGGCGGCATCGACCGCTTTCGGGTCGCCGAGGTGCCATTGGTAAATCGTATTGTTCGGCGCGACGTCATGAATTTGCGCCGCGCCCTGCTGCTGCGCGGCAGCCGGATCGGCGACGACCGGCAGCACCGCGTAATCGACCTTGACCTTCTCGGCGGCATCGCGCGCCTGCGCCAGCGTTTCGGCAACCACCACCGCGACCTGGTCGCCGACATGGCAAACCTTGCCGTTGGCGATCGCCGGATGCGGCGCCATCTTCATCGGCGAGCCGTCCTTGGAATGGATCATCCAGCCGCAAATGAGACCGCCGATCTTGTCGGCGGCCAGCTCGGCGCCAGTGAGGACCCGGAGCACGCCGGGCATAGAGGCCGCATCCTTGACATCGATCGATTTGATCGTGGCGTGGGCGTGCGGCGAGCGCACGAAATAGGCGTAAGCCTGGCCGGGCCGATTGATATCGTCAGTGTAGTGGCCTTTGCCGGTGATGAAGCGTTGGTCTTCCTTGCGGCGCACCGCAGCGCCGATCCCGGTCGCAGTCATGGCAGTGCCCTCCGGCAGTTTTTCTTGTTCGATAATCCCGTCGTTACGCGGCGTCCTATTCGGCGGCTTTCGTGGCGGCGCCGCCACCCTGCATGGCGCGGGCGCCAGCGGCGATCGCCTTGACGATATTGTGATAGCCGGTGCAACGGCAGATGTTGCCCTCCAGCTCCTCGCGGATGGTGCGGTCGTCAAGTTCGTGACCCTTGCGGCGTACGATATCGACGGCGGTAATAATCATGCCGGGCGTGCAATAGCCGCACTGCAGCCCGTGGTTCTCGCGAAAAGCTTCCTGCATCGGATGCAGCGGCCCGTCCGGCGCCGCCAAGCCCTCGATGGTGAGCACGTCGGCGCCTTCGAGCTGCAAAGCGAGCACGGTGCAGGATTTCACCGCTTTGCCGTCGACCTGCACGACGCAGGCGCCGCATTGCGAAGTGTCGCAGCCGACATGGGTGCCGGTGAGCCGCAGATTTTCGCGCAGCAGCTGCACCAGGAGCGTGCGCGGATCGACATCGGCGGTGACGGGTGTGCCGTTCACTGTCAGGGAAACGGCTGCCATATGCGCCTCCTCGAAAATCCCTAAAATCGTCTTCTTTGCAGGACGGCTCGCGGCCGTTGGCTGGCTCCAAGGGCGAAAACGCGACGATTTTGCCGGTTTCAACCTTGGAATTGGAATTACTCTGAACCGCGGCCTAGCCGCCGGTCAAGGGAGTTTCACGTGCAAATGATCCCCCGCTGATGACCAAAGTGGCGAGGCCGGGCGGGCAAGAGCTATGCGCTCGGCTCAGGCGCGGTTTGCGAACTTACCGATGAACTCTGCGGATTGACCGCAACGGAGAATTTTTGAAAAAATTGATCGGCCAGTTTCTTGGCGACGCCGTTGACGAGGCGCTGGCCGAGCTGCGCCAACTTGCCGCCGATATGCGCCTCGACCGCAAAGCTAAGCAGTGTCCCGCCGTCCCTTGCCGAAAGCGTGACGGTGGCGCCGCCTTTGGCAAAGCCGGCGACCCCGCCGTCGCCCTGACCAGAAATCTTGTATCCGTTCGGCGGATCGAGATCGGACAAAGTCACCGTGCCTTTGAACTTCGCCTTTACCGGCCCAATCTTGGTGGTGGCGACCGCTTGAAACTCGGTATCCGACAGCTTGTCGAGCTGCTCGCAGCCGGGAATGCACGCCTTGAGGGTTTCGGCGTCGTTGAGCTTCGCCCACACCGTCTCCCGGGAAACGGCAAGCTGGTACGCGCCGCTCATCGTCATGGCCATTTCGCGTCACTCCCTGCCGGTCGCTCTCTGTTCGCGCGAGCGTACCGGAGTCATGCTTACTGCCTCAAGCGCCGGCTGAAAAGAGGCCCGTGGTCGGCAGGTTCGGGGATTGGCGCGTTGCCCAAGAGACAGCTAAGGCTCGACCGCTAAGATCGGGCCAAGATAACGAATCCAGGAGGGGAGGCTTTATGCCGCACATTCAAGCCGACGGCTGCACGATCCATGTCGAGGTGGAAGGCCCCGAGGAGTCGCCGGTGCTGATGCTGTCGAACCCGCTCGGCACCAATTTGCATATGTGGGACGAGCAGGTGGCGCCGTTCACGCATCACTTCCGGCTCGTGCGGTATGATCGCCGCGGCCACGGAAAATCGGACGCGCCGAAGGGCCCTTATTCGATGGAGCGGCTTGGCCGCGACGTGCTCGCGATCCTCGATGGGCTCGGCATCGAGCGGATCAACTGGTGCGGACTATCGATGGGCGGCATGGTCGGCCAATGGCTCGGCGCCCACGCGCCAAACCGCATCGACAAACTGATCCTCTCTAACACCGCTTGCTACTTTCCCGACAAGACCGTGTGGCAGGGTCGCATCCAGCTCCTACGCGAAAATGGATTGGCGGCGGTCGTCGACGCCACCATGGAGCGTTGATTCACCAAGCCGTTCCGCGACCGCTCGCCGCAAACGACAGCGCGAATTCGCGACATGTTCATGGCCACAAACGTCGAGGGCTATATCGCCTGCCTCGAGGCGATCCGCGATATGGACCACCGCCCGCTGCTGGCGCAGATCAATGCGCCGACCTTGGTGATTGCCGGCCGGCATGATCCTTCGACGACGCTGGAAGCCGGAGAGTTCATCGCCCAGCACGCGCTCAACGCCCGGCTCGCCGTGCTCGATACCGCCCACATCGCGAATATCGAACAGCCGCAGGTCTATGCCGAAACGGTGCTGGGCTTTTTGCTTTCATCCAATCATCCGCCGCGCTGATCGCGAAACTCGTGCGGGGCCGTGGCGGTGTGCTGGCGGAAGAAACGGGCAAAGTGCGAGGGATCGGAAAAACCGAGCTCTTGGGCGATCTCTTGGATCGGCTGCGTGGTGAAAACCAGTTGGCGCTCGGCCTCGGTGAGCAGGCGCTGACGGATCAGATGACCGGCGGTCACGCCGGTCGCGCGCTTGACGTGATCGTTGAGTCGACCGACGGTCATGCCGAGTTTTTCTGCATAGAAGCCGAGCTGATGTTCGCGGCGGAAGAATTCGTCGATCAGGGCGCGAAGCTGCGCGACGGTGGCATCGACCGGCTGCAAGGTCACGCTGCCGGTGCGCGCGCGGCTTGCGGCGAGCCGCGCCACGCCAACTGCGATGAGCGCTAGCAGGCCCCGCATCGCCATCTGATAGCCCTCGCGCGCGAGGCGCCCCTCTTCGAATAGCTCCTTGCACAACGCCGAAAGTCGCGTCCGCTCCGCCTCCTCGGCAATGGGAACGATGGGATGCGCGGCGAGTGCCCGCAGCCGGGCAATCGCTTTCCCCGCGCGGTCGCCGAACGCGCCGGCCGCATCCAAGGTGAAGCTCACCACCCAACCCTCGGTGACGTCGGGCTCGAAGCGGAAGCCGTGGGCAACCGTCGCCGGAATGAGGATCGCGGCGGGCGCCGCGACCGGCAGCTTCGCGGCTTCGAATGTCACTTCGCCGCCGCCGCGCTCGATCAACAGAATCTGAAAAAGATTGCGATGCCGATGGGCGCGAATGATCCAGTCGTGCATCGGGGCGCGCGCGGCGATCGTCTCCGCATGGATAAAATTGAACGCTTGATCGTCCGGGGGATCGCCGTAAAGGTGGAACAGTGGCAGCGCCTGGGCCATGGCGCAAGCATAGGCCGATCGCGCCGAAGAAGAAGCCGGCCTATGGGCGCAATAGCCGCTTTACACAAAAAAGCGGCAGCCCGCCGGTTAGCGGGCTGCCGCTGCAACGCAAACCTTAGCGGTTCATGCCGCCGCCTTGCTGGCCGCCCTGACCGGGCTTGTTTTGGCCGCCCTGCTGTTCGCCGGGCCTGCCCTGGCCGCCTTGATGCTGCTGGCCGGGCTTATTCTGGTTCTGCTGCTGCTGGTCGCGCTGCGGGTTGTTTTGCTGCTGTTGGTTTCGCTGCGGGTTCTGTTCATTCGCCATCTGGAGGTTCTCCAATCATATGAGGGGGGTTTTGGACTGAGAATGACCCTCGTCCATCAAGACAACCACAAACGCCGGATGCGGTTCCGGTTCCGACGCGCTAATTTTACGCAAAGGATTGGAATGACAGGCAAAAATGCCGCATAGTCCGACGAATGAGGCAGGTCGCCGCGATCGCAATTGTTTTGGAAAGCGACGCCCAATCTCGGTCGCCCGGCAATTTGTCGCCCCCGACGCCGCTAGTGCGCAGCCAGTCCCAGCGCGCCTTCGTCGAGCGAGCGCAGGCGGGTCGCTCTCGCCAAACCGAATGACACCCGGCGCGCGGTCGCGGCGTTGCCGCATGTTGGCGCCCCTGTTAAGACTTTGACGGGATTCGCAAGGCGGCGGACGCATGGAATATTTCGTCCAGCAGCTCATCAACGGTATCACGCTTGGTTCGATCTACGGCCTGATCGCCATTGGCTACACGATGGTCTACGGCATCATCGGCATGATCAATTTCGCCCATGGCGACATTTTCATGGTCGGCGCGTTCACCGCGCTCATCGCCTTCCTGGTGCTCGTCGCCGTCGGCGTAACCGCAGTGCCGCTCGCGCTTTTCCTCGTACTCCTCGTCGCCATGGCGCTGACGTCGCTCTATGGCTGGACGGTGGAACGCATCGCCTACCGGCCGCTGCGGCATTCGTTCCGGCTGGCGCCGCTGATCTCCGCGATCGGCATGTCGATCGTGCTGCAGAACTACGTCCAAGTCGCCCAGGGCGCCCGCGTCAAGCCGCTGCCGCCGCTGATCAGGGGCGGCTACACGCTGTTCGAGGGCAACGATTTCGCCGTGCGGCTGTCAAACATTCAGATCATCGTTGTCGTCACCACGCTCATCCTGATGGCCGGTTTCTCGTTCATGGTCGCGCGCACGCGGCTTGGCCGCAACATGCGCGCCTGCGAACAAGACCTCAAAATGGCGGCGCTGGTCGGCATCGATGTCGACCGCACCATCTCGCTCACCTTCGTCATCGGCGCGGCGCTCGCCGCGGTCGCCGGGTTGATGTTCCTCCTGTATTACGGCGTCGTCGATTTCTTCATCGGCTTTCTCGCCGGGGTGAAAGCGTTCACCGCCGCCGTCCTTGGCGGCATCGGCTCGCTGCCGGGCGCGATGCTCGGCGGCATCCTGATCGGGCTGATCGAGACGATGTGGTCGGCTTATTTCTCGATCGAGTATAAGGATGTCGCCGCCTTCGCCGTGCTCATCATCGTGCTAATTTTCCTGCCGACCGGCATATTGGGTCGGCCCGAAGTCGAGAAGGTGTGAGCGAGCCGACTCCCCCGCCGCGCGAGAGCGAGCCCGCGGCAAGGCGGCTGGATATCCTTGCTGCGGTCAAGGAAGCCGCGATTGCCGCGCTGGTGGCGTTCGGCTTGTTCGTTCTGTTGATCGGCATCCGCACCGAGCAGGGACCGACCGGGGCGCTGGTGTTCACGACGCGCTTTACGCTGCTTGCCGAAATCGTGGCGGCGGTGTTCGTCGGCAGTCTGCTGCGCAGCCTGCTTTGGGCGCGCGCAGCGGCGCTGTTGGCGCGCCTGCTGCCGCGATCGGACGGCGCAATAGCGGCCAATGTCTCGCGCTTTCTCGCGCCTGCGTTCGTCGCGTTCGCGCTCGTGGTCCCGATCTTGTTCTACCGCAACAGCTACGCGCGATCTCGGCTACGTCGCCTTCTACGCGGTCGGCGCCTATTCCTATGCTCTGCTCGCGCAATATGTCGGCCTTTCGTTCTGGAGCTGTCTGCCGCTCGCCGGCATCTTCGCCGCCTTCGCCGGACTCCTGCTCGGCTTTCCGGTGCTGCGGCTGCGCGGCGACTATCTGGCAATCGTCACGCTCGGCTTCGGCGAGATCATCCGGCTCATCCTGCTCAACTGGCAGAATTTCACCGGCGGCCCGAACGGCGTCTCCACGCCGCATCCGACGTTCTTCGGACTGCCGTTCACCGCCGCCGACGACGGCTTTGCCGCGACTTTCGGCCTTGCCTACGCGCCCGCGCAGCGCGCCGTGTTTCTCTACTACCTCATCGTTGCGCTGGCGCTCCTCACCAACTGGGTCACGCTGCGGCTGCGACGGCTGCCGATCGGACGCGCCTGGGAAGCGCTGCGCGAGGACGAGATCGCCTGCCGCGCGCTTGGCATCAACACCACGTCGACCAAGCTCACCGCGTTTTCCATGGGCGCGATGTTCGGCGGCTTAGCCGGGGCCTTTTTCGCCACGCGGCAGGGCTTCATCAGTCCGGAATCGTTCACCTTCGGAGAATCGGCGCTGGTGCTGGCGATTGTCGTGCTCGGCGGCATGGGCTCGCAGCTCGGCGTCGCTATTGCCGCGACCGTCATGCTCGGCGGCTTCGAACTGTTCCGCGAGTTCGAGCAATACCGCATGCTGGTATTCGGCGCCGCCATGGTCGCGATCGTGATCTATCGGCCGCGCGGCCTAGTCTCGACGCGGACCCCTTCGGTGTTCCTGCACCAGCGTAAGGCCGTTCCGGCGGCGATCGTGCAGGACGCGCGCACCGGCGTGGAGACGCCCACATGAACACGGCGGAAATTCTCACCGTCGAGCACCTGACCATGCGCTTCGGCGGCTTGACTGCCGTCAACGATCTCTCTTTCGTTGCGCGCGAGCGCGAGATCACCGCGCTGATCGGGCCGAACGGCGCCGGCAAGACCACTTTGTTCAACTGCATCACCGGTTTCTACAAGCCGACAGTCGGCAGGCTGCGGCTAGCGCATCCCGACGGCGCATCGTTCCTGCTGGAGCGGCTGCCGGGATTCCGCATCGCGCGCGAGGCGCGCGTCGCGCGCACGTTTCAGAACGTGCGGTTGTTCGCCGGCATGACGCTTCTGGAAAATCTCCTGGTCGCCCAGCACAATCCGCTGATGCTGGCCTCAGGTTTCACCGTGCTTGGGCTCTTCGGCTCGCGCGCCTACGCCCGCGCCGAAGCCGCCGCCATCGACAAGGCACGATATTGGCTCGACCGCGTCGGCCTCGCCCCGCGCGCCGACGACCCCGCCGGCGCCCTGCCCTACGGCGCCCAGCGCAGGCTCGAAATTGCCCGCGCCATGTGCACCGATCCGGTGCTGCTTTGTCTCGATGAGCCCGCCGCCGGTCTCAACAACCGTGAGAGCATGGAACTCAACGAATTCCTGCGCGCTATCCGCGACGAGCATGGCACCTCGATCCTCTTGATCGAGCATGACATGGGCGTGGTAATGGAGATTTCCGACCATATCGTCGTGCTCGATTACGGCGTGAGGATCGCCGACGGCGCTCCCCATGAAGTGCGCAACGACGCCAAGGTCATCGCCGCCTATCTCGGCGTCGCCGACGAAGAGGTCGGGAGCGCCGGCTTGGAGGCCGGGTCATGAGCGCGATCAGCGAACCGCTGCTCACGCTGCGCGGCGTCAAAACCTACTACGGCAACGTCGCCGCGCTCAAAGGCGTCGATGTCGACGTCAATGAGGGCGAGATCGTCACCATGATCGGCGCCAACGGCGCCGGCAAGTCGACGCTGATGATGACGGTATTCGGCAATCCGCGCGCCCGCGAAGGACATATTTGCTTCGCCGGCCGCGACATCACCGCACTGCCGACCCACGAGATCGCCAAGCTCCGCATCGCGCAAGCGCCGGAAGGCCGGCGCATTTTTTCGCGGATGACGGTGATGGAGAACCTGCAGATCGGCGCCACCGTGACCGACGCCGCCGACTTCGATCAAGATCTCGAGCGGGTGTTTGCGCTGTTCCCGCGACTGCGCGACCGCAGGAGCCAGCGCGGCGGCACGCTGTCGGGCGGCGAGCAGCAAATGCTGGCGATCGGCCGCGCGCTGATGAGCCGACCGCGGCTTATCCTGCTCGACGAGCCGTCGCTCGGGTTGGCGCCGCTCCTGGTGCGGCAGATTTTTGCCGCCATTCGCGCGCTCAACGAGCATGACAAACTCACCGTGTTCCTGGTCGAGCAGAACGCCTATCACGCGCTCAAGCTGGCGCACCGCGGCTACGTCATGGTCAATGGCGAGATCACGCTGCAAGGCTCCGGACGCGAATTGCTGCAGCGGCCGGAAATTCGCGCCGCCTACCTCGAAGGCTGCACGCGCTGACAGGAAGCGACATGGGAAGGCTTTATGCCGGCGAGAGCATCGCGCACGTTGTGCTGGTGACCGTCATCCTCGGCGGCGGCGCCGCCTGGCTCTCCGGTCGCGCTATCGCCGGTGATTGGCGCCCGCCATGGCAGGTCGCGGTCGCAGCCTTGCTGCTCGGCGCCGCGGCGCGCTTCATCCATTACGCCTTGTTCCAGGGCGACCTTTTGTCAGCGGCCTCTTATGGCTGCGACACCGTGATCTTGCTTGCCGTTGGCCTGATCAGCTGGCGCGCCACGCGTGCGAGCCAGATGGTGCGGCAATATCCCTGGCTCTATGCCCGCGCCGGTCCGCTCGGCTGGCGCGAAATCGGGCGGGAAAACGAACGGAAGCGATGATAGATTCTTTGCCGACGCAAAAGCCTTACTGCTCAGGAACAATAAGGGGACAGAAATGACCAATCTACGGCTCAGCGCCTTTGCGCTCTTGTTCGGCCTCGTGGCCGGTCCGGCGATGGCGCAGGACATTACGGTCGGCCTGGGTACCCCGATGACCGGTCAATATGCCTCGTTCGGCACGCAATTGAAGAACGGAGCAGAACGGGCCGTCGCCGACATCAATGCCGCGGGCGGCGTGCTGGGCAGGAAGCTCAGGCTCGAAATCGGCGATGACGCCTGCGATCCCAAACAGGCGCGCTCGGTCGGAGAAAAGTTCGCCGGAATGGGAGTCGCCGCGGTGTTCGGCCATTATTGCTCGTCGTCGTCGATTCCAGCGTCGGACGCCTATCTCGACGGCGGCATTCTGCAGATCACGCCGGCCTCGACCAATCCGTTGTTCACCGAGCGCGGCATGTGGAACACGTTCCGCACCTGCGGCCGCGACGACCAGCAAGGCACGATCGCCGGCAACTACATCGCCAAGACCTACAAGGACAAGAACATCGCCGTCCTGCAGGACAAGTCGACCTACGGCAAAGGGCTCGCCGACCAGATGAAGAAGGCGCTCAACAACGCCGGCGTGAAGGAGAAGATGTACGAGGGCTATACCCAGGGCGACAAGGACTTCAACGCCCTGGTCTCGAAGATGAAGGCGAATGCCATCGATGTGGTCTATGTCGGCGGTTACCACACCGAGGCCGGCCTGATCCTGCGGCAGATGCGGGCGCAGGGATGACGAGCCAGATGATCTCGGGCGACGCCATGGCCACCAATGAGTTCTGGTCGATCACCGGCCCGGCCGGCGAGGGCATGATGTTCACCTTCGGCTCCGACCCGCGCAAACGGCCGACGGCGGCGGCCATCGTCGAGGAGTTCAAGAACAAGGGCTTCGATCCGGAGGGCTACACGCTCTACACCTACGCCGCCGTGCAGATTTGGGCGGCCGCCGCCAACGAGGCAAAGACGATCGACGGCAAAAAGGTCGCGCAAAGAATCCGCAGCGGCAAGTGGGACACCGTGCTCGGCCCGATCAGCTACGACGCCAAAGGCGACATCACCACGGTGGACTATGTGTTCTATCGTTGGAACAGCAACGGCGGCTACGACGAGATCCCCGACGCGTCGCGCAGTTGAGGCTACCCGATCCTTCCCAGCATCGGGAAGGTTTCCAGGAGCCAGGAGCTTGCCTCCCCGATGTAGGGAGTCATGAAAGCAATTCCGGTTATCACAAGAAGGCCGCCCATCGCCTTCTCAACCAAACCCAGATGGGCGCGGAAGCGGACAAGGAAGGCGGCGAACGGCTCAACGGCCAGCGCCGCCGCAATGAACGGAACGCCGAGGCCGAGCGAATAGACGGCGAGCATCCCGGCGCCTTTTGCCACCGCCCCCTCCGACGCCGCAATCGCCAGAATGGCAGCAAGGATCGGCCCGATACACGGGGTCCAGCCAAACGCAAAGGCGAGCCCCATCAGATAGGCGCCCCACAGCCCGACCGGCTTGGCGACTTCGAGACGTTTTTCCCGCATCAGGAGGGGGATTTGAAACAGGCCGATAAAGTGAAGACCCATAAATATAATTGCAAACCCCGCGAGAGCGGCGAGCGGATTGAAGTTCGTTGGTAGCGGCAGCCCTGTGATGTCCTTTAGCTCCGCAATTTTATCCAGCAGCCAATATTGGAGCCGTCCGATGGCGCTGGCGCTGGCGCCGAGCGCCACGAAGACCGTGGAGAATCCGAGCACGAACAAGAGCGCAGCGGCGATCGTTTCGCGCCGGACCCGCGGTTCCTCTTCCGCGTCGGCAAAGCGCTCGAGCGAAGTTCCGGTGAGATAGACCAGATAGGGCGGCACCAACGGTAGCACGCAGGGCGACAGGAAGCTCAACATACCCGCCAGCAGCGCGGCGGGGATTGTGACATTCAGCATGGCGCACTCATGCCCGCCGTCTTGCCGCTAGGCAAGCCCGTCAACGCCCCGCCCGCGAGGATGTGATCGGTTGACGCTGGCGGAAAAATCGTCTCCGTTGCCGGAACTTGCGAGGAACTCTTGCGCAAGCAGATCCGTTTCGCTTACTAGCGCTAACACCGACAAACATTTTCCCCTTGCGCCATCGCCGGAAGTACCCCATTTACTGGTCAAACGTGAGCCGCCGAAATATCGACGTTAGCGGACGTGAGAACGCCGTCCCGGTTAGCCCATCGTTAGCCCTGGATGGTGTTCTCTGCTTTTAAGAGGTCACGACGCACGAAAATGACCGCAACACCCGTCACGCGCCGCCGCGCCTTCACCGACACCCAGGTCGCCGCCCTGAAGCGGAAGGCGAAGCGCTACATCATCGCCGACCCCGAGATGCTCGGCCGTCACGCCAGATGAGTTCGGCAATCTCCGAGTTTTGGAATTAGTTGGTCACTGGGGAATTTGCTCCACCAAAGCCGGCTCGGCGCGCGACTCGATCGTTTCGGCGCGGTGCAGGCTAGGCTCGCCCATCGCGGTGCCGGCACCGAAGCGCGTGCGGTAGACCTGCAGGTTCTCCATTACGCGCTGCACGTAATTGCGCGTCTCGGCCAGCGGGATGCGCTCCACCCAATCGACCGCGTCGACCTTGGGATCGCGCGGATCGCCGTGCTGCGCCACCCATTGCCTGACCCGCCCGCGGCCAGCGTTGTAGCCGGCAAACGTCATGATGTAGGAGCCGCGGTACTCCTTGAGCAGGGCGGCAACCTCGGCGGCGCCCATCTGGGTGTTGTAGACCGGATCGGACACAAGCCCGTTCCAGTCGTAGGCGACGCCGAAACGCTTCGCGGTATCGCGCCCGGCTTCCGGGGTTACCTGCATCAGCCCGACGGCCTTGGCCGGCGACTTGTCGCGCTGGTCGAAGGCGCTCTCCGTGCGCACGATGGAATAGACGACGCTGAGATCGAGCGGGGGACCGATCGGGCTGTAGGGCGGCACCCCGATATCGGGAAAAGCGTACTGGTCCACCGCCAAGCCACGCGCGAGCGCCGTCTTGCCGACAAGCAGCATCGCTCGGGCATCGTTGTAATGCGCGGTGAGCTGGCCGAGCGCCCCGATCGTCGCAGCATCGCTGCTCTCGTTGGCGAGGTCGGTCACGAACGACGCGACGAGATCGCGCTCGCCGATCTCATACAGAATGTCCGCAGCGTGCAGCAGTTCGCGCGCGATGCCGTGCGCCGGTGCCGGCGGCGGGTCGCGCAACGCGCTCTCACCGAGGCCAAGCCGAGCGCGCGCCAGTTGGCCGTAATAAGCGGTGGGATAGCGGGCAGCAGCCTCGTACTGAGCACGCATCTCCTCGAATTGCCCGATCGCCTCGGCGGCGCGGCCGCGCCAGTAGGCGGCACGGGCACGGACTATTGGATCGACCGAGCCTTCATCGACCAGTGCGAGATGCGTCAAGGCGACGGCCGGATCGTCGAGAAAGCGCAGCGCGATCCAGCCGGCCATAAAGTGGAATTCGGCACGGTAATAGCGATTGGCTGGTAGCGCCGCTTCGCAAACCACCCGATATGCGGTCTTCGAGTCGCCGAGGTCGATGAGCCCGCGGGCCAGCATCCGCAGCTCGCGCCACCATTCATCGGTATCCTGACGTCGCAGATCCTCGGCCGAAGCCGCGAGCACCAACGTAGCCGCGGCCGCGAATTCGTTGCGTCGCATCAGCCAGTGAAGGCGGCACAGCGCGAACCCCATATCGCCGCGTGCCTCGCTGGGAACCGCGTCGAGCAGCGCCCCAGCCTTGGTGGTGTCAGCCTCGGCGGCTGTGCAAGCCTTAACAATCGCCATTTCCTCGTCCCCGAGAGGCTTTGCAGCGCGAGTCGCCGCACCGAAGTCTTTGGCGCTGATGCGCCAGTCCATCCGTGCCGTGTGGTCGGCGCGGGTCAGCTCGTCGCGGAACTCGTCTAGCAGAGCCGCCTCTAGGACGGCTGATAGTTCCGCCGATCGCCACACCGCACGAACCTCGCGCGCAGCGCCGGCCTCGTCACCCTCAGCCTTCAGCATGCGCGCAAACGCAAGCCGGCCTAACGAGCTGGTTGGGTGGTCCTCGCCGAAGAAGCGGCGGACAGTGGCGGCGTCGCGCCGGTCCTGCCACAGCTTCGCCTCCGCGCGCCGGCGCAGCAGCGGAATGCTCGGCCAGTTGGGATTGGCACGGATGAACGCTGGGTAGCGCTCGAGTCGGACTTCGCTTTCAGGGTTGCGCAGCAGCGTCCATTCGACCAGCTTCTGCGCCACCGGATCGCCGATCGTTGTCGCGATTAGGGTTGCTTCGCTCGGCTTGCCCTGACGCACCAACTCGATCGCCTGCTTCGTCGCGGCGAGATCCGGCGGCAGCGAAGCCGCGGTTGGTCGGGCAATCGGCAGGGGGATGCTCGGTACGGCCGCACGCGCCGTGCGATTCCGCACGCTCTTCCGCACGGCAGCGCTGCGCTTCGCGTCCGACGCCGAGCCGTGGTTGTGGCGCTCCGCCTCGGCCGTTTTGCTGGGGTGCGCCGGCACGCGCTTGTGACGCGGAGCGGCCAACGCGTCAGCAGTGCCGAGCGCGGCCACGGCCAAAGCGAGCAACCAGACCACGGCACGCCGGCGCGGCCGCGTTAGCCGTTGCTGACCGGCGGCACGCGCGTTGGCGCCGCGACCAAGAGCGGCAACGCAAGTTCGATTTATGCTTGGCTCCGACGCTCGAATAGCCTCGGTTCCCCCTTCGGCGACCTGGAGAGGGAAACAAGCGCGAGGCCAGCTGTTGGCCGGTTTCATAAACGCGCAGACAGCGACCCATAACATCGCAGGGTCGAGTTTAAGTCCCGCCAAAGAGACAGGCCCCGGTTACTCCGCGGGGCCGAGGTCTCTTCCTCCCGTGGCCGCCTCAGTCGGCGACTTCGCACCAAAGTGGCCAATCCTGCACCGGCAGCCACTACCTTGGCGCGTCCCGTAGGCGTGAACGACCGAGCCGCAGCGGACAACTCAACGCTAACGCGTGATCTCCATTGCATCTGCCATCCCCCGACACCTGGCTGCCCGGCCCATAAGCCTAAGTTGAGGCAGCCACTCAACCCCGAGCAGAATATCTGCTTGGGCTTCTTTTGTGGCAAAATCGTTAGTTTTTTCGGGCTTGTTGCATTGTGCGTGAGTGTGGCTTTTTGGATACACAGCCATTATTGCATGGGAGGCGATCAGGTTTTGTACAGAAAAGGTAGATCAGGTTTTCTACAGAAAAGGTAGAGGTGTGTTCGGAAGATTGGGACGCAGAGGAAAGGCTTTGTTACAGAGCAATTGGTATATCGGAAAATTACTTTATTGCCGGCGCCTTCCAAATGCAAAATGCCGCCCTGGATTGCTGATCCATTGATCGATGATTTGGACGATCAGGTCTCGGTCAACCCTCGGCCAGCTCCACTCACCAACCCGCGCCCGGCGTTTCGCCTCAGGATCAGCGCACCGTAATCAGCGCATAGCGGTGATGGCGCGTCCGAACCCTCTTTACAATTTGCTTTCGCCCCAACGGAGTAGCCCGCCAGTCGCATCCATACGGCCACGGATCGTGCGGGCAGGCTGCGTCCGGCGGGCTGATAACCAAACCGCCATCTTCGATCCCTAATTGTATTTTGCTCAAGGGCATAACGCCGGCGGCCATCTCACGAGCGAATCCCGGAACAAAGGTGAGAACGAGGCCCGTGCAAGCGGCCGCTCCTATAAAAACTATCATCTTCTTGATCATATCGATCTCATCCAAAACTGACTTCCACCATCGCTTATTCGGTCACTTCGTTGGCGCAAAGCTGGGTCATGACGGCGAAGTACGCAGCTCGGCTCGCTACCTTCCAATCACGGAAAGGCGCATCGCAATCACGCCGGCGTCAGAGCACGAAGGCGACGGCGACGACGAATAGGACGCCGGCTGCAAGCGTCAGGATCTCGATGGCGTCAAAGTGTGGAACGGAATCGCTGAATCGCTGCATGATTTGCCTACGCATGACTGGTGCTTTCTGTTTGCAACAAACAATGGTTTCTCTTCCCTCTGCATCATCTCTGATCGCATGTTCCGAGCGGCGGATTTCAGGCGATTACTGCCGTTATCGAATGGCCGGTAAGCGCCCGCTCACGGTTGTAGAGTGGCTGGCCTTGACCAGCGGCGCAGTGCCGAGATCGATGTCGCTGAGATGCGCGAATGAGCCGACGAATGTGACTAAGATCGCACCTAAGAGACCGAGGAGCACAATCTTCAAATGGGTTCTGCGGTTGGCACTGTATATCGAATGATTCATGGGGTGCTCCGGCTATTTCCTCGTTGGGTTCGGCTAGCTTCTGGTAATTGCGTCCTGACATTGCGGTTGCCGCTCAAGCCAGGCAGCGCCGGTAAATGCGAGCCTGCGCCGGGTTAGCAACCGAGCTGAAAGCCGGGTCACAACCGAGCGGAGGCCGCTTCGGCAACACTTGAGGTGTCGTGGCCAAGAACGGGCTATTGACGTGCGTTTTCGATGTCGAGGCATATGGCAATCGATCGCCCTTGTTGGCCCGATCGACGGAGACCGAAACCGCCTGTTCGCCCCCGGCGCCGACGGGGGTCGTCGCCACGGCGAGAATGCCGGCGATCACATAGGCCAGGCCCGCGATGACAATGATTTCCTTGAAGGACGCAAAAGCAACACGCATCGATCTGCTCCGAGGTACTAACGTCGCGTTTGCGAGGTCCGTTCCGTAACCGAACCATCGGCGACGATGACGCGTACGACGCGCACCTTGCCGTCCGAACGTCGGTCGTCGCGCAGGCAGGCCGGTTCGTAATACGGCCAAGCCTGCGCGCAGATCGCCTTGCGACGCTCGGGAATACGCGTCGCATCAAGGACTGCAGGCTTGGCACGATCGGAGACACTCGTCCCGTGGGACGCTGTCGACACACCGGCTGCTACGGCGGGAGCAGCCTCAGGTATGAATTCTATAATCGCTCCTGCGCACGCTGCGGCCGAGATGATAGCCAGGATTTTCTTGATCATGATCGACTCCCCCGAAGCGTCACTTTCAAGTCATTGCGCCAATCGGTTTCAGTGAAGGCTCGGTGCGAAGATCGCTTGCTGCGTCCGCGCGACTGGTCTCAATGCCAGGTCGGCCAGCGCGACGTGATGATGATCCATGGGGAGCACCACAACCTTGGTGCCGATGTGGGTGCGGCCGTAGAGGTCGATGACGTCCTCGTTCAGCAAGCGGATGCAGCCGCTTGACACATGCTGGCCGATGCTGGAGGGCTTGTTGGTGCCGTGAATGCGGTACGCCGAGCCGCTCAAATACATTGCACGCGCGCCAAGCGGATTGCCCGGGCCGCCGGCCATGAAGCGCGGGAGATAGGGCTGTCGCTGCAGCATATCCGCCGGCGGCAGCCAATCCGGCCATTCCGTCTTGCGCTCTATCGTCTTGACGCCGGACCAAGTAAAACCATCGCGGCCGACGCCGATGCCGTAGCGGATGGCCCTACCGCCGCCGAGCACAAAATAAAGATGCGTGTTCGGGGTATCGATGACGATGGTGCCGGGCGCTTCGGTTGTCGCGTAATTGACCTGTTGGCGGCGCAGGTGAGCCGAAATGTCGGTCGTAGCCGCCGAATCCTCATCGGGTATGACATCGGCCGTGGCGCCCTGAGTGATTGAGCTAACCCTGTGCTCCCACTGCATGGCCAGAACTTGCGCCCGTGCGTCAGTGGTCCACACAGCGGCGCCGGCCAAGACGAGCGCCATTCCGGCGCAGCCGACAACAGAGTTGGTGGTCAAAAATCGCAGACTTGTAAGGCTCCAGCCCATCTCCGAACTCCCCCGTTCTATGCTTCTTGTCGGTGGGAGACTAAAATGGTTGGAGTACCCCGCTCCATTGCACGTTAGTTAATATTTGGTTATCGAAATGGCGGTAAATCCTATACATTGGTATAGAGGTGCTGGTCGCATTAGTGATCAGATTGGATCACGGCTTCGGGGGCGTTGTGGCGAGTAATAAACCGATAGGTGCGTCGTGAAGGAGAAGCCGGAGGCACGATCGATCGTTTTCGTGGTCGACGATGATGCCTCCGTTCGCGAAGCGATTAGTAGTCTGTTGCGATCAGTGGGGCTGCAGGTCGAGATGTTCGGAACGGCCGCCGAGTTTCTTAAGAACAAATCGCCCGATATAACGGCCTGCCTGATACTGGATATCCGATTACCCGGGGTCAGTGGGCTTGATTTTCAAGTAGAACTCGCTGCGGCGAACATTCATATTCCGATCATTTTCATCACCGGCCACGGTGATATTCCGATGACCGTGCGCGCCATGAAGGCCGGAGCGGTGGAGTTTCTTACTAAGCCCTTCCGTGATCAAGATCTCCTTGACGCGGTTCAGATCGCTCTGGAACGCGATCGTATGCGGCGCGCCCAGGACAAAACTGTTCACGAACTGCGCCGTCACTACGAGGTGCTGACCCCTCGCGAACAGCAAGTGATCAGCTACGTCACGGCGGGGTTGATGAACAAGCAGATCGCAGCCGAACTCGGCGTAAGCGAAATCACTGTGAAGGTGCATCGCGGCAATGTCATGAAGAAGATGGGCGCGCGGTCGTTGGCTGACCTTGTACGAATGGCTGACGCTCTCGAGATCAAGCGTGCAAGAGGGTAGCAGCTCCGAAACCTTGGTATATGCTGCCTTACCAGTTCCGGCCGGTAGGTCTTCCCAACGTTCAATTGAGGCTTCGATCAGGCACGATCTAATTATGTCTGAACGCCGATGATCGCAGCTAGCGCGAGAACTTCAATAAACCATTCGATCTTGACCGCCGACCGGAACACTCATCTCAAGGTCGCAGCGCTGGTACTTGCGGCTGCGATTGGCGTTGTTTTGGTCGGCTTCAGTTGTCGCGTCGTTGACTCTGGAATCTCGAGAGGTGGCGGTGAGCGCAATGGGCTAGTCGTCGAAGCAAGCAAGGTCAACCAGTTTGCGACGCGCTTCGGCTTTGAAGTTCGCTGATTCCGGGGCGTTAGACTAGGTCCGAGATATACACGTCGCGTTTGTGGCCTTGCGGTGATTTTTGAGCTGACCAAGCATGCCCTGCCACTCTAAACCTTCGTATAGACGCCATCTTGGCTCCAAAAATGCCGCATTTATCTGGACAATGTATGTGGGGCCCGGTTTAAACCTCTGCTGTCGGCGTTCAAACGAATCCCGGGAGCGTAAAATTGCAGAAGGTAACGATGATCGCGATCGTTGACGACGACGAGTCCGTAAGAAACGCTACAAAATCTCTGGTCCGATCACTCGGCTACGAAGCTGCGACATTTTGTTCGGCCGAGGAATTTCTTGGATCATCGCAATTAAAGACCACGGCCTGCCTGATCACCGACGTGCGGATGCCTGGCATGAGCGGAGTCGAGTTGCAGGACCGCCTAATTGCCGATGGCCGCGGTTTGCCTACGGTATTCATTTCCGCGTTTTCGGACGAGAGAGTGCAACAAAAGGTACTTGAGAGCGGTGCGGTAGGCTATTTGCGCAAGCCTTTCGAAGAAGATCGCTTGATCGCCTGTATTGAGATAGCGCTGAAAGGACAAGGCGTCGGTCGCTTAGTCTGAGCGTCCGGCTGGTTGATCTGCCCGGAGCCCGCGATGCTGTGGTCACTCGCCGACCAACTGCCGCCGGCGCGAACGAACTCCTAAACCTTAGTATTAGTTTTCCGATCTCTATCGGCACCGCGCTCCTACCTAGGTACAGTAGAGCAATCGAACTCCTGCTCTTATTGTCCAGGCGTTGGTCGGCCGGACGGCTCCCCATCCCCCGACACCCCTGCCGTCCGATCGATGAACCTAAGTTGAGACAACGTCTCAGAACCCCAAGCGGATGCTCTGCTTGGGGTTCACTTTTGTTTTAAGCGTCTCAACCCAGCGCTTTAGGGCGAAAAAATAGTTGGCCGGTAATCGCCTTAAGTGATTTTACTTTGACTTGCGCCGATCAATAACTCATGCAGAAAGCCCCCTGGATGCGAGCAATGAGGCAAGAAATGGCCAGGTCATTTCGTAATCGTCGAGATAAAAGCCAGGCTGCCACATCGGCTGGAAGCGACTCACCATCGGTAGCTCTCATGCCGGCTACCGAGAAATAAAATGCCGATTTGGCGCGCTGATGCCCGGCATCCGCGAGGGATTTCTGCCCAATAAATAAAAGGCGACCCGGATCGAAACCGCGAGAGCCTTGTTCACGGCCGCCGCCGCGTTTTTTAATGTCATTTTGCGTCGAATCTAGGCGAGGAAACAAAACCTTCTCAGTGGATCAGCAATTATCTGCCGATTGCTTCGTCGCTGGGCGGGCCGCGACCTTGCTGCTCGAGCATCTCAAACAGCAGCCAATGCCGATCCTCGATGAGGAGCGCGAGCGCGTGCGGGTCGGCCAAGGAGACGATGTCGGAGTAGCCAACAAGGAAGGACAAAACCAAGGGGCCGCGGTCAGGAGCCGCGCTACGGCAGTCACCGCCAAGCGCCACCGATAGCACCGCGGTCCCGACAGGGTCGCCCTGGGTAGGTTTTTCACCGCCGCCCTCCCCTGACCATCCAAGCCGCAAGCGCGTGTTCTGGGCCTTCTTGCTTGGAGCAGGTAAACTAACATCCGCTAACGCGCTTTTCTGGGTCGTCGCGCTATAGAAAACGACAAGCCCCTGACGTGGTTGCCACTTTTTTGATAAGATCGGCCTCCTGACCCGGAATAAATAGCCTGAAGATAGCCTGCCCTCCATCTTTAACAAATAAGTCGTTGATATTACTGGTACTATTAGCACATGCGCAACCTGATCACCGACGTTCCTGGGGTGAATATCGGCCATGCCGAGGATGCTCGGCTCGGCTCCGGCGCGACCGCAGTCGTGTTCGACGACCCGGTTGTCGGCTCGATCGATTTGCGCGGCGGCGGGCCGGGAACACGCGAAACTGCCCTGCTCGATCCGGCACAGACGGTCGAGGGCATCGACGCCATCGCGCTGGCCGGCGGCTCGGCCTTCGGCCTCGATGCGGCGTCGGGCGTGCAGGCTTGGCTCAGGGAACAAGGCCGCGGCTTTGCCGTGCGCACCGCACGCGTGCCGATCGTGCCCGCGGCCATCCTGTTTGATTTGCTGAGCGGCGGCGACAAGAACTGGGGCCGTTTTCCGCCCTATCGCGAGCTCGGCTATGCGACGGCCGCCACGGCCGGTCGCGATTTTGCCCTGGGCAGCGTCGGCGCCGGTACCGGCGCAACCACGGTCAATTGCAAGGGCGGGATCGGCTCCGCCTCCGAGCAGACCTCGGACGGCCACATCATCGGTGCAATCGCTGTCGTCAACGCCGCCGGCAGCGTTCTCGTCGATCGCGGCCCCTGGTTCTGGGCGGCGCCGTTCGAACGAAACACCGAGTTCGGCGGACGCGGGTTGCCGTCGCCGTTTCCAGCCGCGGCCTTCGAACCGTTGACCAAAGGTAGTGCACGCGAGAGCACTACCCTCGTAGTGGTGGCAACCGACGCCATCCTCACCAAGGCGCAGGCCAAGCGCCTCGCGGTCATGGCGCAATCGGGGCTGTCGCGCGCCATCTACCCGGTGCACAGCCCGCTCGACGGCGACGTCGTGTTCGCGGCCTCGACCGCCCGCCGGCCTTTGGCCGACGCGTATTTAGCATTAACGCGTCTCGGCACGATCGCGGCCAATGTCGTGGCGCGGGCGGTCGCGCGCGGCGTATTCGAGGCGACGGCGCTGCCCTTCCCAGGCGCGCTGCCCAGCTGGAAAGATCAATTCGGCCGATAAATAGGGCGATCGACGGTATTCGAGAGCGACACGCGGCGGAAACCACAACGGCATCTTCCACGCCGCGACGCGCGGTCGCCGTTGACTTAATAACCGATTGCGCTTTCACTTTATGTGAATCAGTCCGCATGCGGCGTCCGCAAGCGGCGGAGGATACGATGCGCTTCTTCGTCATTGTTGTCGGCGCGTTGCTGAGCTTGGGGCTCGCGGCGTTCGGCTTCGTCTCCGCCCAGAAAGGGGCGGCGCCGACGCCCGGGGTCGCCGTGGCGGCACGCGTCGCGTCGAACACCAGCGCGGTCCCGCCGCCGGCGACCGCGGAGCAAATCGCCCAGGCGCAAGCTCCGGCCGCAACAGCGCGAGTCGCCGAGAACACACCCGCGGCCAATGCTCCGGCAGCGGCCGCGAACAATATTGCCGCTTGCGACAAACCGGGCGGCATGGGGCTGTCGCGCATCGTCGAAATCGACACCACCGGCGGTCCGGGCTTCGGCTTCGAGCATTTCAAGCAATACGATTTCCTCCGCGACAAGGAGATCGTGCTGACCTTCGACGACGGCCCCTGGCCGGAAAACACGCCGGCCGTGCTCCAGGCGCTCGCCGACAATTGTTTGAAGGCCACGTTCTTCGAGATCGGCAAGCACGCGATGTGGCATCCCCAGATCACCAAGCAGGTGATCGAAGCCGGCATGACCTTGGGCAGCCACACCTGGTCGCACAAGGATTTGGCGCGAAAGCCCTATGCAACCGATCTCGATCTCGCCAAGCAGGAAATCGAAATGGGCGCCAGCGCCGTGCATATGGCCGCTGGCGTGCCGATCGCGCCGTTCTTCCGTTTCCCCAGCCTGCAGCACCCGCCGGCGATGCTCATCTATCTCGGCGAGCGCAACATCGCGACGTTTTCGACCGATATCGATTCCTTCGACTTCCGCATGCACAAACCGGAGCAGGTGATCAAATCGGTGATGACCAAGCTGGAGAAACGCGGCAAGGGCATCATCCTGATGCACGACTTCCAGCGCGGCACGGCCGAAGCGCTGCCTGAACTGCTGCGGCAACTCAAAGCCGGCGGCTACAAGGTCGTCCACATGGTGCCGCGGCAAATGCTGACGACCCTGCCGCAATACGACGACATGGTGATGAAGCAGGACAAGCTGTCGTCGAACAACACGCGGCCGGAAAACAACGTGGTCCACACTATCGGCCAATACATCGGCGGAGCGCCGCCGGCCACATCCGACATGCACGAATAAGGCCGAGCGCCGCTTTCGGGCGTCTTTTCACGACCCGAACCGCTCCGCGCTGTAGGGTTTCGGATCGCAGAATGGCGTCGCGCCGGTCATCATCTCGGCGATGAGCCGACCGGTTGCCGGACCGAGGGTCAAGCCCCAATGGGCGTGGCCTATGGCGAGCCAGAGGCCGCGCTGCCGCGGCGCGCGCGCGATCACCGGTCGGGAATCGGGGAAACACGGGCGCGCGCCCAGCCACGGCTGCGCCTCGACCGGTTCGCCGAGTGCAAACAACTCGCGTGCCGCCGGGAGCAGGCGATCGAACTGCACCGGCGTCGGCGGCGCGTCGCGGGCGGCGAACTCTACGCCCGTAGTCACACGGATGCCCTGCTCCATGGGCGCCAGCAAGTAGCCGTTCTCGGCATCGAGGACAGGGCGGCTCAGGGCAGAGTTACCTTGCGGCCGAAAATGCCGGTGATAGCCGCGCTTGACGGCGAGCGGCAGCTTGACGCCGAGCGGGCCAAGCACATCGTTCACCCACGGACCGAGCGCGATCACCACGTCGCCCGCATCGAGCGGCCCGGCCGCGGTTTCCACGCGCCAATAAGGATTGGCGCGATGAAGCGTGCGGGCGTTGCCAGTAAGCAAGAGTCCGCCGAGCGCGGCGAAGCGCGCGGCATAGGCACGCGTCAGCGCCAGCGGGTTGCTCACGCTCACCACGCCGGTCCAATGCACGGCGTGCCGGAACACCGGCGCCAGCGCCGGCTCCAGCGCATGCGCGTCGTCGCGATCGAGCGGGACATTGGCGATCCCCAAACGCGCGGCTAGGTCGAGTTCCGGCGCCAGCGCCGCGATAGCCCTGTCGGTGCGGTACAGCTTGAGCCAGCCGCGGCGGCTGAAATAAGACTCGGCGCCGGCCTCGGCGGCGAGCGCCTCATGCTCGGCAACCGCGCGGCCAAACAGCGGTCGCATCAATTGCGCCGTCTCGATCAGACGCGAGGGCCGCGAAGCGGCACGAAAGGCTGCCAGCCAGGGCACGATCCGCGGCAGGTGCGAGAGGTGATAGTTGGCCTGCGGCGAGCGTTTGAACGCAATGCGGAGGAGCTCCACCCAATCCGACGGAAAGCGCGGCGGAAAGATGGTGTTGCCCTCGATGATGCCCGAATTGCCGTAGGAGGTGCCCTCGCCCGGCCCGGCGCGGTCGATCAGCGCGACCGAAAGGTCGCGTTTTGTGAGATGAACGGCGATCGAAGTGCCGACAATGCCGGCGCCGAGCACGATGACATCGGTATGGGCCATGGGACCCCCGCTGCGGTTGCCGGCTATCGTATGCGCACGCGCACGGCCGGCTACAAGGGCTGCCTGCGAAACACGGCGACGCTCCGCGTTGCCCGGTCAAGCCTGCCGTGTTAGGCGAACCGCGACGATCGGAGACTCCGGTGCATCGCCCGCTCATCATCGCCCCGTCGATTCTCGCCGCCGATTTCGCGAAGCTCGGCGAGGAGGTGCGCGCGGTCGACGCCGCCGGCGCCGACTGGATCCACGTCGACGTGATGGACGGCCATTTCGTGCCCAACATCTCGATCGGGCCGGACGTGGTCAAGGCGCTGCGCGCGCACACCAGAAAGGTGCTCGACGTCCATCTCATGATCGCACCCTGCGATCCCTACCTCGAGGCCTTCGCCAAGGCCGGTGCCGACATCATCACCGTGCACGTCGAAGCCGGCCCGCACATCCACCGCTCGCTGCAGGCAATCCGCGCGCTGGGCAAAAAAGCGGGCGTGACCATGAATCCGGGCACGCCGGTGGAGAGCGTCGAGCCCGTCATCGACCTCGTCGACCTCATCCTCGTCATGTCGGTCAATCCAGGCTTCGGCGGGCAGAAGTTCATCCCTGGCGCCGTCGACAAGTTGCGCAAGCTGCGCGCGCTGACGGCGGGACGTCCGATCGACATCGAGATCGACGGCGGCATCACGCCCGAGGTCGCGCCTGAGGCGGCGAGCGCCGGCGCCAATGTCCTGGTCGCCGGCTCTGCGGTGTTCAAGAACCGCACGGCGGAATCCTACCGCGCCAATATCGCGGCGATCCGCCAGGCGGCAGCGCTGGCGCGCGGCGAGGCCGCGTGATGGAGCCGCGCAGTTTCTTATCGCCGGCCGCGGCCGGAAGCGTGCTGATATTGAATATTGACGGCCGACAATTGCTCGCCGAAATGCCGATCGAGCCATCCGAGAAACGACGACAAGAGCCGCGCCTCGTCGCCCCGCTCGGGCGACTTTATGGCGACCTCCACCGCGTCCGACAGTCCGGGCTCGAGGTTGATCGAGCCCTTGTAGCGGACATGCGTCCACCGGGCGGCGTTTCGCTTCCTGGCGCCGGCCCGGGAAAAGGTGCCGCGCCCGCTTTTGCGGATCTCGGCCTGCTTCTTGATCATCGCGCCATAGAGGCGCGTACCATCGCGAGGCACGATCTGAAGCAACTTCATGGCTATCCCCGTGATTCGCTTCCGATTCGCCAGCATCGCACAGCCGAGCGCAATTGTTGAGCATCGTCCGATCTGCTACAGCCCAGGCTTCCCGGCGAGGTGACGATGATCCCCCGTTATACCAGGCCCGAAATGGCAGCGATCTGGTCGCCGCAGACGCGGTTACGTATCTGGTTCGAGATCGAAGCGCATGCGGCCGACGCCATGGCCGAACTCGGCATCATCCCGAAGGCGGCGGCGGCAAAAATATGGGCCAAGGGCAAGAACGCCACGTTCGATATCGCGCGCATCGACGAGATCGAGCGCGAGGTCAAGCACGATGTCATCGCCTTCCTCACCCATTTGACGGAAATCGTCGGTCCGGAAGCGCGTTTCGTGCATCAGGGGATGACGTCGTCCGACGTGCTCGACACCTGCCTCAACGTCCAGCTGGTGCGCGCCGCCGACCTGCTCATCGCCGATGTCGACAAACTCAACGCCGCGCTCGAGCGCCGCGCCCGCGAGTACAAGTTCACGCCGACCATCGGCCGCTCGCACGGCATCCATGCCGAGCCCACCACCTTCGGGCTCAAGATCGCCTATGCCTACGCCGAGTTCGCCCGCGCCAGAGAGCGTCTCGTCGCGGCGCGCAGCGAAGTCGCGACTTGCGCGATTTCCGGGGCGGTCGGCACCTTCGCCCAGGTCGATCCGCGGGTCGAAGCCTATGTGGCAAAGCAGATGGGGCTGCGGGTCGAGCCGATCTCCACCCAAGTCATTCCGCGTGATCGCCATGCCATGTATTTCGCTACCCTCGGTGTGGTCGCCGGTTCGGTCGAGCGGCTGGCGACCGAGATATGCCGCACAAGCGCAATCCGGTGCTGTCGGAAAACCTGGTCGGGCTGGCGCGCATGGTGCGCGCTTATGTAACGCCGGCGCTCGAGAACATCGCGCTCTGGCACGAACGCGACATTTCGCACTCCTCGGTCGAGCGCATGATCGGCCCCGACGCCACGGTCACGCTCGATTTCGCGCTCGCCCGCCTCGCTGGGATCATCGACAAGCTCATCGTCTATCCCGACGCCATGCGGAAAAATCTCGACCGCCTCGGCGGCCTTGTTCACTCGCAGCGCGTTTTGCTGGCGCTGACGCAGAAGGGGGTGGCGCGCGAGGAGGCCTACGCCATAGTGCAGCGCAACGCCATGAAAGCCTGGCGCGATGAGGGCGATTTCCTGGCGCTGCTCAACTCCGATGCCGAGGTGCGCAAGCATTTGAGCGACAAGGAACTCGCCGCCAATTTCGACCTCGATTTTCATTTCGCGCAGGTCGACACGATCTTCCAGCGTGTCTTCGACGGCGCCTAGGCATAGACTACTAAACGTGCACGCCATGTCTGCTCGAATGTCGAACAGGACGCGGCACATTGTCTCTCGCCGGACGGCGCTAGCGAGCTTCGCACTAGCCGCCGCGTGCGGTTCCGTCGTTCGGCAAGCGGGCGCGGACCCAGTGACGACGGAGACAGTCGTCGGTCCCATCTTTTCGCCCTCCGGTCCCAACGCCGAGCTTTATGGAGCCGCGGATGGGTATCCCGTCCCCGATCCGACGTTAGCTCGACTCCAGGGCAATCCGTATGAACCCAAATACCGGGTGGGCGCGTTCAGTCACTTCGACCAACTCTTCCCGACACGACGTATCGAACGTGCCAGCACACCTTGGGCGTTTAAGTACGAGCGGGCAGACATTCGCTACTCGCTCACGAACTATTTGTCGCGCAACCCGGTCACTGGCCTGCTGATCGCCAAGGACGACCGGATCCTCTTCGAGGCCTATCAATATGGGCGAACCGATCGCGACCGACTGATTTCTCAGTCCATGGCCAAGTCGATCATGGGTATCCTGATCGGCATCGCAATCTCCGAAGGCGCGATCAAATCGGTCGACGACGCAGCGCACACCTACGTGCCGGGGTTCGAGGGTACGGAATACGGAAAGACGCCGATTCGCGATCTTCTCCACATGTCCTCCGGCGTGGATTTCGGCGAAGAGAGGAATGGCAGTCGCGACCTAGATCGTCTTTGGCGCGACATGGTTCTCGGCTCGGGTCCAACCAAAGGCACGATCGAGAGTCTCGTGCAATTTAATCGGCGAGTCGCGCCGCCTGGAACAAAGTTTTACTACGCAAGCATCGGACCTGACGTGCTTGGCATCGTACTCCGCAACGCCGTCAACAGATCGGCGGCCGACTATCTGCACGAGAAAGTGTGGGAGTTGATCGGCGCCGAAGCCGATGCGACTTGGCTCATCGATGCTCAGGGCTTTGAAGTGGCGCATGGCTTCTTCAGTGCCGTGCTCCGAGATTATGCCCGGCATGGGCGCATGCTCGCTCACGACGGCGCGTGGGAAGGCAAGCAGACAATTCCGTCGCAATGGATGATCGACGCGACGACCGTGCGGCCCCTCGACCCTTTTCTTGCGCCGGGGAAAGCCATGCCAGATTTCGGCTACGGCTATCTTATGTGGCTGCTTCCCGGGGCGCGGCGTCAATTCGCGCTCGTCGGCGACAACGGTCAGCGCATTTGCGTTGATCCGGGTTCAAAGCTCGTCATGGTTCAGACGGCGCTTGAGAGTTCCAATGAAAGTTGGCGTCTGTGGTCGGCCTTGGTCCGGCAGTTCGCCCAAGGCTAGGATTCGGGTGCCGCCGCTATTCCGTCCGGTCCAATTGCCGGACCATGATTCCTTATGGCATGTGTCCGGCAATGGCGGCCCGTGAAACCATTCTGGTGTTCGATTCCGGTCTCGGCGGCCTCACAGTCTATCGTGAGATCGCGGCGGCGCGGCCGAGCGCGGATTTCCTCTATGTCGCCGACGATGCGGGCTTCCCCTATGGCGCGATGGCGGAACCGGCACTGGTCAGCCGCGTCGTCGCGCTGATCGGCGAATGGATCGCGCAGCACCGGCCCGATCTCGTCGTCGTCGCCTGCAACACCGCCTCGACCATCGTGCTGCCCGACTTGCGCCGGCAATTCTCGGTTCCCTTCGTCGGCACCGTCCCGGCGATCAAGCCGGCTTGCGCGAGTTCGATCACCAAGCGCGTTTCCGTGCTCGGCACCGAGGCGACGGTGGCGCGCGAATATACGCGCGCGTTGATCCGCGATTATGCGCAGGATTGCCAGGTGACGCTGGTCGGCGCGAAAAAGCTTGCCGGCTATGCCGAGGCGGAGCTTGCCGGCGCACCGGTCAGCGACGCGGCGCTCTATGCCGAGATCGCGCCATGCTTCCGCGACGACGGCGCGCGTACGGACACCGTCGTGCTTGCCTGCACCCACTATCCGCTGCTGATCGATCGCTTGCGGCAGCTGGCGCCGTGGCCGGTGAACTTTCTCGATCCGGCGCCGGCAATTGCCCGGCGCGTCGGCGATCTGCTCGGGCCAGCATTATCGACTGGGTGCACCGGCACCACCCGCACCATTTTCACGTCTGGCCGTCCGCCGCCGGCGGCACTGACGCGCTTCGGCATCGCCGCAAAACCCGCGGCCGCTACGAAGACCGGCTGATGATTGCATCATCATCGCTCATTCCCTGCAGCTAATTTCAGCTTCCCGCTGCTTGTCGCCCCCTTTCACCGCCGTTACGCTCCGGCAGCCGAAACCCTGCGGAACGCGGATGTCGGCGCAATATGAGCTGGGGACCCACGGAACGGGGGCACAGGTGACCACCGCTGTTCAGACAACGCGCGCTTGGTATTTAAACCGCTGGAGCCAGCTCATTCTCGGCGTGATCGCCATGATGGCGATCTCCAGCCCGCAATATGTGTGGACGCTGTTTACCGGGCCTCTCAACCAGAAGCTCGGAACGACGCTTGCGGAGCTGCAGTGGACCTTTTCCCTCCTCATCATCCTGCAGACGTGGTTCTCGCCGTTCCAGGCCTACTTGGTGGACCGGTTCGGCCCACGCCTGCTGATCACGATCGGGGCGCTGCTGTCCGGCGGCAGCTGGATCCTATCCGCCTCGGTCAACAGCCTAGGAGCGCTTTACTTCACGTACGGGATCCTCGGCGGCTTCGGCACCGGCATCATCTATGTCGGCATCATCGGACTGATGGTGCGTTGGTTTCCCGACCGGCGCGGACTGGCGACCGGCCTTGCCGCGGCGGGATACGGATTCGGCGCATTCTTCACCAGTTTCCCGATCGACAGCATGATCAAAAACTCCGGCTACGCGCACACCCTGATTGTGTGGGGCATCATTCAGGGCGCGGTCGGCATTCTCGCGGCGCAATGGCTGCGCACGCCCCCCGAGAACTATCAGCCCGCGAGCGCGGCGCCGGCCGCCGCGACCATCGCGCAGACCCACCGCAGCTACTCGCCCCGCGAGATGCTGAAGAGCCCGGTCTTCTACCTGTTGTTCGTGATGATGAGCATGATGTCGACCAGCGGGCTCATGGTGACGTCGAATGTCGGACCCTTGGCGCGGGAATACGGCGTCGCCAATATGCTGGTCTTGGGCATGGCGGCGCTGCCGCTGTCGCTCACGCTGTCGCGCGTCACCAACGGCCTGACCCGCCCGTTCTTCGGTTGGATTTCCGACCATATCGGCCGCGAGTGGACGATGGCGCTGGCGTTCTCGCTTGAGGCGATCGCCATCCTGATCCTTTTCGCGTTCATCGACCAGCCGGCCCTCTTTGTGGTGCTGACCGGGCTCGTTTTCTTCGGCTGGGGCGAAATCTTCTCGCTGTTTCCTTCGACGCTGACGGACACGTTCGGACCGAAATACGCCGCGACGAACTACGGGTTCCTCTATATCGCGCAGGGGGTCGGCTCTATCCTTGGCGGACCGGCGGCCGCCTTGCTCAAGCAGACGACCGGAAGCTGGACCAGCGTGTTCATCCTGGTCGCCATCCTCGACGCGGTGACCGCGCTCCTTGCCATCACCGTCCTCAAGAGCATGCGGCGAAGGCACCTGGCGGGGGACCAGCGGACCGAACCGGCTATCGCCCCCGCGGTTTGACACTGCGAGAGTTTCCCCCTAAAAACCGCGCGCGGCGCGGGCCCAAGCGGGCCCGCGCGGTGTTTCGCGACCCGTGGTTTTAAGCCGGCGCTTCGGCATCAAACCTGTCGGTTCCGGCAAAAGCCCGGGACAGAGGAGGGCGCGATCCTCAGCCAGCACGGCATGATCCCGAAAAGCGGTTAGCGGTTTTCGGGCGAGATCATGCCAAAACACGTCAGCGAGGACGCGAATGACCAAGCGCCATGAGGCGAAGTACAAGATCGACCGCCGGCTCGGCCAGAACATCTGGGGCCGCCCGAAGTCACCCATCAACAAGCGTGAATACGGCCCCGGCCAGCACGGCCAGCGCCGTAAAGGCAAGCTGTCAGACTACGGCGTGCAATTGCGAGCCAAACAGAAGCTCAAGGGCTACTACGCCAACATGTCGGAGCGGCACTTCCACGGCATCTACGACGAGGCGCGACGGCTCAAAGGCGACACCGGCGCCCACATGATCGGGCTCCTGGAACGCCGGCTCGACACGATGATCTACCGGGCGAAATTCGTGCCGACCGTGTTCGCCGCCCGCCAGTTCGTCAATCACGGCCACGTCAAGGTGAACGGCCGGCGCGTGACCATCCCGAGCTTCCGCGTCAAGGTCGGCGACCTCATCGAGGTCAAGGAGAAGTCGAAGCAGCTGGCGCTGGTGCTGGAATCGACCGCGCTCGGCGAGCGCGACGTGCCGGATTACATCGACGTAGACCACAGCAAAATGACGGCCAAGCTCACCCGCGTGCCGGTGCTGGGCGACGTGCCCTACCCGGTGGTGATGGAGCCGCACCTGGTGGTGGAATATTATTCGCGCTGACGCTTGTCGCGCATCTGCTTCCCGACCGTTATGCCGGGCTTGCTGCCCTGCATCCCTAAACGCCATGGCCGGGGACTGACCCCGGCCATGGCGCTGGTGATTCAGTACGGCGGGGAGAACGGCTAAACCTGCGCGCTCTCCTTCAGCGGTACACCCTTGTCCTTGAAGAGCGATTGCAGCTCGC
>JBEKJZ010000050.1:0-49188 GCA_050010955.1 Xanthobacteraceae bacterium | reverse complement strand
CAAGCAGGCCCTCGACATGGGCTGCTACGGCATCGTGTTCCCGCACATTTCGACGGTCGAGGAAGCGGCCAATGCGGTCGGCGCCTGCCGCTATCCGCGGCTCAAAAGCGCGCCGCGCTACGCGCCCGCCGGCATCCGCGGCGACGGCCCGACGGCCGCCGCGCGCTACTGGGGCCTGAGCCAGCAGGACTATTATCAGAAGGCGGACGTCTGGCCGCTCAATCCGCAGGGCGAAATCTTCTGCATCCTGCAAATCGAGGACACGCGCGGCGCGGAAAACCTCGACGACATCCTCAAAAACGTGCCCGGCATCGGCTGCATCCTCATCGGCGAAGGCGACCTGTCGCAGGAGCTCGGCTATCCGCGGCAATACGAGCACAGGGTCGTGCTGGAATGGATGAAGCGCGTGGTCGACACCTGCAAGAAACACAATGTGGTGCTCGGCCACCCGCATGTCGAGCAAGGCAACGTCGAGCGCGTGATCAAGGAAGGTTATCGCCTCTTGATGTGCGCGCCGGTGCAAAGCTTCAGCCATCTCGAAGCGGCGCGGAAGCTTACGGGGCGGACATAATTTTTCCGCCCCCGCGGAGCGAAGCGTAGCGGGGGAGGGGGACCATGCGAAGCATGGTGGAGGGGGCGTCAGTACTGAAGCAAGCGTCACTGCCGACGCCCCTCCCACCGCGCAATTGCGCGGTCCCCCCTCCCCGCTATCGCGGGGCGGGATAATTATTACTCCACGCCCAGCCCGCCCTTCTCCTCGATGAAGCGCGCGATTTCCTCGACACCCTGCCCGGCGCGCAGATTGGTGAAGACGAAGGGCCGCGCGCCGCGCATGCGCTTACTCTCGCGCTCCATGGTTTCCAGCGAAGCGCCGACATAGGGCGCAAGATCGATCTTGTTGATCACAAGGAGGTCGGAGCGGGTGATGCCCGGTCCGCCCTTCGAGGGAATTTTGTCGCCGGCGGCGACGTCGATGACGTAGATGGTCAGATCGGCCAGCTCCGGCGAAAAGGTCGCGGCGAGATTGTCGCCGCCGGATTCGATCAGCACCAGATCGAGGCCGGGGAATTTCTGCCGCATGTCGGCGATGGCCGCGAGGTTGGCCGAGGCGTCCTCGCGGATCGCGGTGTGCGGACAGCCGCCGGTTTCAACGCCGGCGATGCGGCCGGGGACGAGCGCGCCGGAGCGCACCAGATATTCGGCGTCCCATTTGGTGTAGATGTCGTTGGTGATCGCGGCGATCTCGTAGCGGTCGCGCAGCCGCTTGCAGAGCGCGTCCATCAGCGCGGTCTTGCCCGAACCGACCGGGCCGCCGATACCGACGCGCAGAGGGCCGTGGGAGTGCGTCATCGTGCTTCTCAGCTCCGAAACAATCGCGTGTATTGGGTCTCGTGCCGCATGCCGGCGAGATCGGCGCGAAGGGCTGAGCTGCCGACCTCCTCGAGCGGCGTCGCCAGCGTCCGTGCCGCCGCTGCCGCGACCGCACCTTCGAGCGCGGCGAGGACGCGCTGGCCGTCGGTCTGACCGAGCGGGATCAGCCGCACGCCGGCGGAGATCCAGTTGGCCACCAGCGCATGGAGAAAGGCGTTGAGCGCCGTCTCGCACGCGATGCCGTGTCCCGCGCACGCGACGCCGACCGCGACCGGCAGTGCCACCGGCCCCGTCCAGACGGCGGCAAAGCGCGTGAGCGCCGGGCACGGCCACGCCGCACCCGTCGCTTCGAGGAAGGCGCGGCCCTGCGCGGTGGTCTCGAGGAAGCGTTCCTTCGACGGCACGAACGCGGCCGCAAGCTCGGCGACGGCGCGCAACGCCGCATCGTCGGCGGCGGCAATGGCGCGGTGGGCATGCACGAAGAACACCGCGTCGCAGAAACCGCCGCCTTCGCCGAGCATCACGGCGAGCCAAAGCCGCAACGTCTCGGCATCCTTGATGTCGCCGGCCTCGACTGCCCATTCGATGCCGCCCGAATAGGAAAAGGCGCCGACCGGATAGGCCGGCGACAACCAGGCCATGAGCCGGAAGAGCGCGGCGCTATCGAAATCGGATTCTGCTTCCGGTCGCGCCAACGCGCGCCCCCTCTCCCCAGCGGGGAGAGGGTTGGGGTGAGGGGGGGCCGAGCCATCAATCTGGTTTCGAACCCCCTCACCCGCCCGCGCTTCGCGCGGTCGACCTCTCCCCCTCGGGGAGAGGTCAAGTGATGCGCGCGGCCCCTGATGCGAGCTCTTACGCGCCATCGCCATGATCGTGGTCATGGTGATAGCCGCCATGCTCATGGCCGTGGTGGTCGTATGCCCCGTGCTCCGGATCGAACGGCGCTTGCACCAGGGTCAGCCGCGCGCCGAGGCCGCGCAGCATGTCCTCGATGACGTGATCGCGGCGGATGCGCAGCCGCTCGCCGACGATCTGCACGTCGATGTGGCGATTGCCGATGTGCCAGGCGACCCGCGCCAGCTCATGGGTATCCGCCGCCGCGATCTCGATCAGCGGCTCCGGCCGGCCGACGATCCGCACGATGGCGCCGTCGTCGAGCACCAGACCGTCGCCATCGCGCAGGGCGGTTGCCTGCGGCAGGTCGAGCAGAAACTTGGTGCCGCGCTCGCCAGTCAGGACGACACGGCGGCGATGCCGCTCATCCGCGTCGAGCGTGATCGAATCGACGGCGCTGGCGTTGTCCCAATGGCCGGCGGTCTTGACTTCGCGGGCGCGTTTCATGGTGGCGATCCTCGGTTCGTTGTAGCGCAAGAACCATGCCGCCGGATAGCCGCACGCATGCCAGAGTAGATGTTGGAGGTTACGCGAGGCCCCGATATGGTGCGGCCCCCAAGGGGAATTTGCGGCATGACCATCAAGGGTAAGGCTTATATCGCCGGCGTCTTCGAGCACCCGACCCGGCTCGCGCCGGACAAGACGGTGGCGCAGCTCCACGCCGAGGTGGCGCTCGGCGCGCTGGCCGACGCCGGCCTGACGCGCGCAGAGGTCGACGGTTACTTCTGCTCGGGCGATGCGCCGGGTCCCGGACCCGCTTCGATGGCCGAGTACATGAATCTCAAGCTTCGCCACGTCGACTCGACGGAAGTCGGCGGCGCCTCCTACACGCTGTTGGCCGCGCATGCGGCCGAGGCGATCGCGCTCGGCAAATGCGATGTCGCGCTGGTCACGCTCGCCGGGCGGCCGCGCAGCGAGGGCATGGCGACCGGCACCGCGCCGCGGGCGCGCCCCGCGGACCAGCCGGAGGCCCCCTGTGAGGCACCGTACGCCATCACCACCGCCAACGGTTACGCCATGTGCGCGATGCGCCACATGCACGAATATGGCACCACCAGCGAGCAGCTCGCCTGGGTCAAGGTCGCCGCCTCGCACCACGCCCAATACAATCCGCACGCCATGCTGCCCGAGGTCGTGACCGTCGAGGACGTGGTGAATTCGCCGATGATCGCCGACCCGCTGCACCGGCTCGATTGCTGCGTCATCAGCGACGGCGGCGGCGCGCTGGTCATCGTGCGGCCGGAGATCGCCAAAAAGCTCAAGCGGCCGCTGGTGAAAATCATCGGCACCGGCGAAGCGGTCAAACACCTGACTGGCGGCAGCTTCGATCTCACCACGTCGGGCGCCGCCCGCGCCGGGCCGATCGCCTTCGCCGAAGCCGGCGTGACGCCTGCCGACATCAAATACGCCTCGATCTACGACAGCTTCACCATCACCGTCATCATCCAGCTCGAAGACCTCGGCTTCTGCGCCAAGGGCGCGGGCGGCAAGTTCGTCGCCGACGGCAATCTGATCGCCGGCGTCGGCAAACTGCCGTTCAACACCGACGGCGGCGGCTTATGCAACAACCACCCGGCCAATCGCGGCAGCATGACCAAAGTCATCGAGGCGGTGCGGCAGCTGCGCGGCGAAGCGCATCCGGCGGTGCAGGTGAAAAATTGCGATCTGGCGCTAGCGCAGGGCACCGGCTTTCAGCTTGCCACGCGCCACGCCGGCGCCACCTTGATCATGGAACGGGAGTGAGGCGATGACGCGCAAGATCACGTCGCCGGTCGTCAACGCCGAGACCAAAGCTTTCTGGGACGCGGCGCGGCAAAACCGCTTCCTGATCCCGGTCTGCACGGCCTGCGGCAAAGCGCATTGGTACCCGCGCGCCATTTGCCCGTTCTGTGCGGACGACAAGATCGCGTGGCGCGAAGCATCCGGTCGCGGCACCATCTACACCTACAGCGTGATGCGTCGCGTCAGGGAGCCCTACGCCATCGCCCATGTGACGCTCGCCGAAGGGCCGACCATGCTGACCAACATCGTCGATTGCGATTTTGACAAACTTTACATCGGCCAGCCGGTCGCCGTGGTGTTCCAGGAAACCGAGAACGGTCCGCCGGCGCCGATGTTCCGGCCGGCCTGACCACGGACGCCCCTGCGATGATCAACAAGATCGTGCAAGAAATGGCCGAGGCGTTGGCGGGAATCCGCGACGGTTCCGTGGTGCTGATCGGCGGCTTCGGCAGCATCGGCCAGCCGAACGCGCTGATCTACGGCCTGATCGAGCAAGGCGCCAAGGATTTGACAGTGGTCGCCAACAATGCCGGCGTCGGCCACGTCGGCCTGGCGCGGCTGATGGAAGTCGGCCGGGTGCGCAAGATCGTCTGCTCATACCCGCGCACGTCGGATCCGGTGGTGTTCGCCGAGCTTTATCGCGCCGGCCGCATCGAGCTCGAAGTCATGCCGCAGGGCACGATGGCGGAGCGCCTGCGCGCCGCCGGCGCCGGCATTCCGGCCTTCTATACGCCGACCTCGGCGGGGACCAAGCTCGCGGCAGGCAAGGAGGTGCGCCAATTTTCCGGCCGCGAGTGTGTCCTCGAAGAGGCGTTCTTCGGCGATGTTGCGCTGATCGAAGCCTGGGAGGCGGACCGCTGGGGGAACCTCACCTACCGATCGTCCGCCCGGAACTTCAATCCGGTGATGGCGATGGCGGCGAAGTTGACCATCGCGCAGGCCCAGCACATTGTCGAGCTGGGCGCCCTCGATCCGGAGAAAGTCGGCACCGCCGGGATTTTCGTAAATCGCGTCGTGCACGTGCCCTACGGCGAACCGACGGTGACGTGAGGAGGTTAAAGGTGAGGAGGCTGACGTGAAAGCGGATGTGAACCTCTTGGCCGCCTGCAAGCCGTGGACCCGCGAGCAAATAGCCGCGCGCGCCGCGCACGACATTCCGGAAGGCTGGTACGTCAATGTCGGCATCGGCATTCCGGTGCTGGTGCCGAACTACGTGCCGCCGGAACGCGAAGTCATCATCCATTCGGAGAACGGCATCCTCGGCATGGGGCCGACGCCGGAAGCGGACAAGATCAATCCCTGGCTGATCAATGCCAGCAAAAAGTACGTCACGCTCCGCCCCGGCGGCTCCTACATGCATCACGCCGACAGTTTCGCCTTGATCCGCGGCGGCCACCTCGACCTCTGCGTCCTCGGCGCCTTCCAGGTCGCCGAGAACGGCGATTTCGCCAACTGGGCGACGTCCGAGAACGACCACATGCCGTCGGTCGGCGGCGCCATGGATCTCGCCGTCGGCGCCGAGCGAGTCTGGGTGCTGATGGAGCACACGACCAAGCACGGCCGGAGCAAGCTGATGCACCGCTGCACCTACCCGCTCACCGCGCCGGCCGCGGTCAAGCGCGTCTACAGCAATCTTGCGGTGCTCGACGTCACCGCCGAGGGCTTTGTCGTGCGGGAGATGGTGCGCGGGCTGAGCTTCGAAGCGCTGCAGGAGGTCACCGACGCGCCGCTGCGCATGGCGAATGAGATCGCCGTCCTTCACCTCTCTCCAACGGGGAGAGGTGAAGACACCTAACGCGCGATCTCACAAATTAGGGTGCAAGCAATGGCTGCTTTCGGGGAGGGGAGGAGCGGACATACAAATTGGAGCCGTCTCGTCCGGAGCAACGTTACCAGTGGCTGCGGTAGCGGTCGCGACCAGTCGGGGCGGGGCAACGTTTAATCCTACGCAATACTTGAGGGATCAGCCAATAAGATATGCGCTCGCACCCCAGAGTCGGGTCTGAACCGCGCGCGGCGACGCTACTCAAAATGCGGGGTACCAGTCACAGGGGATGTTGTATACTGCCAGTCTGCCGGGGCGACATCGACTTGAACCCGTATGATCGGATTGAACCGATATATCCGCCCTGGGCTTGCCGTTTCCGTCATCGGCCATCTCGCGGCTCTGACCGTGGGCTGGTTCCTTGTCGGCGCGAGCGCCTTCCACGCACCGCCGCCCGAAGCGATGTATATGGTGGTCGAGCTGGTGACGCCCGACGAAATGCCCAGGTTCGAGGGCATGCCCTCGAACCTGCATTCGTCTGGTTCCGAGACCCCGTCCCCGGCGAACGGTAAAGGCCCGGTCACCCAAGCGCCGCCGCCGCAACCGCGCCCACAGCAGGAGCAACAATCGCAACAGAGTCCGACCCAGCAGCGGGAGGCCAAGGAGGCCCCAGCGCCGCGTCCGCCGGCACTGGAAGCGACCCAGGCCGGGCTGGCACGCGCCGAGAAGATAGAGCCAGAAAAGCAGGACCAATCGTCCGAGCGGCAACCTGCTGCATCTCCGCCGACGGAACAGAGACCAGAACAGCCCAACATAGTCGAAGAGGTCGCACAATACGTGGCTAACGGCGGACCGCTCGGCGGGGGCTTTGCCGCGCCGCCGGTCGACACCAACGTGCTTGGTTACGACTGGACCGTGCAGTTTCGGGAACGTGTCGGCATGTGTTCGAGGCTGCCGGCGTGGGTCGACCCCAGAGACAAGATCAACATAAAGATACGCATTTCCTTCAACCGGGACGGCACGGTGGCGTCTCCACCGCGCTTGCTCGTGCCGGCCCCATCAGCGAAACAACAGGCGTTGATGGACAGCGCCGTCGACGCTTTGGGAAGATGTCAGCCCTTCACCATGCTGCCGGCAGAAAAGTACAAGCAGTGGAAGACGATGGAGGTCTATGTCACCCCACTGTTCGCGCACTGGTGAGGCGAGGCATGACGCCCCTACGCCATAAGCCAGACTAGCACAAAAACCCCCTCAGAAGCTCCGTCTGTACTGAATATCCGAGCATCGTTACCGCATGAGCGATGTCTGTTCCTGATGTGGTGGACGGTGCCCGCTCCCGCCCTAGTGCCGCCGCGCGCACCGATCTCACTGCGCCGCGGTCGGCTTGATTGGCGGCTTGGTTTTGTGCCGCTTCTTCGGCGAGCCAGCGTCCCGTTTCGTCTCCAAGCCGGGAGGCGGGCTTGCTGCGAGCGCCGAGGGTGACGTCGGCGTCCAGGAATGAACGCCGGCCTTCTTGTCGGTTGCGTCCTTTTCGGCTTTGGCTTTTTCCTCCGCACCTTTCTCGTGCGCGGTTTTCTTGTCCGTTTCTTTCTCGTCGGCGGGCTTCGCCGCCGCGGTCTTCGCCGAGCCTCTTTTCTTGTGGTGGGGAGCCGCCTCGCTGGCACTGAGGTTGGCCAGTTGCGCCGACGTGCGGGTCGGCCCGGTATAAACCACGGTCGGCGTCACCGCGCCGAAGTCCGACAGGAGTGCGGCGCCCTTCGGGGTCGGCGCCCTCAAGCTCGACAGCAGCGCGGAGAACGGTGTGTCCACGCCGCCAATCTCGCCGCCGACCTCGTCCTCCTCGTCCTCCGCCGCCGGCCGCTTGCGATGCCGTCCGCACACTTCGTCGTGCAGATTGGGCGGGTCGGCGTTAATCGCCGCCAGTTTATCGACCTGTCCGAGCGCCGGCGTCAGCCACGACAGCGGATTTTGCGTAAAGCCGCTTTCCAGGAGCTCCGCCGCCTTCACCGCGCGCGCCGCCGAGGAGGGCGCGCCGAGCACCACCGCGATCAGCTGCCTGTTGCCGCGGGTGGCGGTGGCGACAAGGTTGAAGCCGGAGGCGCAGATGAAGCCGGTCTTCATGCCGTCGGCGCCGGGATAGCGCCCGAGCAGCTTGTTGTAGTTGCGGACCACCCGCCGGCCGAATTTGATCGCCGGAATGTGCCAATAGTAATTATATTCGGGGAAATCGTGGATCAGCGCGCGCGCCAGGATGGCGAGATCGCGCGCCGAGGTGATCTGGCCGTCGGCCGGCAAGCCGTTGGGATTGACGAAATTCGATTCCGTCATGCCGAGGCGATGCGCCGTTCGCGTCATGTCGTCGGCGAAATTCTCGATCGATCCGTCGACGCCCTCGGCGAGCAGCACCGCCATGTCGTTCGCCGACTTCACCATCATCATCTTCAGCGCGTTGTCGACCGTCACCTGGGTGCCGACGCCGAAGCCCATCTTGGTCGGAGCCTGCGCCAGCGCGTTGCGCGACACCGTGAACAAAGTGTCCAGTGTGATGCGGCCCTGCTTCACCGCTTGCAGCGTGACATACATGGTCACCAGCTTGGTCACCGAAGCCGGGTACCAGGGATAGCTCGCATTTTCCGCGCGCAGCACCTTGCCGGAATCGGCCTCGACGAGAATGGAGGCGCCGGCCTGAGCCGGCGTCGCGGTCAAAGCGGAGGCAAACAGGGAACCGAGGGCGATGCCGAGCGTCAGCGCCCGAAGAAACTGCGTATAATGCACGTGTCACGGTCCGTTCGGTTGGTCGGGCCTTGGGAGCCGGCCTCGGGGGCACCCAAGAAACCGACAGAGGCGCCGCGAAGGGTTCACGAAAAGTTCCCGAAGCGCAGATGGCGCACTATCTAGGCCTAAGGAACGCTCGACGCAAAGCCGAATAGCGCTATCATCGCGTGGTGCGCGGCTTCGCCACAACGGCTTAGCCGAGCAACAGGCCAAGCAAAAGCGACCAAAATTCGGCAACGGAGTTCACATGACCGCCTGCATCGTGGGATGGGCGCATACGCCCTTCGGCAAGCTCGCCGGCGAGACCGTCGAGAGTCTGATCGTCAAGGTCGCGAGCGAGGCACTCGCCGACGCCGGGATTGCGGCAAAGGACGTCGACGAGATTGTGCTCGGCCACTTCAATGCCGGCTTCTCGGCGCAGGACTTCACCGCCTCGCTGGTGCTGCAGGCCTCGCCCGACCTGCGCTTCAAGCGCGCCACGCGCGTCGAGAACGCCTGCGCGACCGGTTCCGCCGCCGTGCATCAGGGACTGAAAGCGATCGCGGCCGGCACCGCGCGCATCGTGCTCGTCGTCGGCGTCGAGCAGATGACGACGACCCCCGGCGCGGAAGTCGGCCGCAATCTGCTCAAGGCGTCCTATGTCCGCGAGGAAGCCGACATCGACGGCGGTTTTGCCGGAATTTTCGGCAAGATCGCCGCGCTTTATTTCCAGCGCTGGGGCGATCAGTCGGATGCGCTCGCCCGCATTGCCGCCAAGAATCACAAGAACGGCGTCGGCAATCCTTACGCGCAGATCCGCAAGGATTTTGGCTACGAATTCTGCCGCCAGGAGAGCGACAAGAACCCGCGCGTGGCCGGGCCGCTCAAGCGCAGCGATTGTTCGCCGGTTTCCGACGGCGCCGCCGCGGTCATTCTCGCCGACGTCGACACCGCGCTGAAGCTCAACAAGGCGATCGTGTTCCGCGCCGCCGAGCACGTGCAGGATTTCCTGCCGATGTCGCGGCGCGACATCCTCAAATTCGAGGGCTGCGCCGTGGCCTGGAAGCGGGCGCTGGCGCAGGCCGGCATCGCGCTGCCCGATCTGTCCTTCGCGGAGGTGCACGACTGCTTCACCATCGCCGAATTGATCGAATACGAAGCCATGGGGCTGGCGCCGGAAGGGCAAGGCGCCCGCGTCATTACCGAAGGCGTCGTCGCCAAGGACGGCAAGCTGCCGATCAATCCGTCCGGCGGGCTCAAGGCCAAGGGCCACCCGATCGGCGCCACCGGCGTGTCGATGCACGCGATTACCTCGATGCAGCTCACCGGCACCGCCGGCGACATGCAGATCAAGGACGCGAAGCTCGGCGGCATTTTCAATATGGGCGGTGCCGCGGTCGCCAATTACGTCAGCATTCTCGAACGGCTGCGCTAAGGCTCGCCCAGTTCGCGCAGGCTGGCGCGCAAAGTATCGGGGCTTGCTCGGTCAAAACGGGGAAGGACTGTCATGCAAGTAGAACCGTATCTGAACTTCGACGGCCGCTGTGAGGAAGCTTTGGAGTTCTACAAGAAGGCGCTCGGCGCCAAGGTCGAGATGCTGATGCGTTTCAAGGACGCTCCCGACCAATCCATGATCACGCCCGGCAGCGCGGACAAGGTCATGCATTCCAGGATCCACATCGGCGACACGGCGGTGCTGATGTCGGACGGCCGCTGCACCGGCAAGGCGAACTTCCATGGCATCGCCCTGGCAATCTCGGTCGCTTCCGAAGCTGAAGCCGAGAAAGCGTTCATCGCGTTGGCCGACGGCGGGCAAGTGCAGATGCCGCTCGGCAAAACGTTCTTTTCGCCGCGCTTCGGCATGCTCTCCGACAAGTTCGGCGTCGGCTGGATGATCGTGACGGCAAGCTAATACCGGGGAGCCGGTACCGACTGGTTATTCGCCGCGATCTTTAGGAAAAGAGCGATCATGCCGAAGATTCAGCAGAAGATCACACCGTTCCTGTGGTTTGACACCCAGGCCGAGGAGGCAGCGGAATTTTATACCTCGATATTCGAGAATTCCCGGATCACGCGCATCAGCCGCTATGGAAAGGTCGGACGCGAAGTTCACGGCAAGGAAGCCGGCTCGGTCTTGACCGTCGAATTTGAGATCGAGGGGCAAGCTTTCATCGCCCTGAACGGCGGTCCGCATTTCAAATTCAACGAAGCGGTTTCGTTTCAGGTGACCTGCGAAACGCAGGACGAGATCGATTATTTCTGGAGCAAGCTATCGGAAGGCGGCCAGGAGGGTCAGTGCGGCTGGCTCAAGGACAAATACGGCCTCTCCTGGCAGGTCGTGCCGTCCGCGCTGCCGCAGATGCTGACGGATGCCGACGGCGCAAAATCCGAACGCGTCATGAAAGCGCTGTTGCAAATGAAGAAGTTCGATCTGCAGGCGCTCGCGCGGGCCTATACCGGCTTGGCCGCGGCGACGAGCGAAGCGATGTAGGTCGGTGACGCCGATGTCGCTTCGCTCACGCGGCAAGAGTGAGCTTCATCACTTCGACGCCGGCGCCTCAACCAGCGTGTGCGTGTACTCGACGCTGTCATAGACGGATACCTGAACGATCGGGTGACCCGTCTTGATGGCGAGCGCGGCCGTTTGGGCGGCCTCCGATGTCTTGTAGGAGCCTTTGGTTTGCCGGTCTACCTGGAGCAGATAGCGGCCGGTCTCGGGCCGCTTGCGCTGTGACGGGGCCTCCTCGACTTCAGTCTCGGAACCGTCCTTTACGGGCATTTTGATTTGGCGCGAGGCCATTCGATGCTCCTTCGTGGGGGAACCCTCTATGTAAGGGGTCCGGGCATCGGCCGCCAGTGCGGTGAATGTCAGGGTACAACAGAGCCTTAGGGGTTCTGATGGCCCCGCAAGAACGCAACGCGCAGTCAGTGCTTGCGCGCGTCGACGCGAAAGCCGACGATGGTTTTCTCGCCGAGCGCCTTGGCGGCCTCCAGCCGGTGCAGCCCCTCGATTAGCACGAAGCGCGCGCCGTCCGGCCGTACCAGGATCGGGGTCTGCTGGCCGTTCTCGAGCATGCTGGCGGCGATTTCGTCGACGCGCTTTTGCTCGAGCGTGGCGCGGCGTTTGACCGGCACGTAAATGTCGGCGACGGCAAAAATCTCGCGCTTCATCTCATTCCGAGTCTAAGCTCGCTCAGATGGAAAGTGAACAGGTTGCAGACGACCCCTACTAACGCGGCAACCGTTGGAAGGAGGGCGGCGGCGGTTCGCGCATGAGCTCGCTGGTATCGAGCGCCTCCTGGCTTTCCGCGATGTCGGAGAAGAGAATATCCACGAAAGGATGCTGGCGGTTGAAGGCCGCGCCGCGTCGGTACTTGGCGCCGGCAATCCGGGCAATCGCCGCGAGATTGAACTTGCCGAGCGCATCGTATTGGCTGCGAAGCAGACTTCTCCGCCCGCGATAGGGCTCTCTCGGATCGACCCAGTTATCCATGACCCGCCTGCTGATGAATGCCTCCACCCGCTGCGGCCCTTCCCAGGCATGGAGCAGCAATCCATCCATGCTGTGAGGCCCTTCATCGACGGCAAACGCTGTAAGCGGCATCGGGAATCCTCCTGGTCGGCAGCAATCATCCGCACGGCGGGCGTTCGGATCACATTGCTGCGATATTGGGTGATCCGATTCTCACCGTTGATCGCAATGTAAATTTGATATGGGGATGGCCAGATCAAATAACGAGCCCGCGCAGATTGATTTTCATAAGTCGGCTCCACATAGTCCTCGACACATGGCCAAAAAGGGCGCACGATTAACGAGCGGCGTGCGCTCGGCGCGAGCTGCCCCAAGCACGCTGATCTTAAATCCCCGCACAACAGCCGGGCGCGGCGAGATTTCAGAAACATTCCGATCGTCGCGACCGGAAGCGAAGTTTTATTGCTCCAACCGGCGCGGTGTCATGCTGCGCGCCCGAGCGCGTGGTGAAAAGATGATCACCGGCGCGCGGGAAATACGTCTACAACAACCTTGTTTCGTCAGCATCGGGTGTTATGTGCGTTGGGCAGTCCTCAATGAAGAACATCCAGACTGCAATGAAGAACATCCAGACTGCGCATATTTCACACCTTTTGGAGCAATCGTTATGGCAAATCTCAATACGAACGAAAACATGACCGTCCACTTCAAGGTCAAGGATTACAACGCATGGCGCACAAGTTACAATGGGCACGAGAAGAATCGCGCGGCGGCCGGCATCACCAACAGCAAAGTATTTCGGGGCGCCGACGATTCCAATGATGTGTTGGTCATCGGGGATGTCGCCGACGTATCGAAGGCCCGCACCTGGTTGGGCTCAAGTGAAATGAAGACGGTGATGGAGAAGAGTGGCGTCGTTGGTTCGCCCAGCATCCGCTTCGCAGCGTAAGTCGTAGCGCAATTAGTTGCAGAACGCCTCGTGCGGTTTGACCGGGCGAGGCGTTTTGCGTGGTTGGGATCCCAAGGTTGGAATCACACGGGCTGCGACCAGCCGGAACTCTGTCACTCGCAAACCCAATCGCAGCGCGGCTGTAGAGCATACATTTCCGACGCAATGCAGAGGAGTATGGAGGATGGATACAATCCATTTAGAGCCGGATGGCCGCGGGTCGTTCACATTCGCATTCTCCTCGCCGCGCGGAGAGATGTCCGGACGCGTCAACGTCGCCACCGAAGGTCCTCCTGACCGGCGGTCCACCGCAGACAAGGAACAAGCGGCCAAAAACCAGATACTGGCTCTGGCAAGAGAGATCGCCCAAGTCTGCGAATAACAAGTCTGCGAATAACAAGTCTGCGAATAACAAGTCTGCTGAATGACCAGTGTCCGAATACGATCGCCCGGAAGCGCGCAGCGGATGGGCTACGATGGAATTGGTCTACCGCCGTGCACCGTCTCAGCGCGATGCGGTCGCGCCGACCCTGCGCTCCGCCGCCGGCGGCAGGAACGACGGATCGAAGATAGCGGCGGCCTTGTCCTTCGCCTTGAAGTGATAAGTCAGCGCCAGCTGGTCGAGCGCCGCCGCAAAGCGCTGCGGATCGACGTCACCATAGCCGTCCGCTTTCACCGCCGGGGTGACGATATTGTCGCGGATCGCCATGCGCAGCCGTTCGAGTTCGATGTCTTTTTTGGCCGCATCGTTGCGGCGCAGAACCGCGTCGACGGCGCGGGCGGGATCGCGCACCGCGTCTTTGAGCGCCTTCACATAGGCGCGCAGAAACGCCCGCGCGGCTTCGGGCTTTTCTTGCGCGAACTTCGGCGAAGCCACGATGGCATCGCCGTAGAGCTCGACGCCGTAATCGGCCATGAGCAGCACGACAAGGTCCTCCGGCGGCACGCCGCGTTCCTTGAGATCGACATAGGCGGTGAAAGACGCGCCGGAGATGGCGTCGACCTCGCCCGCCGCCAGCATCGGTTCGCGCACCGGCAAGCCGAGGTTCTCGATGACGACTTTCGCGGCATCGATGCCGTTGACCTTGGCGAAAATCGGCCATGCCGCAAAAGCGGGATCGGTGGACGGTGCGCCGAGTTTTTTCCCTTCCAGATCCTTGGGCGCGACGACACCTCGGCTTTTACGCGCGATGATGGCGTAAGGGGGCTTGTCAAACACGATGAACAGGGCCTTGATCGGCGCGCCGGGATTCCCATCGCGGAACTTGATGAGAAAGTTGATGTCGGCGACGCCCATGTCGTAGGCGCCCGTTGTCAACCGGTCGATGACTTCGAGCGGGCCGCCGGTCGCGGCATCGATGGTCACGTCGAGCCCTTCGGCCTCGAAGTAGCCCTTGTCGATGGCGAGGAAGAAGGGTGCCGCCGGTCCGTCGATCTTGCGGTCGAGCCTGAAGTGGATGGCAATCCCGGCATCGGCCGCGAGCGGCCACACGAGCGCAGCGAACAATGTCAGACCCGCAAGCGCAGCAAACAATGTCCGGCGCGAGATCGCGGCGGACGCGGCCAGGGCGGCGGATCGGGTGAGCCGCGTGAGGTCGACCATGGCCATGCCCGGTTCCCTGCTCGGTTTCGTCAGTTCGCTCGGCGCCCCGGTGCCTCCGCCACGACCCGATAAAGAACATGCCGCCGCAAAGCGCAAGCGGAAGCTGCCTGGGCGCGGCACAGATAGGCGCGCATCATTGGTGCGCCCGACACGATGGAGCGGGTCATGACCGGGGTTAATGCCGCCCTGCTGCTGTTCCGGGCGCCGTTGGCGCCGCCGGACGCGGAATTGGCGGCGGGCCTGCTGGCCGACGCGGCGCGCGACGACGCGACCGAGCACCGCATCGATGCGCGCGCGCGAACGCTGGTGGAAGCGATCCGCGCCAAGACCAGCGGCCTCGGCGGGCTTGGCGGCATCGAGGACTTTTTGCACGCCTATTCGCTCTCGACCAAGGAAGGGCTCGCGCTCATGGTGCTGGCCGAGGCGCTGCTGCGCGTGCCCGACGCCGCGACCGCCGACCGCCTGATCGAGGACAAGCTCGCGGCCGGCCGCTGGCTCGACGGCGATGTCAAATCGCCGGCGCTTCTGGTGTCGGCTTCGGCGTGGACGCTCGGGATTGCCGCCCGTATCATCCATCCCGGCGAGATGCCGGAGACGATCCTAGAGACGATCGCAAAGCGGCTCGGCCTACCGACCGTGCGCGCGGCGACGCGTCAGGCGATGCGGCTCATCAGCTCGCATTTCGTGCTCGGGCAGACCATCGAGGCAGCGCTCGAACGCGCCCGCGGCCACGCTGAGTTTTGCTATTCGTTCGATATGCTGGGCGAAGGCGCGCGCACGGCGGCGGACGCCGAAAAATATTTTGCGGCCTATGCCGCCGCTATCGCCGCCATCGGATCGAGCATCGGCAACGTGGCGCCGCCGTCGCCGGCGGCGCGTCCGGGAATCTCGGTGAAGCTCTCGGCGCTGCATCCGCGCTTCGAGGCGATCTCGCGGGAGCGGGTGCTGGCGGAGCTTGGGCCGCGTCTCCTCGACCTCGCGCGCATGGCCAAGGCGCACGAGCTGCAATTTACCGTCGACGCCGAGGAAGCCGACCGGCTGGAGCTGTCGCTCGATGTCATCGGCGCCGTTCTCGCCGATCCGTCGCTACGCGGCTGGGACGGTTTTGGGCTAGCCGTGCAGGCCTATCAGAAACGCGCTTTGCCCCTGATCGCCTGGATCGAGGATGCCGCCGCCACGCTGGGCAGCCGGCTTACGGTTCGCTTGGTCAAGGGCGCCTATTGGGACACCGAGATCAAGCGCGCGCAGGAGCGCGGGCTTGCCGATTATCCGGTATTCACGCGCAAGGCTATGACCGATCTCTGCTACATGGCCTGCGTCAAGCGGCTCCTCGCCGCGCGGGAAAACATTTTTCCGCAATTCGCCACCCACAACGCGCTCACCGTCGCCAGCGTGATCGAGGCGGCCGGCGGCGTCGAGGGATTCGAGTTCCAGCGACTCTACGGCATGGGCGAGGCGCTGTACGCCGCGCTGCTGGCCGACCTGCCCGGCGCAACCTGCCGCGTTTATGCCCCGGTCGGCGGTCATCGCGATCTCCTCGCTTATCTGGTGCGGCGGCTCCTAGAGAACGGCGCCAACTCGTCGTTCGTTTCGGTCGCCGCCGACCCGAGCGTGCCGATCGATGAGGTTCTGCGCCGTCCGCAAAGCTGGATCGCCAGCCCCGGCGCAGCGCGCAATCAAAAGATCCCGCTGCCGCGCGATCTCTATCAGCCGCAGCGGCGAAACTCGGACGGCGTCGAGTTCGGCGAACGTAAAAGCCTCGACGCGCTGCTCGCCGAGATTCGCGCCGGCACGGCCGCGTCTTCCGAAGCGCAACCGCTCATCGACGGCGTCGCGCTGCCTGGTATCGAGCGGGCGGCGATCTCGCCCATCGACGGTCGCGCCATCGGTGTCGTCCGCGAGGGCGATGAGGCGATCGCGCGGGCGGCGATGGCGGCGGCCGCGGCCGGTTTTCCCGCCTGGGCGGCGACGCCCTGCGAGGAACGCGCCGCGGTGCTCGAACGCGCCGCCGAGTTGCTTGAGCAGCATCGCGGCGAGCTGTTGGCGCTATTGCAGAACGAGGCCGGAAAAACGCTCGACGATGCGGTCGCCGAGCTGCGCGAGGCGGTCGACTATTGCCGCTACTATGCCGCGCAGGCGCGCGCGAGCCTGGTGGCGCAGCCGATGCCGGGACCGACCGGCGAAAGCAACATGCTACGCTACCGCGGCCGCGGCGTTTTCGTCTGCATCAGCCCGTGGAATTTCCCGCTTGCCATCTTCCTCGGCCAAGTGAGCGCGGCGCTCGTCGCCGGCAATGCCGTCGTGGCCAAGCCGGCCGAACAGACGCCGCTCGTCGCCGCGCGCGCGGTCGCGCTGCTGCATGAGGCCGGCGTGCCAAAAAGCACGCTGCATCTCGTCCCCGGCGACGGCGCCGTCGGTGCGAGCCTCGTGCCCGACGCCAGCGCCGCCGGCGTCGTCTTCACCGGCTCGACCGACGTCGGCCGCGCCATCAATCAAGCGCTCGCCGCCAAGCGCGGTCCGATCGTGCCGTTGATCGCCGAGACCGGCGGCATCAACGCCATGATCGTCGACGCCACCGCGCTGCCGGAACAGGTCATCGACGACGTCATGGCGTCCGCTTTCCGCTCCGCCGGTCAGCGCTGCTCGGCGCTGCGGCTTCTTTGCCTGCAGGACGACGTGGCGGACCCAATGCTCGACATGCTGAGCGAAGCCATGCGCGAATTGAAAGTCGGCGATCCGCGCGAGCCTTCAACCCATGTCGGCCCGGTGATCGGCGCCGAGGCCAAGGACAAGCTCGAAAGCTGGATCGCCGACATGGCGCGCGCCGGCCGCTTGCGTTTCCGCTGGGACGGCGACCAGGCGTGGCCCGCCGGCGGAACCTATGTGGCGCCGGCGCTGATCGAGCTCGACCGCGCCGCGGAGCTGAAGGAGGAGGTCTTCGGGCCGGTGCTCCACGTCGTGCGCTGGCGCGCGGACGAGATCGAGATGCTGCTCGACGACATCGCGGCGAACGGAACCGCGCTGACGCTCGGCATTCATTCCCGGATCGACAGCGCCGTCGAGCACATCGCGGCGCGGCTGCCGCACGGCAATGTCTACGTCAATCGCAACATGATCGGCGCGGTGGTCGGCACGCAGCCGTTCGGCGGCACCGAACTCTCCGGCACCGGCCCCAAGGCCGGCGGACCAAACTACCTCCGCCGCTTTGCCACCGAGCAGATCGTCACCGTCAACACCGCCGCAGTGGGCGGCAATGCCGGCCTCCTGGCCCAGGATGACTGAGCCAAGCCGCTTTTTTGCGGTTTAACACAATTGCGACGATATCGCGGTATTCTCATCGCTGATGACTGATTCGATCAACCGCCTCTTCCAGGCCGCGCTGGCCTGCCGACACGACGATCCGTCTACCTCGCGGACCGCGCGGCTGTTGCGCTCCGGCCGCAGCAAGATGGCGAAAAAGCTCGCCGAAGAGGCGGTCGAGGTGGTCATCGATTCCATGCATGGCGACCGCGACGCCGTGATCAAGGAGAGCGCCGACCTCATCTACAACCTTGTGGTGCTGTGGGTCGCCACCAGTATTCGTCCGGAGGACGTCTGGAAGGAAATGGACCGCCGCGAGCGGCTGCTGGGCATTGCCGAGAAGGTGCCCAAGAAGATTCCGGACGACGTGTCGCGCCGCAAGGTGGTCATCCTCGAGGGGCGCCGCGCCCGCAAAAGGCACTGAATCCCGCCGCCGCGGTCCGGCCGTGGTGATCGCGGCCGATGGACAATCGCGCTCCCCGCCGCTAAGCAGCCCCCATGATCCGCCGCATTTACGACTGGTGCGTCGACCTCGCCGGCAAGCCGCACGCGACATGGATTTTGGCGCTCGTATCCTTCTGCGAGAGCTCGTTCTTTCCCATCATCCCGGATGTGATGCTGATCCCGATGGCGCTGGCGCGGCCCGACAGGGCTTGGCTGTTCGCCACCATCTGCACCGCCGCCTCGGTCGCCGGCGGCGTGCTCGGCTATTTCATCGGCGCGGTGCTCTACGACACCGTTGGGCAGTGGCTGATCCACCTCTACGGCTATGGCGACAAGGTCGAGGCATTCCGCGCGGCCTACGCGCAATACGGCGCGCTGATCATCCTGCTCAAGGGATTGACGCCGATCCCCTACAAGATCGTGACCATTACGTCGGGCTTTGCCGGCTTCAATATCGGATTGTTTATCTTGATGTCGGTCATCACGCGCGGCATGCGGTTCTTCATCGAGGCCTTTCTGCTCAACCGCTACGGCCCGCTCGCGCGCGGCATCATCGAGAAGCGGCTTGGGATGTGGGCCGGCTTGGCGGCGGTTGCCATCGTGGTTGGCTTTATCGTCGTCGTGCGCGTATTCTGAAAACGCTGGTGTCCCTTTTTGCCGTGCGCAAGCGCCAATTGGCCATGACGAGGGTTGCGCCAAAAACCGTATGCACCGTTGCTGTTGCGGCGCTCTTCGCGGCGGCGCTGTCGGCCAGCGTGCCGGCGATTGCCGTCGCCGGCGACAATCCAGCGGCTCCCGGGGCTGCCGCCACGGCACCGCCATCGCCGTCACCGCCGTCGCCGGCTGCCAACAAACCGGGCTTCCTGCATGAGCTGGGAAGCTGGTGGAACGGCTCGATCGGCTATTTCAGTGCCAAGCTGCAAGCCGCCCGCGGCACGTTCGAGGATTTGGGCAAAACCTCCAAGGAAGCCGCGAAAGGCGCCGCTACCGCCACGCAAGAGGCGATGAAAAACGCGGTCGACGTCAGCAAGGACGCCGCCGGTGTCGTGGTGCGGCTGCCGAACACGCGGCTCATTGAGATGCGCGAGCGCTGCGACAAAGCGCCGAACGGCGCGCCCGACTGCGCGGCGGCGGCGGCCAACGGTTGCCGCGCCAAAGGCTTTACCGGCGGCACATCGCTCGACGTGACGACGGCGGTAACCTGCCCGACGCCCGCGGAGCTGGCGCGGCAAAAGCCTCAGCAAATCGAGTGTCCGGTCGAAACCGTCGTCACCCGCGCCGTCTGTCAGTAAGGGGTTTCCCCGCTCACGAGAGGTGTTGCACCGCCGGCGCCGCGGCGCGATCATGTCCAGGGGCGAAGGCGCGGTAGGTCGATCGTGCTGGCGTACGATCATAGGCGCTGGATTGTGGCCGCGGCGGCGATCGTTCTGTCGGCAACGATCCTTCATGCCGCGCTGCCGACCGAGCCGGACATTTCCGGCCGCACGTCATTTGCCGGGCAACTCCTGATCGCGTCGCCGGCGCTGCGGCAGCCGGCCTTCGATCATGCCGTCATTCTTTTGGCGCGGCACGATCGCGACGGCGCGCTCGGCGTCGTCATCAATCGTCCGGCCGACAAACACTCGATCGCCAGCCTGTTGGCGGCGTTCGGTGCCGACGCAAGCGGCGTGACCGACAGCGTGCGGGTTTTTGTCGGCGGCCCGGTGAACCTCAACGTCGGACTGGTGATCCACAGCGCCGACTATCGCCGTCCCGAAACCTTGGACATCGACGGCCGCGTGGCGCTTACCGGCGCCCCCGACGTGCTGCGCGACATCGGGCTGGGCAAGGGGCCGGCGAAGAGCCTGGTCGCGTTCGGCTATGCCGGCTGGGCGCCGGGGCAACTCGATAACGAATTGGCGCATGGGGTCTGGGTCACGGTGCCGGAGGACCCGGCGCTGGTGTTCGACGACGATCGAGCGCAGGTCTGGGCCGACGCCCTGGCGCGGCTCAAGCCCGATCGGTGAATGTCCAGCAGCGGCGCCCCTTGTGGCCGCCCAAACCGGCCGCCGGGACGGCCACGCGGGCCGCTCCTGCGGTCGCCGCCCCGCGTTGACTTAGCCTCCCATCGGCCTACATTAAATGTGTTCCGAGGGGAGCTCCCAGGAGGGAGCTGAGAAACCGCCGGCGGGTTTGGCCCCGCCACCGCGAAAAACCCTTTGAACCTGATCCGGGTCATGCCGGCGAAGGGACAGGAATTCGCCTTCCACTGCCAGCACGCCCTGAGACCAGCAAGAAACCACCGCGCCATCGCGACGAAATTCGCGATGCGGCAATCGCGGGACAGCGCCGCGGAAGGGATAGGCCATGCAACCGCCCGTCTTCATCGCTCATGGGCCCGTACTTTGTTGTCGCCGGGATCGGCATGCTGCTGAACCAGGATGCCTATGCCGCCATGATCGCGGAGTTCGTCCACAGCAACGCGCTGATCTTCATTTCCGGGGTGCTTTCGCTTCCGGCCGGCCTCGCCATTCTCAACGTGCATCGGGCGTGAACGGCGGACTGGCGCGTCATCATCACCATCCTCGGCTGGCTGGCGGTGATCGGCGGCGTTTTCCGCCTCGTGCTGCCGCAGCTCACAGCGATGATCGGCAGCACGGTCTATTCCGGATCCGCCGCCGTGCCGATCTTTGCCGTGATCGCACTCGTGCTGGGTGGCTTCCTCAGCTTCAAGGGTTATCGGTCGGCGAGCTGATTGCGGACCGGACAAGGAACACGCGCATGATCCCGAAAAGTGGAAGCCGGTTTTCGGAAAAGATCATGCGCAAATGGGAAAATCCGGGAGTGCACCGATGAACAAGCCTCTTGCCGAAACCGATCTGGCGACGCCGAAGGTCACCACCGGACCGATCGCCGGCTCGCATAAAATCTATGCGCGCCCGGACGCGGCGCCCGATCTGAAAGTGCCGCTGCGCGAGATCGCGCTCGACGCCTCTTCCGGCGAGCCGCCGCTGCCGGTCTACGACCCGTCCGGGCCCTATACCGATCCCGAGGCGACGATCGACGTCGAGAAGGGCCTGCCGCGCACCCGGCTCGAATGGGTGCGCGAGCGCGGCGGCGTCGAGCAATACGACGGCCGGCCGATCCAGCCGGTCGACAACGGCAACGTCACCGGCAAGCACCTCGCGCGCAATTACCCCAACACGCCGCGTCCGCTGCGGGGACAGACGACGACGCCCATCACCCAGCTCGAATGGGCGCGGGCGGGCGTCATCACCAAGGAAATGATCTACATCGCCGAGCGCGAAAATCTCGGCCGCAAGCAAATGCTCGACGCCGCGCGGGCGGCGCATGACGACGGCGAAAGCTTTGGCGCCTCGGTGCCGCTGTTCGTCACGCCGGAATTCGTGCGCGACGAAGTCGCCCGCGGCCGCGCCATCATCCCCGCCAACATCAATCACGGCGAGCTCGAGCCGATGATCATCGGGAGGAACTTCCTCACGAAAATAAATGCCAATATCGGCAACTCGGCCGTCACCTCCTCCGTCGAGGAGGAGGTGGAGAAGATGGTGTGGGCGATCCGCTGGGGCGCCGACACGGTGATGGACCTCTCCACCGGAAGGAACATCCACAACACCCGCGAATGGATTTTGCGCAACGCGCCGGTCCCGATCGGCACCGTGCCTATCTATCAGGCGCTAGAGAAGGTCGACGGCGACCCCGTCAAGCTCGACTGGGAGTGCTACAAGGACACGCTGATCGAGCAATGCGAGCAGGGCGTCGATTATTTCACCATCCACGCCGGCGTGCGGCTTGCCTACATCCACCTCACCGCCAACCGCGTCACCGGCATCGTCTCGCGCGGCGGCTCGATCATGGCCAAGTGGTGCCTGGCGCATCACAAGGAGAGCTTCCTCTACGAGCGCTTCGACGAGATTTGCGACCTGATGCGCAAATACGACGTGTCGTTCTCGCTCGGCGACGGCTTGCGCCCCGGCTCGATCCGCGACGCCAACGACCGCGCGCAATTCGCCGAGCTGGAGACGCTCGGCGAACGCCGAGCTGGAGACGCTCGGCGAACTCACCAAGATCGCCTGGGCCAAGGGCTGCCAGGTGATGATCGAAGGCCCCGGCCACGTGCCGCTGCACAAGATCAAGATCAACGTCGACAAGCAGCTCAAGGAATGCGGCGAGGCGCCGTTCTATACGCTCGGGCCGCTGGTCACCGACATCGCGCCGGCCTACGACCACATCACCTCGGCGATCGGCGCCGCCATGATCGGCTGGTTCGGCACCGCCATGCTCTGCTACGTCACGCCGAAGGAGCATCTCGGCCTGCCCGACCGCGACGACGTCAAAGAGGGCGTCATCGCCTATAAGATCGCCGCCCACGCCGCCGACCTCGCCAAGGGCCACCCGGCGGCGCAGCTGCGCGACGACGCGCTCTCCCACGCCCGCTTCGAGTTCCGCTGGGTCGACCAGTTCAACCTCTCGCTCGACCCCGATACCGCGCGCTCCTACCACGACGAGACGCTGCCCAAGGAGGCGCACAAGGTGGCGCATTTCTGCTCCATGTGCGGGCCGAAATTCTGCTCGATGAAGATCACCCAGGACGTGCGCGATTATGCGGCGACCTTAAACCACAAGGAACAGGAGATGGCCGCACAAGAGGCGGGGAGCGCCGGAGGCGCGACAGGGACGCAAAAAGAAATCGACGCCGGAATGGCGTCGATGTCGAAGAAGTTCCTCGACATGGGGGCTGAGGTTTATGTCGAGGCGGAGAAGGCGAAAGAGAGTAATAAGGTGTTGTGACGGAAAATTCGCCTCTGCCCGTTTACGGGGAGAGGCCGCCGAGCGCCGAACGCGCGAGGCGGGTGAGGGGCCTCTCTGAAGCGTCATGCCCGGGCTTGACCCGGGCATCCACGTCTTGTTTGCTTGCGTCTGAAAAGGAGCCATCCCGACGTACGCGCGGTAGGAAGCGGTCGCCGTCTTCGGATTGAGCCATTAGCAAGCCCCGCAAGGAATAAGGGATAACCCGACGCGAAGACCAGCGCCGGGTTATGGAAGGCTTGGTCGACCATGCCCTGCCAAGCATCAAGGTTGAGAAAAATCGACGCCGCGCTTGCAATGAGAGTGGGCCAAGCAGGCCGCGATTGTCTTCGAGGTTGCCATAACTCGACCTTTCCTAGCGCAGCCCATAGGGCGGATTAGCGAAGCGTAATCCGCCATCTCGCGTGCTTAGCGAGCGTAGCCCGGATTGAGTGAAACGAAATCCAGGGGGAAGCCTCGCCGCATCATGGATTGCCGGATCATTTAACGCAAAGACGGCGCGGAGCCCGTCATCGGGCCGGACCCGTTGGCGCCTTTTGTCCGGCAATGGCGATTTGAGAAAGCTCGCGTGCTTTCTCATCACCTCTCCCCGGTGGGGAGAGGCAAATTGTTCGTCGGTTTGTCGCCTCCGCGCCGCCGTGCTACGCGCATCGCGCTTTTGGAACCCCGACATGCCCGACGCCCTCAAACTCCTCACCACCCGGCGCTCGTTCAAGGCGGCCGAGCTCGGCGAGCCCGGTCCGTCCGCGGCCGAGATCGATACGCTCCTCACCATTGCCTCCCGCGTGCCCGACCACGGCAAGCTGACGCCGTGGCGCTTCATCGTGTTCGAAGGCGAGGCGCGGCGCGCGGCCGGCGCGGCGATCGCCGCCGCCTTTGCCGCCAAGTACCCGGACGCGATGCCGGAGCATGTCGAGGCCGAGCACGTGCGGCTGTTGCGCGCGCCGCTCGTCATCGCGGTGGTGAGCCGCGCCGCGTCGCACGGGAAAATTCCGGAGTGGGAACAGGTGCTCTCCGCCGGCGCCGCCGCTATGAGCCTTGTGCTTGCCGCGCACGCGCTCGGCTACGGCGCCAACTGGATCACCGAATGGTACGCCTACGACCGCGGCGTGCTCGACGCGCTCGGCCTGGCGCCGCACGAGCGCATCGCCGGCTTCGTTCACATCGGCACGCCGTCGGGTCCGGCCGAGGATCGGCCGCGGCCGCCGCTCGACGAGATCGTCACGCGCTTTTCTGCTTAGAGCGGACCCTCAAAACCGCTGCGACAGCCCGACAAAGACCTGCACCGCCGGCGCCGCGCGGTTGAGGCCGAAATCGGCGCCGGCGTCGAGCTGAACGTTCGGCGTAAGCAAATAGATCAAGGCGGTGTCGAAGGTATAGATCGGCGGTGTGTTCGGGTCGGTGCCGACCGAGGAAAAGAATTCGATCGCGGCGCTGAGATTCTTGATGCCCGGCACCGCATGGTTGAGGTTGACGAGGTCGACGAAATTGGCGTGCCGGCCGCTGTCGGCGGCATCCTTGAGCGCATCGACTTCGCTCATCAGGGTCAAGCCGAAGTCGTGCGGCAGCTGGAGTTGAAACGGCGCGATCAGCCCGCCCTCGACGACGCCATTGCTGATAGTGGGAGCGTCGCTCGGGATCTTCACATAGGGGATGATCGCCAGCGCGGCGGAGCCGCCGTCATTGCCGAACAGATTGATCTTCGATTTGACAAAGACATCGCCAAAACCGGAGGCCTTCGCCACGGCCGCGCCGGTGGCATTGTCGGTCGCCGTGAGATTTTGATAGCCGTTGAATTGCAGCTCGAAATCCACCCAATTGGTCAAACCCAATTTCCACACCGGATCAAACGCCTGGTAGAGCCGCGTGGTGACGCCGCCGAAGTTGGTTTGCGAATAATTCAAAAGGTCGGTTTCGTATTGGAAATGCCCGGCGTCCACCGTGGTGGCGGAGTCGGCCTTCGGCGGCCGGTCGGGCGCGAAACTCCGAAGCTGGCTGTCGGGCGTCGGATTAAACAAGGTATAGCCGCTTTTATCCGGCGCCAGTGCTGCCGCAGGCGCATCCGCCGCCGGCTGCTGTTGCGAACCCATCTGTGCCTGGTCGGCCCGAGCGATGTGACTGGCCGCAGCACAAAAGACAACGGCGCCGCAAAATGCGCGAACCCAGGAAGATTTCGCGAAAATCAACACGAGCCCCTCTTCAGATTAGGGCCGCCACCTCATCATCACTTCGTCCGGGCGGTGGAGCCTGCGCGCCGGCGTTTTCAATGATGATGTGGCTTTGAGCATGGCCCCTCAGATGGCGCGCACGTTGTGACGGTGTGGTCAGGCGCCGCCGTCGCGCCGGAGCTCTTTTGCGGAGCGCTCACGGGTCCCATCGCCAACTTTAGTGAAGCGCCGGTCGCGGAGTCGAACGCCGATGCAAGCCGTGGAACTGCGATTGCGACCGCACCGATCCCCGCTAGTCGCAAAACATGACGGCGCATAACGTTCATGATGTGCCTTCGAGCGATAATGGTGACGCGGCAAGCGCAGTGTAATTTTCAGCTGTCAGCAAGTCAAAGACGGCACGCTCAGCCCGGATTGAGCAGCAAGCGTAGCCCGTATGGAGCGCAGCGAAATGCGGGGCCGGCCTAGCCGCAAAATCCGCATTGCGTTTCGCTCCATGCGGGCCACTTGCTGTCACCGTAATTAGTAATTGGATCAGGTGCATTGCGCCGGAAAATATGAAATGCTGCGGCGTTCCGGGGTTTGCCGTACCGGCCGCCCGGAGGTTTCGTAACGGCGCACGTCCTCGTCAGCAGGCCGGCGCCACAGGGAGGGGGCTCCATGACACCTGAACTCACGCTGCTTGTTTGGTCCGCCGTTCTCACCTTCGTGCAGATGCTCGTCGCCGTCGCCGGCGCGCAGCTGCAAGTCGGCTTGCCGGCGCTGATGGGCAATCGCGAGGACCTACCGCCGATCGTCGGCTGGGCGGGGCGCGCGCGCCGCGCCCAGTTCAACATGCTCGAATACCTCGTGCTGTTCGCCATCCTGGTGCTGGTGGCGCAGATTACCGGCAAGACCAACGCCATGACGCTCTTGGGCTGTCAGATCTTCTTCTGGGCCCGCCTCGCCTATGCGATCGTTTATGTCGCCGGCGTGCCGTGGCTGCGCACCGCAATCTGGGTCGTCTCGGTGGTCGGCCTCTTGCTGATCCTTCTGCAACTGTGACGGCGCATTAAGTCCGGCAAGACGAAAAACAGAAAATCATCCGCCCCCGCGATAGCGGGGGAGGGGGACCATCCGCAGCGCGTAGCGCGAAGGATGGTGGAGGGGGCGTCAGACTCAAAGCGACGCTTTGTTGCCGAATATTCGTCATGGCCAACGCCCCTTCCACCGCGCTACGCGCAGTCCCCCTTCCCCGCTACCGCGGGGCAGGACAATTGCGATGCGTGTTATACGCGACCATGCGTTTTTCCGTGCGGAACGATACGCTTTATCGCTACAGCGCCCCGGTGGGGCTGGCGCCGCACTTGCTGCGGCTCACCCCGCGGGCCGAGCGGGTTCGCATGCTGGCGAGCGAGCTTACGGTTGAGCCGGCGCCGGCGGCACGCCGGGAGTCGGTGGACCGCTTCGGCAATCGGATCATCGAGGTGAGCTTCGCAGGCGCATCCGACCTCCTGCGCGTCGAAAGCTGTTTCGACCTGGAAATTTCCGCGCCGGCGCCGCTGCACGATTGCGGATTGCCGCGATTGCCCTGGTCATACCGGCCGCAGCGCGCGGCGGCCGACTATTGGCCCGAAGAGCGGCAAGACGCGGCGGTGCAAAACTTCGCGGAAACGCTGGCGGCCGAAAGCAGCTGGGCGGCCGTGCCGTTCCTCGAGCACCTCAGCCGGACGCTGTTCCGGCGCTTTCACCGCAACATCCGGATCGAAGGCGCCGCTCAGGCGCCGGCCCGCACGCTTGCCACCGGCCGCGGCGCCTGCCGCGATTTGACCGTGCTGTTCATGGCGGCTTGCCGCAGCCTCGGCGTCGCCGCCCGTTTCGTCAGCGGTTATCAGGCCCATGCCGAAACCGCGGACGGCGATCGTCATCTGCATGCCTGGCCGGAAGTGTTGCTGCCGGACGCGGGATGGCGCGGCTTCGATCCCACCCACGGCACTGCGGTGACAGACGGCCACGTCGCGCTGTGCGCGGCTCCCGACCAGGCCGCCACCATGCCGATCGAAGGCAGTTTCTACGGCGACGGCGTCACCGCCACGCTGGACTACCGGGTGCGCATCGCGACGCTCGGCGCCTGACGGGCAACGCGGCGGCAGCGCGCATCAGCGCGCGGCCGCAAAGCTCGTGTGCTTTTGTCCCCAATCCTTGAGGGTGCGAAGCACCGACCGCAGGTCGCGGCCCTTTTCGGTGAGAACGTACTCGGCGCGCGGCGGGTGATCTTTGTAAAAGCGCCGCTCGATGATGCCGCCGTCCTCCAGCGTCTTTAATCGCGCCGACAGCGTATTCGGGCTGATCCCCGACAGCGAAACCAGCAGGTCCTGAAACTTGCGCGGTCCCTCAACCACCAGATCGCGCAGAATGAGGATGGTCCAGCGCTCGCCGATGATCTCGAGCGTGCGGGCGATCGGGCATTTGCGGTCGTAAAGTGTCGACATCCGATTAACCGAAAAGGCGCAGCGCTGGGAGCTCGCATCGGCGAGTTCGGTCACCGCGGTTGCATCTCATCACAAACGCGAGAGCCGCGCTAGTGAGTACGTCTTTTATATTGACTATGAAATAAGAAGTCAATAGGGACGAGGATGGACTGCCGCAGCGGCCCTGTCGCCGACTGGCAAGCGTCCAAGCTGAAAGGACCAACCCCATGATCCTCATTCTAGCGATTGCGGCGCTCATCGGCGCCCTCCGGTTCGGCAGGCGACCGGCGCCTGCCAGCATTGATCCAGCCCAAGGAAAGCAAACAGTGTCATGACACTCGTCGTCCTCCAGGTCATCGTGCAGTCCATCGGATCGACGCTGCAGTGGCTCGGTTTCTACGTCGGCATCCGCGCCCTGCCCGACGAGAAGTCCCGCCGCTGGCGCTGGACCGTCGGTTCGGCGCTGGTGTTCGCAGCGTGGCTGATCGGCGTCGCGCTGTTGGCTGCGGCTGGTTTCTTTCCGTCAACGCGGATACCCGCGGCGTTAGCCACGACGCTGGCGGTGGGCTATGCCGTCCTGCTGTCGTCGACGTTCCGCGCCGTCGTCGCCGGCATTCCGCAGCATTGGCTGATCGGCATACAGACATTCAGGATTCTCGGCGGCGTCTTCCTGATCCGCTATTTCAACGGCGAGCTGCCGGCGCTGTTTGCCATTCCCGCCGGCGTTGGCGACGTTCTCACCGGCATCCTGGCGCCGCTGGTCGCCTACTGGTGGTTTGTCGGCAAACCCTATGCGCGGAGCGCCGCGATAGCCTGGAACGTGTTCGGCATGGCCGATCTCATCGACGCCGTTGCGCTCGGAGCATTGACCGGCGGTGGCGGCGGCGGCATCGTATTTCCGATCGTGCTCATCCCGATTTACGCGGTGCCGCGCGCGTTGCTCGTCCATTCCTATTCGCTCATCGGCTTGCTGCGTAAAACAGCGCGGCAGCCGCAGCCAAGCGAGTCGTTGCACTACGGCACCCAGCTTGCCTGAGCCGGCGAAGGCGGCGGCTTCGGGCCTTTCGTCCGGCAATGACGATTTGAGAAAGCTGGCGAGCATTCTCTTCACCTCTCCCCGGTGGGAGAGGTGAATCTTCAGCGGTTTGTCGCCCATGGAGTGCCGGGCTACGCGCTGCGTTACTTCGCTTTGATCTGCCCCGGATCGTTGAGAATGATCTCGGGCCTTCCGTTGTGCAGGCGCACCGGGCCGGTGACATCGACGGTCTTGCCGTTGAGCGCGTCCACATTGGAAAACTTGGTCACGTCGCGCGAGAAGATGACTGCGGTGAAGGTGTTGTTCGGGTAGCGGCCGCCGATGTCGATGAAGGTGGCGGCCGGAGGCGGCAGTGTGGACCTCGCTGACCACGCCTTCCACGGTCACGGTCTGGCCGACATGCGCCTTGGCGTCGGCTGCCGCAATCGCCGGCATCTGTGTTTGCGCCAGCGCCGGCGCCGCCGCTGCAGCAAGCGCAAACCCGAGCCCAAGTAAACCAAGTAAAAAAGCGAACACTTTCATTTTTTCCTCCGTCGATGCGCGGGCCGCCGATGATATCCCGCAACAAGGTTCGCCGCGACAAGCTCGGCGAAATCTGCGATCAACATCTGCGCATGACCCGCATATCGCGGAGCCTTGTCATCGGGCCGGCTACCAATCTCGGGTGCACCCGAGATTGGCAATCAAACATGCATATATCGGCAGCAGCCGACTTGTGTGGGCCGGATTTGTTGCCTCATGCGGGCGAAGCGACCGGATCGACTTTCAGATGAAATGGCCCTCTTGGTTCAAGCCGAGCTCCCGCCGCAAACCGGCGGCGCCGGTATCGCTGACGCAATGTCCGCGCTGCGGCGCTGAAATGTTCATGGTGGACAAGAGCACGATGTCGGGCCGCGACATGCGAACCTACCGCTGCGATCACTGCCAGGAAGAGCACATCGTCGACTACGGCATTGCGCTGTGGAAAGCCATGTCGGGGCAGTTCGACGACTGACGCGCGTTGGGTCCCCCGTTCGCGCCATGCGCACCTACGGATAAAATTCCACGGGCCACATGGCTAGATGGGCTAGCGCACCGAAACGCTCAATCCGCTCAAATCGAGGTTGACCTGCAAGCCGACCTGCCGGCCGGTCAGCGTCAACACCGCGCCCTTTTCGTTGCGCAGCACGATCGCCTGGCCGCCGACGCCGACCGCGGCGCCGGCGCCGGCGGCGCCATAGACGCCGGAGACGTCGTACGGGCTGTTGATATGGCTGACGGAGCCGTAGAAATACGTCTCCGACGCCCCGAACACCAAGCCGGCGCTCAGGCCGCCGATCGAAATCGGGTAGCGCTGGCCGTGGAAGACCAACCAGCCGCTGCCGCCGGACGCGCCGATGAACCAGCCGCCCTTGAGCACCCGGAAGCTGATCGTGCCGCCGTCGGCGTGAGCGGCGGAGGTCAAGCCGGCGCCGGCGAAGGCGACCATCAGCGCCATCAGGGCGGCACGAAATCCGGATGAGAGTCGCATGGTGATGTCTCCCTTGGAATGCTTTGAAGATTGTCGTTGTTTCGGTGTATCGCGTAAAGCCAAGCTTCGCTGTTGCCGCCGCCGTAACGTCCCCTACTTCCCCGCGGCCTTGCGCAACGCCGCATTGATGCGCTCCTGCCAGCCGGGGCCGTCTTCCTGAAAGAAATCGAGCACGTCGCGGTCGATGCGCAGCGACACCATCTCCTTGACGCCGGGCAGCGCCGGCGTTTTCGCCGGCGCTGCCGCCGGCTTGGGGGCGGTTGCGGCCTTGAAGGCCTGTTCGGCCTGCCAGCGGGAATCGCTCGTCGTGCGTCGTGCCATATCGGACCTATAGCAGCCGGACGTATAGCAAATGGTGCCTCAATTGAGGAGACAGTATCCGGGGGGCGGCGTCACCTTCATCCCCGGATTTCACCGTGGGCCTTCGCACTTCGCTACGGCGCGACAAGGCGCGCAATCCGCGCTACGCTCGGCGATGCTCGCTGGCTGCACTTGGCGCGTGACCTTTTGGGGAACATCATGAGCAACTCTGGCTCGCTTTCACTCGCGGAGATCGACAGGCGCATTGCCATCGTGCGTGACAACATCCGGCAGCTGATCGAGCAAGCGGCGGCTCTCTCCGGCGCCGAGGACGAAGCGAGAAGCGCCGATCGGATCGCGCAACAGAACGACGAGCTTGAACGGCTGCTCAAGCAGCGCGACGCGCTGCTGAAGAAATAACGTATCGACCAAGGCGCGAGCGGCCGCCTTGGCGGCCGGCCACCGGGAGAAAGCCGGCGCCTGTCATTGGCCGACCGGCAGCGGCGGACGCGGCGGATCGGCGCTGACTGCACCGGAGGCGGGACGGAACATTTCGGGAATTTTCTTCAGCGTCGACAAGATGCCCTTGTCCTCTTCGTGCGCCGAAGTCGCCGGTTCGGGTGGGGGCGAAGCCTCGACGGAGGCGACCGGCCGCGACTTGATCTCGACCGGGGTCAGCGGTTCGGGCTGGACCGGAACCTGCTGCGCCGGCTCCCGTGCCGCTTCGGCGGCGGGCGGCGTCACGACGACCGCGGCGGCGGCAGGCGGTGCCACAGCGACCGCGCCGGCGGTGCCGAGGACTGGACCTTCGGTCGGCCGCGGCTCGGCGGCGGCGGCAGGCGGCGCCGGCGGTAAACTCACCGTCTGCGGCGCCGCGTCGGATGGTGCCGGCCAATGGGCGTCGACCTTTTCCAGCGCGGCGCGCACCTGGGCCTCGACCGATTCCGCCTCGTGCGGCTTGCCCTCCGGCGCATCGGTGCCGGCCGTTATCGGCTTGCTCTCGGCCGTGCCGGCCGTCATCGGCTTGTGGGAAGGCGCCGCCTGGGTGGCATTCGCGGTCGTCCGTGCCGGCCGCTTGGCGGCAAGACCGGCATCCGGCGCCGCCGCGGGGCGCGGCTCATCGGCATCCGCGGAAGCGGGCGGAACCGGCTGGGGCGGCTGGGCTCGCGGGGTCTTGGACATCACCCCGCTCGCGCTCGGAACGGCCTGGATGGCGGCCGGTGTCGGCTCCCGCGCCGGCCAAGGCAAATAGCCGCCGAGATGCGCCACCAGATAGCCGCCGACCGCCGTGGCGATGCTGGCGGCGCAGATCTCGACGAACTTCATGGTGAAGCGCGAGAAGTAGGAAACCTTGTCCGGCACAGACATCCCCAGGAAGCGCTCGTCGAACCCGCCTCGTCCCGTATAGATACAAACGGCCAGTATCGGGCGAAATTGAGATGATCGCGGCCCCATGTCGATACCAAGGACCGGTAAGCGGAACCGGAACCGAGCCGCGGCTCCGGCGCGATCGAGCGTAGCGAAACCCACGGCAGGGTAGGATCGGGTGCGCTAAGCTTGCGCCACCCTCCTCCTGCGCTTGCCAAAGGCCTCCCATGCCCGACACCCTCGCATTCGATCCCGCCGTCACCGACGAGCGCGCGGTCTACCGCCTGCTCATCGGCTCCGTGGTGCCGCGTCCGATCGGCTGGGCCTCGACGGTGAGCGCGCGCGGCGTCGCCAATCTGGCGCCGTTCTCCTTTTTCACGGTGGTGTGCGTGAGCCCGCCGATGATCTCGCTGACGATTCTGCCGAAGGCCGACGACAGCGAAAAGCACACGCTGAAGAACGTGCGCGAGACCGGCGAGTTCTGCTTCAACGTAGTGACAAAGCCGGTGTGGAAGCAGATGGCGGACTCCGCCAACGGTTTTCCCGAGGACGATTCGGAATTCGCCGAGACCGGGCTGACACCGATCCCGAGCGTCAAGGTGAAGCCGCCGCGCGTCAAAGAGGTGCCGATCCATTTCGAGTGCAAGCTGCATCAGGTCCTGGAATTCGGCCGCAAGCGCAACACGCTGGTGATCGGCGAGGTGGTCTATATGCATGTCGATCCGGTCTGCATGACCGACGGCTCTATCGACATGCGCAAGCTCGATCCGATCGGGCGCCTCAACGGTTTCTACTACGCGACGCTCGGCGAAATCCTCGAGCGCGAGTTTCGCGACGGCCGGCCGCGCTGACCAGCTGGCCTACTCGCCTTGTTCCCGACCTTTCTCCTTCCAACACGTCACAACGCCGCTTACGTTATAACAAACCCGAGAGTGTCATGAGCGATCTGCCGCCAACGCCCGCGCGCCGCATTACCGTGCGGGCGCTGTTGCTCGGCGACCGGATCGAGACCGCCGGCCTCGAACGCAAGGACGTGCTGTCGACGGTGCCGCTGGCGTTTCGCGCCGGCGAGAACGGTGTCGTCGCGCTGTTCCGCTATGGCGTCGCCGTTCTGGTCGGCATGTCGCCGCTGGAGGAGGAGGAAGTGATCGAGCGTTTGGACGGCCGCATCGTCGCTCCGGTAGCAATCCGCGAAGAAGAGTCGGTGCAGATCGAGGTCGCGCCGGACAAGGACGACCAGATCACGCCGTCGGGAATTATTGTCGTGAAAGCGCTGACCACCGAGCACACGCTGCTGATCGCCGATGCGCTCGCCACCAGCGTCATCCTGGCGCACGACGAGAAAAACGTGACCGCGGTTTTCGACGTGATTCAGCCCATTGCCCGGGAACTGGCGGAGCGCGGGCGCACGCCCGGCGGCCGCCGCGCGATCCTCAAGCACATCGGCAATGCGTTACTGGTTCAACATCGGGTTTCCGGCCTGGTCGCCGTGGCGGAAAAACCCGACGTGCTCTGGGAGCGACCGTCGCTGGAGCGCTTCTACGCACGGCTGGAAGACGAATATGAATTGAAGGAGCGCGCCGACGTCCTGACCCGCAAGCTCACCGTGATCTCCGATTCCGCCAAGGCGTTTGCCGACATCATCGATACCGAGCGGGCGGCGCGGCTGGAGCTGATCATCATCATCCTCATCGCGGTCGAGATCGTGATCGGCGGCTTGCAGCTGTGGATGCACTAGCTGCCGTAGGGCCGATGAGCGCCCTGCAATCGATGTGTCAGGCTGCACCTCGGGTGTGATCCTTTTGCCGCACTTTGGTTTTAATCGGCCTCGCCGCGACGCGTCGCCGCACCATCGCCGCGCTAACGCCTTGATTGACCGTCACGCCGCAGCGGTCTCAACACAAGAAAGAGGGTGTAGCGTGAAGTTCCATATTTTGTTCGCCGCGGCAGCCGCCGCAATACTCGCATCGCCGCTCGCGGCGCAGGCGCAGGGCATTCCCGACGGCATCGCGCATGGCGCCTATGTCGGCAACAACACGGCGGGGCCGGTCGGCGCGGTCGTGGGCAGCGCCGTTGGCGGCGTGATCGGCGGCGTCGAGGGTCTGTTCGGGGTGCGGCCGGTCTACGCCGAATATGCGGAGCCGCGCGTGTATCACCACCGGGTCAGACATTCCTATCGGCACCGGAAACACACGACCGGTTAAAGGCGTCACCAGCGCCCGCTCGATGGCGCTGCTCAACGAGCCCTCGGGCGGCGCGCCGCGCGCCCGAGGGTCGTTCCGCGAAGATTGGCCGGCTCAGCCGCTGCGGCCATCCTTGGCTTGTCCGTCCAGCCAATCCGAAAGGCTGCCGGACTTGACCTTTTTGCCAACCTTGCGTTTCGCGGCGGCCGCGGAGCCGCGGCGTCTCTTGCCAAGCGCAGCGCCTTCAATTTCTCGGTTTTCGCGCGCAACGCCGCCGCCGCGGATTCGTACTCCGACGTTGCCTTCTTGGCATCCTGCGCGCGCTGTACCTTTGCGAACTGAGCGTTCGCCTCATACCCTTTGGATTTCTCCGTCATATCGCTTCCTTCTGGCTGCAGCATCCATATCAGGCCGTGGGCCTGATTGGCGAGGCGGCAAAGCGGCCGGCTGTTGCGCCGGTGGCTCCGTAAATGCCAACATGGACCCCGCGAGGTCCGCGATCCGTTAACGGGCGGAACCTCGATCACGGTCCGACTGAGAATGTCGCGCGAGGGCAGGTAAACCGATGACCCATATCACTTACAAAATCGTTCGCCATGAAGATGGCTGGGCCTACACGGTCAATGGCGCGTTCTCGGAGAGCTTTCCCACGCACGCGGAGGCGCTCGAGGCCGCGCGCCGGGCCTCCGCCGAGCAGCGCCAGCCGGGAAATACCGAGGCCATCGAGTTTGAGGACGAGAGCGGCAAGTGGCACTCGGAGGTCGCGCTCGGCAGCGACCGGCCGGATACCGACGTTGAGGATAGCGCCTAGAGATAAAGCGCCGAGACTGTTTGAAGCCTGATCTTTTGCAAAACTGCCCCGGAGCTCATCCGGGGCAGTTGTTTCTGGATCGTGTGCGGCGCCGCTACCACCAGCGGTATCTGTGGCAGCGGTAGGGGCCGATGACAAAATCGCGGTAGCATTTGATGACGCCGCGCCGGGTGTGGCGTTCGGCATATTGCGCCTGCTGCACCGGCGAGGCGGCCGTCGCCGCTTCCTTCAGGGTCGGCGCGCTGGCCGGAACGCCGCCGGCGCTTTGACAGCAAATAAGACCGATACCAGCGGCGAAGCTCAAGGCGGCTAACATCTTTTTCACGGATTCCTCCTGGCGCAGCCCCAAAACAAACTAACACAGCCTCCGTCGGTTCCGTAAGGCTGGCATCGGCAAACGCCTCAACCCGCCGCGCCGGTGCCTTGGAAGGCGTCCAGCCGCAGCGGCAGCACGGCCCCGAACCAGACGGCGTGCGCGGTGTGATCGCGATAGTCGTCGCCGGTTTCGGGATGCAGCAGGATGGTCAACCCGTCGCGGTTGAGCATCAGCCACGGCAGGAAAGAAGCCAGTAGGCCGCTCGGAAAGGCGATCTGATACATCGCTTGGGTGTGCGGCCCGACCAGCTCGTCGTGCCAGCGCCCGAGCTTGGCCTGCGGAAACGCCGCGGCGACGCGCTGGCGCAAATGTTCAGCTCGGCCGCGCGTCGTTTGCGGATCGTAATAAACGTGGGCGTGATAGGCGGCGATCGCCTCGGGACGGGCTGCCGCGGCAGGCGCGCCGGCGGGTTCCTCGGACACGGGGATCGTCCTCATCAATCCGGATAATCGAGAATGTCGCCGTCGGCGATGGCGCCGTCAATGCCGGGATCGATTTCCTGGATGAGCGAGCCGGCGACCGGACCGCCATCCGGGCCCAACGCCATCGGTGGCTGCGGCGGCGGCGAGATCAGATCACGGTAATTTCTCATGGCCAGCTCGTCGCCGAGGAAAACGCACTTGCAATAGTCGGGATCGGCATAGAGGTAATAGCGCCTGCCGGCCTTGGTGCGCGCGACAAATTTGCGCGCCGGCAATAGCTTCAGCTGTTCGATCTGCGCCAGCGTATTGGCCGGGCGCATGATGAAGCCGACATCCTCAAGCTTCATGTCCCTGCCTTCCTGAGCCGCCGCCGTGGTGCTGAGCAGGCCAAAGACCAGCAAAGCGAGAACGCATGCGTGACTCCGATACATGACGATCCTCACGGGTGTGGGATGCTCTTACGCACCTTGCCGAAATGGTAGGCGAGCCACAATGCGGCGACGAGTACGCCGAGCGCGGTAGCAATGGAACCGCCGAGCGGCGGCGGCAGCGGCGGGAAGAAATAACGCAGCAGCCCGTCGGCGACGGCGAAATTGAACCAACCCCAGAGCACGTTGACGATCGCCGAGGACTCACCGACGCCCGCCGGCGAAGCGAACGGCGACTGGAATTTGTTGCCGCAGATGCCTTGCACGAAATGCGGAACGCCGTTGGCGAGGAAAGCGCCGGCAAAGAAATGCGCGAGATAGTCATACCAGGGCATGACACGTCCTTGTTGCTGAAAGCCTTTGCTGGTGCATACACCGGCACGCAACGCGGCTTCCGGTTTTGCCGCTCGATCGTATCATGGCGGTGGCGCTACCGCCGGATTTTTTCGGCCGCGCGACACCGACTTTAGGCGCACCGGTTCATGACGCCGCGCGGGTGTCACTCCGGCCAGGCCGTGTATCGCTGGGGATGAAAAATGCTCGCCAGCAGCACGGCGAGGATGCCGGTAAGAAAAATGCCGTCGAAGGTTCCGGCACCGCCGATGGAGGCGACCGGCGCGCCGAGGCCGCGCACCTTGTCGAGATTGGTGAGGTCGGCGCCGATCAGCGTGCCCATGCTGCCGGCGATATAGGCGAGCGGCGCGGCGTCTCGGCGCGACAGCACCAAAGCGACGACGGCCGTGACTAGGGCCGGCAAAAACACCGGCACCGCGATGCCGAGGCCGGGCACTGGATTGGCGAGCCAGTGCAGGACGAAGGCGACGATCGCGATGGCGGTCGCGCCGTTGAGCCACAATCGTCGGGTGATCAGGAGATAGAGCGACATCAGCGTCGGAATGATCGCGCCGCCGACATTGACGGCGATCACCGTGCCGGGCCATTGCGCGACCACCGGCACGGCATATTGCATGCCGAAGAAGTCGATCACCTGGTTGGACATGACCGGCTCGTCCGGCAGAACCGCGACCGGGATGTTGAAATAGCTGCCGACCAGCGAGGCGAACAACAGCCACATGGCGGTCGACGAACTGACGCCGAGGCTGAGATAGGCCTGGCGCAGCGCGCCCACCACCAGGAAAACGAACAGGATCAGAAAAATGCCGACCAGGATCGAAAAGAAGCCGAGCGACAGCGGCAGGTAGTGGAAGGGGCTGACGTGCATTGGCGCTCCTTCAAAATTTGGCTAACACCGTAGCGCGGATGGCGCGACAGCGAAATCCGAAACGGCAAGCCGCGGCCCCGGCATCGGAGACCGCCGCCGCGCGGCAGCAAGGGAGATTGCCCATGACGGAAGTCGCGCCGTCGCACGAGGTGGTGCCGCTGCCGCGCTTGGTGCCGGCGACCTTGAGCTTCGTCGCCGGTTATGTCGACAGCTACACGTTCCTCGCGCTGTTCGGACTGTTCGTCGCCCAAGTGACCGGGAGCTTCGTTATCGGCGGCGCCCAATTCGTCATTCATGACACCGGCATTGCCGGCAAGCTCTTCGCCATCGTCGCATTCCTGGTAGCGGCGGCCTTGACCGCCGGACTGATCGGCTGGGTGCGCCACCAAGGCCGCGCGGCCTTGCCGTGGATGCTGGCGTTCGAGACCGCGCTGCTCGCGGTATTCACCGTGCTCCTCGTCGCCGGCCCGCCGATCGAAGGCGCCAGCGACTGGCACGGCATCTTCGCCGGCCTGTTCGGCGCCATGGCGATGGGCACGCAGAGCGTCATCGTACGGCTTCTGATGCGCGGCATCCCGCAGACCAACGTGATGACCGGCAACATGACGCAGCTCGGCATCTCAAGCACCGAGCTTTTTCTCGCCTGGCGCCGGTACGCGCGCGATCCCGGCGATCCCGCCAGCGAACGGGAATTCATCGCGGTGCGATCGCAGCTCGCCGTGGTGCTGGCGATCGCGACCGGCTTTCTGCTTGGCGCTGCTTGCGGCGCGGTGGCTTTCGCCAAGATCGGGTTGCCTGGCGCCCCGCTTGCCATCGTGCTGGTCGGCGCGCTGACGCTGTGGGCGGCTTGGCGCGCGCGGCAGGCGTGACTATCGTGCAAGATTGAGAAAAATGGAGCAGGCAATGCCCCAGCATCCCGAAGCAATCGTCGCCGGCAAGCAGCGCCCGTTCACCGGGGCGGAGTTTCTGGAATCGCTGCGCGATGGGCGCGAGGTCTATATCTACGGCGAGCGGGTCAAGGATGTCACGGCGCATCCGGCCTTCCGCAATTCGGCGGCCTCCGTCGCGCTCCTCTACGACGCCTTGCACGACAAGGCCGCGAAGGACGTACTGACCGCGCCGACCGACACCGGCTCCGGCGGCTACACCCACAAATTCTTCAAGGTGGCGCGCTCGCGCGAGGACGTGGTGGCCCAGCGCGACGCCATCGCCGCCTGGGCCCGCATCACCTATGGCTGGCTCGGCAGGAGTCCCGATTACAAGGCCGCGTTCCTCAACACGCTCGGCGCCAACGCCGAGTTTTACGGCAAGTTCGCCGACAATGCGCGGGCCTGGCACAAGCGCGGCCAGGAGGCGGTGCTGTTTCTCAATCACGCCCTGGTCAATCCGCCGATCGACCGCAACAAGCCGGCCGAAGAGGTCAAGGACGTCTACATCACCATCCAGAAGGAAACCGACGCCGGCATTTACGTCTCCGGCGCCAAGGTCGTCGCCACCAATTCGGCGCTGACCCACTACAATTTTCTCGGCCAGAACATGGGCCAGGAGATCAACGATCCGGCCATGGTGGTGATGTTCATCGCGCCGATGAACACGCCCGGCATCAAGCTCATTTGCCGCCCGTCGTACGAATTCGCCGCCGCGGCCACCGGCTCGCCGTGGGATTATCCGCTGACCTCGCGGTTCGACGAGAACGACGCCATTTTCGTTTTCGACAACGCGTTCATCCCGTGGGAGAACGTCTTCATTCACCGCGACGTGGAGCGGCTGAAGAACTTCTATCCGCAATCCGGCTTCTTCAACGGCTTCACCATGCAGGGCTGCACCCGGCTGGCGGTCAAGCTCGATTTCATCGCCGGGCTGCTTTACAAGGCGGCGCGCACCACCGGCGTCGAGGCGTTCCGCGGCGTGCAGGCGCAGATCGGCGAGGTGATCGGCTGGCGCAATCTGTTCTGGTCGCTGACCGACGCCATGGCGTTCAACCCGCAGCCCTGGGTCAACGGCGCGGTGTTGCCGAACGGCCGCGCCTCCAGCGCCTATCGGCTGTTCATGACCGAGGCTTATCCGGCGGTGCGCTCGATCGTCGAGAAGGTGATCGCCTCGGGCCTTATTTATCTTCCGTCGCATGCCCGCGACTTCAAGAACCCGGACATCGACAAATATCTGGCCAAATACGTGCGCGGCTCGAACGGCATCGACTACAAGGAGCGCATCAAGACCATGAAGCTTCTGTGGGACGCCATCGGCACCGAGTTCGGCGCCCGTCACGAGCTTTACGAGATGAACTATTCCGGCAGCCACGAACTCATTCGCATTTTCCCGCTGCAACAGGCGCAAGGTTCTGGCGCGCTCAAGGAGATGACGGCGCTCGCCGAGCAATGCATGGCCGATTACGACGAGAACGGCTGGCGGCACCCGGCCTATCGCGACGGCGACGATGTGAGTGTGCTGGGAAAGGAGTGAGCGGCGCCAAGGGCCGCACGCGGGCGCCGCGTTAGCGGCGGAGGGCGAGCAGACAGAGATATTCCCAGACCATGGTGGCGCCGGCTAACGCGGTGATCTCGGCGACATCGTAAGCCGGCGCGACCTCGACCAAGTCCATGCCGACGAAGCGAAGTCCCTGCAGCCGGCGCAAGATCCCCTGCACCTGCCAGCTCGCCAGCCCGCCGATCTCCGGCGTTCCGGTGCCGGGCGCAAAGGCCGGATCGAGCACGTCGATATCGACGCTGAGATAGACCGGCGCATCGCCGACGACCTCGCGAATGCGATCGGCGACGGCGGCGGGGCCGGCTTCGTGAACGTCTTGCGCCGGGATCGTCGCCACGCCGCGCGCCGCAGTCCAATCGCGCACCTCCCGGGCCAGGGGAGAGCGGATGCCGATCTGCACCATGCGGCGCGGATCGACGACACCCTCCTCGATCGCATGGTAGAAGACCGAGGCGTGGCCGAAAGTCTGACCGAAACTGTCGGGCCAGGTATCGACATGAGCGTCGAGGTGAATGAGCGCGGGCGGGCCGCGCCTTTTCGCCAGCGCGCGCAGGAGAGGAAGCGTGATGCTGTGATCGCCGCCCAAGGCGACGAGATGCTCGATCTTACCCGCCTGCTCCTCGATCAGCGCCATGCTGCCCACAAGGTCGCCAAGCGCGATGGTGAAGTCGCCGATGTCGGCCAGAGGCAGCTTTGTTGCATCGACGCCGTGCTGCGGATGCTCGCCATCCACCAACATGCGGCTCGCCTGCCGGATCGCCCCCGGCCCGAACCGGGCGCCGCTCCGATTTGTCGTGCCGAGGTCGAGCGGAATTCCGGCAACGCAGATCGGCGAGGCGGGATCGCGGCGCGCGGTGCCGAGGAATGTCGGCGGAATCGCGTAGGTCGCCACCCCGGTCATGGTTGCCCCGGCGCCGGAAGCGCAAAACGGAACACCGCCGCGGCAATAGCGCAGGTCCAGGCGCCATTGGCGGCGCCTTCGGCCGCCGCCGTCACCGACAGACTGTCGACGATGAGATCGCTCATTTGATAGACGCGCTTGCGCTCATCCCAGGCGGCGCTTGGATCGAACTCGATACCCAGCGTGGAGGCCAGCATGGTGGCCGCGAGATCCTCGACATAGTCGCGAATCTCCGTCTCGGTCATGCCGAAACCATGGTGCTCCGAGATGTAGCCATAATGCGCCGGATCTTTCGGCCGGGCGAGGCCTATTCCCGCGGCGATGTGGCGGCCGGGCTCGTTGGTTTCGGCGCGCGCCATGACGCAGAAGGTGACCTCGCCGGGCGCCAATGTGGCAATCCCGGCGGCGGGCGTGATCAGTTCGCATTGGGCCGGCAAGATCGAGGAGACGGTGACGAGGTTCTGCTGCTCGATATCCGCGGCGCGCAGCGCGTACTCGAAGGCGGTGAGCAGGTGGCGGTGAACGCCGATGCCGCGGGTCAGGAATACGCACTTTGGAATGGGAAACATTCGCCGCCAGCCGCCAAATTACCGCTCGCCATCGCCACCGACCGAGCGGTCTCTGCGAAAAATATCGTGAGTGGCATCGCGAATTTCCATGACTAACCTGTGACAAGATTGACGGGGGCGCAATAGGCGCAAGCGCCGGCGCGGTCAAGAAGGGCCGGCGCGCTCGCCGCCCACTCCGACGGCGGCGCCATTCAATGGTCGAACACCACGACGCCGCGGAGATTCTTGCCGGCCTCGAGGTCCGCATAGCCGCTGTTGATGTCGTCGAGCCGATAGGTTCGCGTCATCAGTTCGCGCAGCTTCAGCGCGCCGTTGCGATAGAGCGTGAGCAACTCGGGGATCTGCAGCCGCGGACTGGCAAAACCGTAGACGGCGCCCATGATCGCCTTCTGCGTGAGCAAAAGCTCGAGCGGCGGGATTTTGATCTCGGTCACGGCGTCCGAGGTGAGCGCGGTCACCACGACGTTGCCGCCCTTCGCCGTCGCGCGGAAGGCGGGCAGCAGGGTCTCCGGCGGATTGATGCAGACGAAGGCGTGATCGACGCCGATGCCGCCGGTCAGCTCCAGCACGGCACGCGTAAGGTTCTCGCCCCGAGCGTTGACGCCGTCGGTGGCGCCGAACGCGCGCGCCCAATCGAGCTTGGCCGGCACGATATCGGCGGCGATGATCTTTGCGGCGCCGCACAGCCGCGCGCCTTGCACCACGTTCATGCCGTCGCCGCCGCAGCCCACCACCAGCACGCTGTCGCCCGGCTTGACCCGCGCCCGATAGCGCGCCGCACCAACGCCGGCCGGCACGCCGCAGGCTACAAGGCTCGCGAGATCGAGCGGGATATCGCGGTCGATGACGACCACCGAGGCCTGATCGACCACGGTGCGTTCGGCAAAGCCGCCGATCATGCAGAATGCGCCGGTGGCAATGCCCGCCTGATCGCGTCGGCGGTAAGTGCCGTCGAGCTGCGGCCCTTGGGTGATACGCGGGCCCTCGGCGCAGAAATGATGCAGGCCCTGGCGGCACCAGCGACAAATGCCGCAGCCGGGAATGAAAGTCAGCACCACGTGGTCGCCCGGCTCGATGCCGATGACCGCAGCGCCGACGGCTTCGACCACGCCGGCCGCCTCGTGGCCCAAAACCATCGGCCGCATCGCCACGCGCCGCTCGCCGCGCATCACGTGATAGTCGGTCCGGCACAGGCCGACGGCAGCGATGCGCACCAAGACCTCGGTGGGCGCCGGCGGATCAAGCGTGATGCGCTCGATCGATACCGGCGCGCCGACGTTCCGGAACAGGGCGGCGCGCGTGTCCATGAATGATGGTGCGCCGGGAAGCCAAAACGAGGCAATAGGCGACAGCATAGCAGCCGCGCGTATCGCGGTGGGCGGGCTTGACCGGGCAATCCGTCCTCCGGCAAAGATGATATCCTCGCCAACAAGGCCGGGACACGGCAGCGCCGGTCGGCCAAAAAACCGCTGCCCGGGAGGCTCAAATGCCCGACGCCGTTATTGTTTCCACCGCCCGCACCCCGATCGGCAGAGCCTATCGCGGCGCCTTCAACATGACCCACGGCGCCGACCTCGGCGGCCATGTCGTCGGCCGCGCCATCGAGCGCTCGGGCGTCGAGCCGGCCGAAATCGAGGACGTCATTCTCGGTTGCGCGCTGCCGGAGCGTGCCACCGGCAGCAACATCGCCCGCCAGGCGGCGATCCGCGCCGGGCTTCCGGTCACCGTTTCGGGCATGACGGTAAACCGCTTTTGCAGTTCGGGCTTGCAGGCGATTGCGCTCGCCGCGCAGCGCATCATCGCCGGCGAGGCTTCGGTCATCGCCGCGGGCGGGCTCGAAAGCATCAGCCTGGTGCAGGACGGCAAGAGCTTGCCGGCGCCCAGCGAATGGATGCTGGAGCATAAGCCCGCGCTCTACATGCCGATGATCGATACCGCCGACAATGTCGCCGCGCGTTACAAGGTGAGCCGCGAGGCGCAGGACGGCTTTGCGCTGGAAAGCCAGCGCCGCACCGCGGCGGCGCAGCAGGCCAGAAAATTCGACGACGAGATCGTGCCGATGACCACCACCAAGAAGGTCGTCGACAAGGACACCAAGGCCGAGAGCTTCGAGCAGGTGACGCTCAAGAGCGACGAAGGCAACCGCCCCGACACCACGCTCGAAGGGCTCGCCTCGCTCAAGCCGGTACGCGAAGGCAAGTGGATCACCGCCGGCAACGCCAGCCAGCTTTCGGATGGCGCCTCGGCCTGCGTGGTGATGGACGCCAAAGCCGCCGAGAAGCGCGGCCTTAGGGCGCTCGGCACCTTCCGCGGCTTCGCCGTCGCCGGCTGCGAGCCCGACGAGATGGGCATCGGCCCGGTCTTCGCCGTACCGAAACTGCTCGCCCGGCAGGGGCTGAAAATCGGCGACATCGATCTGTGGGAGCTCAACGAGGCGTTCGCCAGCCAGGTGCTGTATTGCCGCGACCGGCTTGGCATTCCGCAGGAGCGGCTCAACGTCGACGGCGGCGCCATCTCGATCGGCCACCCCTACGGCATGAGCGGCTCGCGTATGACCGGTCACGCGCTGATCGAGGGCAAGCGGCGCGGCGCCAAGCTCGCCATCGTCACCATGTGCATCGGCGGCGGCATGGGCGCCGCCGGCCTGTTCGAGATCAATTAGACCAGCGGGTGAGAGAGCAAGGAGCGCGTCATGGACCTTCGCTTCACGCCGGAAGAGATCGCGTTCCGCGACGAGGTGCGCGCATTCATGCAAAGCGCGCTGCCGAAATCGATCCGCACCAAGATGATCGAGGGCCAGCGCCTCGGCAAGGAAGACCTCGTCGCCTGGCAACGCATCCTCAACGCCAAGGGCTGGGCGGTGCCGCACTGGCCGAAGCAATGGGGCGGCACCGGCTGGGGCCCGGTCGAGATCTATCTGTTCCGCGACGAGATGCAGCAGGCGCCGGCGCCCGAGCCGCTGCCGTTCGGCGCCAACATGGTTGGGCCGGTCATCATCGCCTTCGGCAACGAGGCGCAGAAGAAGCGCTATCTGCCGCGCATCGCCAATCTCGACGATTGGTGGGCGCAAGGCTTCTCCGAGCCCGGCGCCGGCTCCGATCTCGCCTCGCTGCGCACCACGGCGCGGCGCGACGGCAACCACTACATCGTCAACGGCCAGAAGACCTGGACCACGCTGGCGCAATACGCCGATTGGATTTTCTGCCTGGTGCGCACCGATCCGGCCGCCAAGAAGCAGGAAGGCATTTCGTTCCTGCTGATCGACATGAAAACGCCGGGCATCACGGTGCGCCCGATCCAAACCATCGACGGCGGCTACGAGGTCAACGAAGTGTTCTTCGACGACGTCAAGGTCCCGGTCGAGAATCTGGTCGGCGAGGAGAACAAGGGCTGGAACTACGCCAAGTTCCTGCTCGGCAACGAGCGCAGCGGCATCGCCCGCGTCGGCATCTCCAAGTCGCGCATCCGCCGCCTGAAGGAGCTGGCGGCGCTCGAGCGATCGGCCGGCAAGCCGCTTCTTGCCGACCCGCGCTTCCGCGCCAAGATCGCCGCCGTCGAGATCGAGCTCAAGGCGCTGGAAATGACGCAGTTGCGCGTCGTCGCCGCCGAGCGCAATCGCAGCGGCAGCAACAAGCCCGATCCCGCCTCGTCGATTCTGAAAATCAAGGGCTCGGAGATCCAGCAGACCATCACCGAGCTGCTGCTCGAGGTCGTCGGCCCCTACGCGCTGCCCGACCAGGTGCCGCATGACGACAGCGAGCGCTGGAACGAGCCGCCGATCGGCCCGGACTGGGCCGGCCCGCTTGCCCCGCAATATTTCAACTATCGCAAGACGTCGATCTACGGCGGGTCGAACGAAATCCAGAAGAACATCATCGCCAAGGCGATCCTGGGGCTATGAGCTTTCGTCATTGCAAGCCAACGGGCCCGGCCCGAAGTGCCTGGCCCGATGACCGGCTCCGCTCCTTGCAATGACGAGAAAGTAGAGTTGGGGGCTGTGAAATGGACTTTGCGCTGACCGACGAGCAGCGGCTTCTGCAGCATAGCGTCGAGCGATTGTTTGCCGATCACTACGCGTTCGAGGCGCGCAAGCGCTACGGCCAGGAACCGGGCGGTTTCAGCCGCGCGCTGTGGGCGCGTTATGCCGAACTCGGCTTGCTCGGACTGCCGTTCGACGAAGCCGACGGCGGATCGGCCGGCGGTCCGGTCGAGACCATGATCGTCATGGAACAGATCGGCCGGGCGCTGGCGCTTGAGCCGTATCTGGCGACCGTGGTGCTCGGCGGCGGACTTTTGCGGCTCGGCGGCAGCGAGGCGATGCGCGCCGAATTGATCCCGCAGATCGCCAGCGGCGATCTCATGCTCGCCTTCGCGCACGCCGAGCGGCAATCGCGCTACGACCTCGCCGACATCGCCGCGCGGGCGCGGCACGACGGCGCGGGTTTCGTCATCGACGGCGCCAAGAGCCTGGTGCTGCACGGCGACAGCGCACAAAAATTCATCGTCTCGGGGCGGCTTGCCGGCGGTCAAAACGACCGCGCCGGCATCGGCCTTTTCCTGGTCGATGCCGCGGCGGACGGCGTCTCAACGCGCGGCTATCCGACGGTCGACGGCCAGCGCGCCGCCGAGGTGACGTTCTCCGGCGTGCGCGTTCCTGCCGCCGCCGTGATCGGCGAGCTCGGCGCCGCCTTCCCGCTGATCGAGCGCATCGCCGACCTGGCGATCGCTGCGCTTGCCGCCGAGGCGGTCGGCGCCATGGCGGCGATGCACGAGACCACCGTCGACTATATGAAGACGCGCAAGCAGTTCGGCGTCACCATCGGCAGCTTCCAGGCGTTGCAGCACCGCGCTGCCGAGATGCTGATCGCGCTCGAACAGGCGCACAGCATGGCGATGCTGGCGACCATGATGGCGGCGGAGGACAATGTCCGCGAGCGGCGCCAAGCCGTCTCGGCGGCAAAAGTGCAGATCGGCCGCTCTGGCCGTATCGTCGGCCAGGGCGCGGTCCAGATTCACGGCGGCATCGGCATGACTATGGAGACCAAGGTCGGCCATTACTTCAAACGCCTCACCACCATCGACACGCTGTTCGGCGACGCCGACCACCATCTCGGCATCGTCGCCGAAGGCGGCGGCCTCATCGCGGCGTGAAGGCCGCTGACGATTTATTCCGCCCGCGGCTTCGCCGTTCCGGCGCTTGCGGTTAATTCCACCACCAAATGGTCGCGATGCTCGCGGCCATATTCGTCGATCGCCCGCACCGCGATGCAATGCGTGGCGGCTTCGAGGTCGCCCGGTAGCCGCGCCGTCCAGATATGCGACGAGGGTTCGGCCTTGACCCAAGGTTTCTTGGTCGCCTCGTTGCGGGCGAAAACCTCCTCGACGAAGGGATCCGGGCTGACGAGGCGCTCCATCTTGATGGGCTCGCGCCGGCCGATGCGATATTCGACCGACGTGCGCGGGCCGCCGTCGAAGAAATTGACGATGACGCTGGTCGCAAATGCGCTGTCCTGCGGCAGCGGCGAGCCGAGCAATTGGCCCATGCGGAATTCGGCATAAAGCTCCTTGCGGTCGCGGTGGAATTCAGAGTCGAGCATGATGCGCATCTGTCGCGAATGCGGCTCGTTGGCCGGCTGAAAGCGCGTCGAATAGTGTTGTCCGTCGATCGACAGAATATGAAAACCGTTCGGGCTGCCGTCCCGGCTGTCGGCGACGGCAATGCCGCGGTGATCGTAAGGGCCGCTCCACCACGAGCCCGACACCGCGGTCATCACATGGTGGTGGTGCGGCATCGTTCCCGCAAAGCCGTCGCCGGCGCCGAAATAATGATGCTCAGTCGTGTGGGTGTGTCCCGACAGGCTGACCGTATGCGGACGCCCTGCGAGCAGTTCCAGGAACGCGCCGCGATCGACGGTGTTCATTATCGGATTGGTTGGGTCGAGATAGGTCTGCAACGGAATGTGCATGCAGGTCACGACCAATTTGTCGGCCGGGAACTCCTTGAGCACGTTGGCGATGAAGGCGAGCTGCCGTTCGCCGATGCGGCCTTCGAACTTGCCGCCGCCGCGCGGCTTGGCCGCATCGAAGCCCAAATAATTGATATTATCGAGCATCAGAAACAGCGTGCCGCCGTATTCGAACGCATAATAGGGCGGGCCATAAGTCCGCTTGAATGTCTCGCGCGAATATTTGGCGCTCGGCGCCTCGTAATTGAGATCGTGGTTGCCGCCGATGTTGTACCACGGCAGCCCGATCTGCCCGACGATGCGGTTCAATCGCGGATAGAGCGACAAATCGTCGAACATGATGTCGCCGGTGGTCATGCCGAACGCCGCCGTGGCGTTGCCGATCAGGGAATTGACCACGTCGTCACGGATGAAGTTGACCTCGACCTCGCTTTCCGGCTGCGGATCGGTGAACACGATGACGTCGAATTTTTGCGGCTCATCGGCCTTCTTCAGCGCGAAATCGACGGAGTCGGGCAGCGGGCCGGTGGGATCGATGCCGCGATAGCGCAAATTGAGGCTTTGCGGCGAGCCCGCCGGTTGATGGATGTAATAGAAGCGCGGCAGCATCTCGTCGTCGACCGGGAGGGCGTAGCCGGTCGGCTTGATGACGAAAATGATGCTCTCGTCATCGACCGGAAGAGAATAGCGTCCGGCGGCATCGGTCTTGACGACGTCGCGGCCGTTCGACACCAGAACGCCGGCAATGCCCGGGTCGCTTGGCTGGCGGCGGACGCCGCCTGAGCGGTCCTCATAAACAGTGCCCGAGACGGTGCCGGAACTCACGGCGGCAAGGATGGGGCTGACCGGATTGACGGCAGCCGAAATAACGCCAGCCGCCCCGTATTTCATGACCGCGCGGCGCGACGGCTTAAGATCATCCCGAGAGAAACTATCGCCGAAAGTCTTCATGGCTAAATCCTCCGCTGCCGGTATGTTACGGTCCTCGCGGTTGCTCATGGCTGCATATTAGATACAGCCGACTGACTGAAATATGACTGGCCAGAACATGGCCAAGGGACTGGAGGTTCAGGTGAAAACTGCGATTACGGAAATGTTCGGCATCCGCCATCCCATCATCCAGGGCGGCATGCATTATGTCGGCTTGGCGCAACTCGCCTCGGCGGTGTCGAACGCCGGCGGTCTCGGCATCATCACTGGCCTGACGCAAAAGACGCCGGAATTGCTGGCGCGGGAAATCGCGCGCTGCCGCGACGCGACCGACCAGCCGTTCGGCGTCAACCTCACCTTCCTGCCGGCGTTCATCGCGCCGCCCTATCCGGAATACATCCGCGCCATCATCGAAGGCGGCGTCAAGATCGTCGAGACCGCGGGACGCAGCCCCGAGCAATACATGCCGGCGCTGAAAGCCGCCGGCATCAAGGTCATCCACAAATGCACGTCGGTGCGGCATTCGCTCAAGGCCGAGCGGATCGGCTGCGACGCGGTCAGCGTCGACGGCTTCGAATGCGGCGGCCATCCCGGCGAGGACGACGTCCCCAACATGATCCTGTTGCCGCGCGCTGCCGACGAATTGAAGATTCCGTTCGTGGCGTCGGGCGGCATGGCGGATGCGCGCAGCCTGGTAGCGGCTTTGGCGCTCGGTGCCGCCGGCATGAACATGGGCACACGCTTTATCGCCACCGAGGAGGCGCCGGTCCACGCCAATGTCAAGCAGGCGATCCTAGCCGCTTCCGAGCTCGACACGCGGCTGATCATGCGCGGCTTGCGCAACACCGAGCGCGTCCTCAACAACAAGGGGGTCGAGGAGATCGTGCAGATCGAGCGGGAAAAGGGCGCGGCGCTGAC
>JBEKJZ010000049.1:0-48815 GCA_050010955.1 Xanthobacteraceae bacterium | reverse complement strand
CATCAGCGGCTCCAACAGAGCCCATTCGTCATCGCTCAAATCAAATCGCATGATCCACCTCCGGCCACGGTGAATCACGTTCGCCCTTGCTTTTCAATAAGCTATCTGGGTACAGACCCTAGCTTTTGCCTCTTGCCCCAGAAAGAGCAACGTGAGCGTAACGAAGATGGCAGCGGTTGCACGCATAGCGCGGGCCTTCTTAGGTGAATCGAGTGACTGTGCGGACGATGAAGCAGGCATCGTTTGCCTCATCGATTCGACCAGGGCGGCGGGAAGCGGCGAGGCGCGGGCATCATGCGAATAAAAGTGACTCTGTCAAAATACGCGCTTATGGAAAGATGAAACGTAGCGAAATGGCGTTTGGCTGGTTTTGTGATCTTTCAATGAAGCAGAAGGTCCAAATGCGATTCCGGCCGCCGCGCCCGTCAACAAAGTCGGCACAATGCCAAAACCAGCGGCGAAGGTCGTAAGACCTGCCGCAACTGCGGCGGGAATGTTCAAGTTGGCTTCAAAAGTCATATTTATAAATGGAAGGGACGCGCCTTTTGCGACCTTGAGATAATCAACGATTGCCTTTTCCAGGGCACCAATCTCAGTTTGTAACGCCAATTCACCATCGCCTGCAGCGATAATGCGCTGATAGATCGAATCCAGATGGTATCGGAGAGCAAGCAGTTCATCTTGGCGTTTTGCCCTGAAGTCCAAAATGTCTTGAAGGGGAACGTCTTTGTCCGGGACCGGGATGGCTTCATATAAGCGAACCAATACTCCGCGTCCGACCTCTAAATCATGTTTGGGAAATGATACGGAATTGTTCCCCGCGCCTAAGCTCCAAACACCGGGCTCGGCCCGGTCGAGCGCGCGGAAGGCGTTTAGGTGTACTGAAAGAACAACCTCACCTGGATTTATAATACCACTGGACAAATCAACTCGTGTAATTGGTTGCGCCAAAACCCCTGCACCTTCGAGAAAATCTGCGGTTGGATCGCCAAGCAAAAGAAAATTATTTCGTGGAGCATGCAATTTATCCCAAAACAACAAAGAAAAACGAAGATCCTGTTGATCGAGCCCTCCGCCCGCACGAAGGCCCGTTTCGTCCAATTTGACCGGGACGGAGATTACCAGACCGCGTTGGGTTGCCACTGACAACTCCGCTGACCTCTATTCGTAGCGGCCAGAACCCAAGACGCATCCAGCCCGCTTCATGTTGACTTTACGTTGACGCGATCTGCATCGTCCATAGAGCGCCCCGCGCCGCCCCAGCCGTGGCCGCCAGTGCGTCCGGGCTTAAAGGGGCAAGGATGTTCCACCGCACGCGCCGCGCCGAGCGCATTCTGTAGCGCATGCACTACATCCGGGTTGCCGGTGCCACGGCATCACCAGCGCGTCCTCGCCTCCGGTCAGTGGAAAATGGTACGCTTAGCTTAGGCGCGGGGCCGGGTGGCCACCCGTCGCACCTCACATCACCGCCGAGGTGCTGCCCCGCGCCGACCAGTCGTGTCGGCGGTGAACGGCGGTGGTGGGATGTCGAAATCCAAGGCGAAGCGTATTCAAGTCGATCCGTTGGAAGGTGTTGATACGCATCGACCTTTTCCGAGGTTACGTTTGACAACCGCACAATGGAGTGAAGTTTCAAAGCTCTCAAGCATTCCCAACGACTCGGGGGACGGACGTGACGCAATTGAAAGAGTACTTGGAATGTTTAGGGAATTCCAAGAATCTGAATTGCATCGCAAGGCGGCCGCCGAAATCCGCCGGGAATTTCATGGATTGGCGAAGGACGCCAGGAGCTTTTACGAGCGGCTTTCCAGCTTGATGAGCAATCGGGACGCTTACACCGCGCTGATTGGCGGTGGTGCATTGCCGTCCGGTCCGCTGAACCGGCTAACCAACAGAGCGCATCATCAAGGGTCCGTATCGAGCGCAGGACAGCAACGGCTGGTGCAGGACGCTCACCGACGTTTGTCTCAAATTTGTGACGTACTGTTACGCTCACCCAAATGGTTTTTGATTGCCGCTTACCGAGTAAAGGACAAAAAGCGCGGACCCAAAGCTGAAAACGTTTACTGGCTGGTGGGCAATCTCGACGGGATACGAGAACAGTACGCGGGAAAAAAAATTACTCGTTCCTATAAGGACGACGATTCCGTGAAATACATCAAATACGTTTGCGAAATTGCTGATCCTAGCATTGGAAGTGGCACAATCGATAAAGCAATGAGGTTCCGGATCAAAAATCGGAAATGAGGACTAATTTAACGCCAGATTGCTCTGCAAATTCGTCCACTGGTTTTGCTGGCTTTAGTCGTTGATGCTGATTATCCGATCATTGACGCACGCATCCGGTTATGTGCGGATTCAATGGCGGTGAACGGTGGATTTTTCTCGCACAATTTCAGACGCCGAACAGCGGTGGAGTGCCAGGCAGCGAGCGATGAGCATTGCCGAGTTCTGTCACCGCTACGGTCCCGGCCGAACGAAAGCATACGAGGAACTCAAATCGGGGCGGCTACGCGGTCGGAAAATCGGAAAGCGAACCATTATCACCGAAGACGACGCTGAAGACTGGTTGGTTCGTCTCCCGGTCATCACGGCGGCGCGATGATGCGCCATCCGCATGCGGTGGCACGCGCGCTCGGAAGCAACGTGAGCGGGCGCAACGTCGTGGCGCCCCATCCCGGCGACAGGCGTGTGCGGCACTCCCTGCAGCGGGAGACGTTCCGGACCTCCCGTTTGCTCGATTTCTGCACCGAGCGCGAGCTGGTCAAGCAGATCGGGCACCCGGTCGATCAGTGGCCGCTCGTGGTTCTCAAAGAGCTGACGGACAACGCCCTGGACGAGGCCGAAGAGTCCGGCACGGCGCCAGTGATCAGCGTCCAGGTCAAAGGAAACGAGATCGTCATCGCTGACGACGGGTCGGGTATGCCGCCCGAAACGGTCGCCGACATCTTGGATTTCTCCGTTCGGGTATCATCCCGCGAAGCCTATTGCTCGCCGACCCGAGGGGCGCAGGGCAACGCCCTGAAGACAGTCGTGGCCATGGCCTTCGCGCTGGACGGCACCGAGGGCGAGACGCTGATCGAGAGCCGGGGCACGGCGCACCGCATCGGCTTCCGGGTCGATCAGATTCGGCAAGAGCCGAAGATCGACCACATCCGCGAGCGCTCTTCTGTAAGGAACGGTACCCGGATCACGGTCCGATGGCCCGTCTGTGCTTGCTCAAAACTCGATCAGGCGAAGGCGCATTTTTTACAAATGGCCGAGGACTTCGGCTGGCTCAATCCTCATCTTTCGCTGTCCGTCACCTGGGACGGCAAGCGCTGCGTCGATTTCAAGGCCACCGATCCGGCGTGGGCAAAATGGACTCCATCGGACCCGACTTCGCCGCATTGGTACGATGAGGCGCGTCTCCGGCGATTGATGGGTGCCTACATCGCCCGCGACCAGGATCATGGTCGCGACCCGCGCACCGTGCGGGAGTTCATAAGCGAGTTTCGCGGGCTTTCGGGGAGCGCGAAGCAGAAGCTCGTGCTGGAGGAGGTCGGCGCGGCGCGTCTATCGCTGCCGGAGTTCTTCGGCAACGGCGATCGCGTCAACAATGATCGGATCGCCAATCTGCTCGCCGCTATGCAGCGCCAGAGTCGGCCAGTGAAACCGGCGGACCTCGGCTTCATCGGCAAGGATCATCTCGCCGCCCGGTTCAAAGCGGCCGGTGCCGATCTGGCCACGTTCAAGCATCGGCGCGATCTCGGCGAGAGCGACGGCATTCCGGAGGTGATCGAGGCCGCGTTCGGCTGGTGCCCTGACGGCGCGAACAAGCGCCGCATCATCACCGGGGTGAACTGGTCGCCCGCAGTCGGCAATCCTTTCCGTTCGCTAGGCTCCTACGGCGAAAGCCTGGACAGCATTCTCGCGGAGCAACGCTCGGGCCGCGACGAACCGATCGTCTTCGTCCTGCATCTTGCACGCCCCCGCATCGAGTACACCGATCACGGCAAGACGGCGATCGCGATCCAGAGAAATTGCGAGGACGAGCACGCGGATTGCGGCGGCGGAGGCGACGATGAGTGATCGCACCATGGCCGAGCGCCTCCAGGACTCGGTGCTCTTTGTCACCAGGGACTGGGCAAAGCAGCGCAAGGCCGAGGAGCGTCATGCATCGACACTGGCGAACCGCCGCGCCCGCCTGATCCGAGCGAGCGACTATTACAATTTCAAGTCCGCCGCCTTCGAGGTGATGGAACGGGCGTATATGGCCGCAAGTGCCAACGGAACGTTGCCAGCATCGGCGCGGCAAGTCATGTATCAAGCCCGTCCGTTTATCCAGGAGAAAATGGGCGGCCAGCAACTCAACGACCAGTATTTCTGTCAGCAATTGTTGCCCGATTACATGGAGCAGCACGGAGCTAACTGGGACATCACCTATGATGATCGCGGCCACTTCATCGAGCCTCACACGGGGCGCTCGATCGGACTCGGCACCATCAGTGTCCGCGACTATCTCTCGAACGTCCATGCGCCAAAAACTATTGAACCGGGCTTCGCCGCCGGGCACGTCGCTACTCGTGGATCGAGCGGCTGCTTCCGTGCCGTGCTGTTCATCGAGAAGGAGGGATTTCTACCCCTGTTCGAGCGCGTGCAATTGGACCAACGATTCGACATTGCCGTTATGTCAACGAAAGGTATGTCGGTCACGGCGTGTCGCAAGCTTGCCGACGAAATGTGCGGCGCGCACGGAATCCCGCTGCTCGTCCTCCACGATTTCGACAAAAGTGGTCTCTCGATTTTGGGTACGCTGCGACAAGACACCCGGCGATACACCTTCGCCAACCGGCTGAAGGTCATCGATCTCGGTCTACGCCTGAAAGACATCAACAGACTTCGCCTCCATGCCGAAGGCGTGTTCGACCGCGGCAACGAAGCCACGCGGCGGGCAAACCTGCGAAAGAACGGGGCCACGCCACAGGAGATCGACTTCCTCTTGCACCAGCGTGTCGAGTTGAATGCCATGACTGCGCGTCAGCTCGTGACGTTCGTGGAAGGCAACCTCAAAAAACACGGCGTCAAGAAGCTGATTCCCAAAGCTGATCTGCTTCGTGATGCCTATCGACTCTTCATCAACAACAAGCGCGTGGAAAAGATCGTCGAGAAAGCGATCAAAGGAATCGAGAACGAGCACATTGCCGCACCTGCAAACCTGAGTATTCGCGTCGCCGCCTATCTCCGGCAACATCCGGAATTGAGGTGGGATCAGGCGGTCGCTGCGATCGCGGAGGCTGACGAATGACAGTCGACGACACCGCGTGTGCGCCCGACGAGGGGTCAGCCGTCCTGCCATTTTATCGGAAAATTTTCGATTGGCAGGGACGAATTGCAAATGCAGCCGCAAACGGTGGCGGCCTCGATGTGTACCAAGCTGCGCTCAATTGGGTGAAGCAAAGCGTCCCGCGAGACAATGGCGTTCGTCAAAAAGCCAAACAAGAAATTCGGGAAGCCGCCGAACGGCATCTTGCAGATCGTCACGGCCTCGGCGTGATCGACGCAATTTACGGTTCCGCATTTCCTGAAGAGGCGGACGATTCCCTCGCAAACAAGAACAAGCTAGATGCAGACGCCGCCAAGATTGATGATCAAGACGAGATCAAGCGCCTCGCCAAGCTGCCCACTATCGAATACGACCGCGCCCGCAAGAGCGCAGCCGCCAATCTCGGCGTCAAGGTCGGCACGCTCGACCGCGAGGTCGCGAATCGTCGTGCGACCAACGAGGCCGCGCAAGATTTCCTGCCGCACTGGGCCGTCGCACCTTGTGAGGAAAAGGTCGATGGCGCTGCCCTGCTCGACAGCCTGTGCGAGTATCTCAAGCGTTTCGTCATCCTGCCCGAGCACACCGCCGAAGCGCTTGCGCTCTGGATTTTGCACACCTGGGTTTTTGACTTCTTCGATATCACTCCCTACCTCTCCATCACATCGCCGACCAGACGCTGCGGCAAGACGTTGCTAATGACGCTGCTCTACTGGCTTTGCTGCCGAGCCAAGAAAAGCGACTCGATGAGCAGGCCCGCGATCTACCGCAGTGTCGAGCGTGACAAGCCGACGTTGTGTCTCGATGAGGTCAGTTGGGTTCTCGACCTAAGAGACGAACGCCAGGGCATCCTTTGCGGTGGCTTTGAAAGAAACGGCTACGTTGAGGTCTGTGAGGGCGAAGGTACAGCCATCACGACCCGGTTGTTCTCGACATTCTGCCCCAAAGCATTTGGGCTTATCGGCCAACTCACTGCAACACTTACTGACCGCTCCATAGTCATCCCAATGCGGCGCAAGACATCGACGGAGAAAGTCGAACGTCTGCGTCGTCGCGATAACGACGCGCACAAGAAATTCCGTGAGCAATGTTTGCGCTGGGCAAACGACAATGCCGCCGCGCTGGCCCGGGCCGCTCCTATCGTGCTCGATAAGCTGAATGACCGCGAGGTCGATTTTTGGGAGCCACTGGCCACTATCGCGTCACTGGCCGGGGGTGAGTGGCCAAAGAAAGCACACGCCGCCGCTACAGCGCTTTCTGGCGACGGCGCGGCTACCAGCGGCGACGACGGTGAGGGCGTCGAACTACTTCATGACATCAAAGCGGCCTTCGATAGCCAGCCGGAGCAGCACACGATCTTCACCAGGACGTTGGTCGGCACATTGATCGCCGACGAGGAACGGCCATGGGCGGCCTACGGCAAGACAGGCAAGCCGATCACAGACCGGAAGATGGCGGAGTTGCTCGGCAGGTTCGACATCATCTCCACCACGGTGCGGATCGGCGACGCGACGGCCAAAGGGTACAAACGAGCGGACTTCGAGGAGTGGTGGCAGAGGTATCCCAAGCCTACACCCAAGAGCGGTACCGCGCACGGCGCAAAGGCTTCTTCCCGGCCGACTCCCGCTTCCCAGCCGTCACAGCGTCACAATCCCGATGAACCGCGGACTTCTGGCGATTTTTCATCCGTCACAGAAACCGGGTGTGACGCTCGCGAAAAGTGCGACTTGTCCAATAACGACGAACGTTGTGACGTTGTGACGGATAATACCGATGCAGAGGAGGAGGAGGAGGCGTGGACGGTCTGACCCTCCTTCGCCGAGCTCATGATGTTGGCCTCCGGCTTGAGGCCTCCGGCGATAAGCTCGTGATCCGTGGCCCCAAGCGCGCCGAGCCTGTGGTGAGGCTACTCGCTGAGCACAAGGCGGCGGTACTGGCGGCGCTCGCCGACACCGGTCATGAGGCGGAACTGCTCTCGCCAACGCCATGGTTCAAGCGCGCCATACCACCAGTCGAAGGTGAGCCAAGCATACAAATGCCCTGCGCTTCTCGGTGCGGTCGGGTGCAAAAATTAGAAGGCGCGGTATTATTGCACTTCTGCGCCGAATGCGGTGCATGGGGGAGCTTCGGCTACGGCGTCGATCTGAGCGCTGGCCGGTCGGGCCGCTGGTACTGCGCCGCGCATCGCCCGCAAGGCACTACGCCATGACACGCCCCGCGATCATACCCGCTGGTTCTTGGCCCCGACGTATGGGGGTAGAACTGGCGGCTGCCTATTGCGGAGAGTCGACGGTTGACGCTTTTATAAAGCGCGTAGGGCGTGAGTATCCACTACCCCGAGTAAGCGACGGAAGACGACGGTTATGGCTTCGCGACGACCTCGATCACGCGATATTGCCGCCAGAACTGGTGCGCGCAACGGACGTGGCAGAGGACTTGTGACCATGATGATGCCTCTACCCCGCTATGTCCGGCCAAGAAGACTTGCCGGTGGTCGGGTCGGTTTCTACTGGATTGTGCCGACTCACTTTCGCAAGCTCGGTTGCACCATTCCAAACGAACCGCTTGGTCTTAATTACGCGGAAGCGTGTGGAGAGAATGGCATCGGCGGACGCGCCGCCGCGCTAAATGCTGTGTTTGATGAATGGGCGGCGAAGCGCGACGGTGAGCCAGTTGCTGGACTTGTCCGTTACGGCACCGTCGATTGGTTATTCCGCGAATACAAGCAGAGCAGGGCCTACCTCAAGAAAGTTGCCTTACGCTCGCGCCCTGATTACGAGCGGACCATGTTGTTAGTTAGCGACATTGTGACAAAAAAGGGCGACAAAATCGGGGATCGAAAGATCAAGGCAATTACACCAGTAAGCGCGGACAAGATTTATGAATTGATAGTTCAAGGTCCGCGTGGCGAGCGACCGCGTCAAGGCGAAAAAGCGGTTGCTCTTTGCCGCAGAGCATGGCGCGTTGTTCATCGCTTGTACCCAGATCAATTTGATCGCGCCGTACCGAATCCTTGGGAGGGCGTAACAAAGCAACCTCGAACGAAAAAAGCTAAGGCTGCCGTTACCCGCGAACTCGTTTATCGCTTCGCTTGGGGCTGTGTAGAAAATGGCCAACCGGGTGCGGCAGCGGCGGCGGTAATCTGTTTTGAATGGCTGCAGCGCCCGGAGAACGTCCTAGCTGGCTATATCCGCTGGACCGACTACCGCAGCGCCGACTGGCCGAACGCCATAAAGATTGAACACCACAAGACGGGCGCGGTTGTCTGGCACCCGCTGGAAGAAATGACTGATGCCGGCCCGGTGAAATTCTACGAAGAAGCTGAGCGAATTCTAGCGCAGTTACCACGCCTTGGCGTTCCTATGATCCTCCGCGAGGTCCGTAAGGGCGTAACAAAACCCTACTCGTTCAGCGGCATGCAGAAGATCATACAAACGATGCGCGATAAAATTGGTCTACCGGCCACATTTACGCTCGATGCCTGCCGCCACGGCGGCATGACGGAGTTGGAGGAGGCGGAATTGACCGACGGTCAGGGTCGCGCCCTATCCGCACACAAAACCGCCAGCGCCTATGCCGGATATGCCAAGCGAACGATGGAGCGGGCTCTGTCAGCAACCCGCAAGCGTCACGCGCATCTTCTAGCGAACGCTGCGGGAACAGAATTTCGAAATGAAACGCGGAATCGGTTTCGAAATGAAGCGAGCAGACGTGACGACACGACGACCAAGACAATGAAAGGACAGTAGAAATCTGGCTGGGGCGGGAGGATTCGAACCTCCGAATGGCGGAATCAAAATCCGCTGCCTTACCACTTGGCTACGCCCCAATGCGCCGTCGGATTGCCGCGGCCGGCCGCGGGCCGTCGGCCGGCGCAACATAGCGACGCCGCCGTCACTGATCAACGTGGCCGCGAAAGGTCGCCCGAAGCTGGTCAACAGCGCCTATCCGGAACGTTTCGAATCAAAGGATGGCAACGGCATCTTCAGCTTCTTGGCGAGCAAGATGTGCAATTCGATCTCCCGCATTCCGGAGCGGCCGAACGACACCGGCGGCAACTCTTCGACGGATTGGAAATACGGCCGTAGGCGCGCCGCGCGATCCGGCGTGATCGTGCGGCCGATGATGAGAGCGTCGCGCCCGAGCCATGATTTCGGGTCGTCGCTGAAGTCGAAGTTCTTGGCGTCGGCCAAATCGCCGAACACAGTGACCGGCAACGCGCCGTCCAGCGCCTGGTCGATCCTGCCGGCGTCCATCCAGTTCGGCGCAATGACGAACATGTCGTTGCGGTCGAGATAGCCGCGCGCCTTGAGTTCAACCCGGAGCGGCGTCCACGCGACCGCCTCGAGCGTCGGATCGCCATGGGCGAAGGCGGCAGGAAACAACAGCTTGCCGTAGCCGGTCGCCGCGTGGCCGACGGCGATCGCCGCCAACACGACCAATAACGCCGCGGAGGCGATCGCCCAGCGGCGCGGCCCGGCCTCTTTGCGGGCGACAAGGCCGTCGAGATACGCGCCAAGGATCGGATAAAGCATCAGCCAGCCGGACATCGGCCAATGCGGCAGACCTCTGTCGCCCCAAAGCGGGATGAAGGTGAAGCACATGATCGTCGGCAGGCCGAGGCAAAGGCAGTACCAGGATCGTTCGTGCCGACGTCCGGCCCGCAAGGCCTGCCAGACCGCAATCGCCAACGGCACGAAGATCCAGGGCAGGATCCAGACCGCCTGGCCGGCAGCGTTGGCGAGTGCATTGCCGACGTGAAGTCCGCCTTGCGCCAGACCGCGGCCGCCCTGATAGGCAAAAGAGACCCAGCCGTGCTGCGCGTTCCAGATCAGGACCGGCGAAAAGATCGCGAGCGCGATGAGAGCGCCTGCCCACGGCGCGGGATGAAGCAGAACGCGGCGGCGTCCGGGAACGCTCACGAGATAGAGCAGGAGCCCGAATCCGAACAGCACCGCCTGATACTTCGCCAGGCTTGCCAGCCCGAGGTAAATTCCGGCGAGGATCCAGCTTCGCCATGGCGAAGCGGGAGCGGCGGCGCCAGGAAAGAACGTGTTCGCCAGCGTCAGCGCCGCGGCAAGCAGAAAGAAGATGAGCGGACCGTCGGGAACGATCCAGCCGCCGGCGGACAGCGTAAAAAACGCCGACAGGTTGAGCGCCAGCACCGCCCAGACGCCGGCCCAATCGCCGAACAGCCGGCGCGTGAGCCGATAGAGCAGCCACGACGAGCCGGCGAATAGAATAATGAACGGCAGCCGCAGCGCGCGGCCGTCGCCAAGGAGCGGCATGAACGCGTGCGCGATCCAATAATGCAGCGGCGGGTGGTCGAAATAGGACAGCTCGAGCTCGCGCGCACTGGCGATGGAATAGCTTTCGTCGACGCCGAGGCCGAGTGTCGCCGCCAAGACGAGCCGCAAACCGAGAAAAACAATGATCAGCCCCAATACCGCTGCGTCGGGGCCATGACGAGCCGAGAGCAAGGTCCGGCGCGATGCGACGCTCTGCCAAGACTGCGAACCCATCGTCATTCCGGTAGGCGAGCGTAGGAGTATTGTAAAGCGCGCGGCACCGTCTCGCCGCGGCGCAAAACCGCCATCTCGCCCTATCGCCGGCGCCGGCGCAATCCCCCGCGCTTTGCTTTGCCCTTTCCGCCCTCCGGCGTTCCGCCTAAGCTCTATATAGGCAGCAGGGCTGGCACCATATAATGAATATGAATCATGACATGGCGGCGCCCGCCGCCGGCCGGCATCGGGCCGTATCGCCGCTGCCGCGCCGGCTGCTCCGCCAGCCGTTCGATCGCCGGGGAGGCTATCGGTGACCTATCGCGCTCCACTCGCCGACATGGACTTTGCGCTCAAATACGGCGCGGCGCTTCTGCCCGCGCTCGAGCAAGACTTTTTCGGCGACCTCACCATGGATGACGTCGATGCGGTCTTGGCCGAAGCCGGCCGCGTCGCCGCCGAAGTCATCGCGCCGCTCAACCGGGTCGGCGACCAGGCCGGCGCCAGCTTCAAGGACGGCGTCGTCACTACCGCGCCCGGCTGGAAAGAGGCCTATGACGCCTGGCGCAAGGGCGGCTGGAACGGCCTGGCCTCGCCGGCCGAATGGGGCGGCCAGGGATTGCCGCAAGTGCTCAACGCCGCCTGCACCGAGATGTGGAACGCGGCGGCGATGGCTTTCGGCGTCGGGCCGATGCTCACCATGGGCGCGATCGATGCGCTCAACGCCCACGGCAGCGACGCGCTCAAGCGCGCCTATCTGGAAAAACTCATCTCCGGCGAATGGACCGGGACGATGCAGCTCACCGAGCCGCAGGCCGGCTCCGACGTCGGCGCGCTGCGCACCCGCGCCGAGCGCGCCGGCGACGGTAGCTACCGCATCACCGGCCAGAAGATCTTCATCACCTACGGCGAGCACGACCTCACCGACAACATCATCCATTTCGTGTTGGCGCGGCTGCCCGACGCGCCGCCCGGTACGCGCGGCATTTCGCTGTTCCTGGTGCCCAAAATCCTGCTCAACGCCGACGGCTCGCTCGGCGCCCGCAACGACGTGCGCGCGCATTCGGTCGAGCACAAGCTCGGCATCCACGGCTCGCCGACCTGCACCATGATCTTCGGCGATCGCGGCGGCGCCACCGGCTTCATCGTCGGCGAAGAGAATGCCGGCATGGCCGCCATGTTCACCATGATGAACCGCGCCCGGCTCGCGGTCGGCCTGCAAGGCGTCGGCATCGCCGAACGCGCCACGCAGCTGGCGCTCGCCTACGCACGCGAGCGCCGGCAAGGCCGCACCACCGGCATGCCGGCGACCGAATCGGCGCCGATCATCGCGCAGCCCGACGTGCGGCGCATGCTGTTGAGCATGCGCGCGCTGACGCAGGCCGCGCGCACCATTTGTTATGCGACCGCGATGGCGCTCGATCGCGCCGAGCGCGGCGACGACAAGGCGGCGCGGCACGCGGCGCATGCGCGCGCCTCGCTGTTGACGCCGATCGCCAAGGCGTTTTCCACCGACATCGGCGTCGAAGTGACCTCGCTCGGCATCCAGGTGCATGGCGGCATGGGCTACATCGAGGAGACCGGCGCGGCGCAGCTTTATCGCGATGCCCGCATCACCCCGATCTACGAAGGCACCAACGGCATCCAGGCGATCGATCTCGTCACCCGCAAGCTGCCGCTCTCTGGCGGCGCGGTGATCGAAGGTTTTTTGGGCGAATTGCGCCGTATCGTCGAAGCGGTCGGTGCCACCAACGATCCGGCGCTGGGCTGGACCGGCGTGCGGCTCGAGGAAGCCGTCGACAGCTTGGCGCGCGCCACCTCCTGGATGCTCACCCATCTCGAAAGCGACACCGACCAGGCGCTGGCCGGAGCAACGCCCTATCTGCGGCTGTTCGGCGTCACCACCGGCGGCTGCATGTTGGCGCAGCAGGCGCTCGCCGCGCTCCGGCTCGGCGCCGACGGCGCTTCGCGCATCGCGCTGGCGCGGTTTTTTGCCGAGAATTTTTCCGTCCAGGCGGCCGGGCTCGAGCGCACCGTGGTCGAAGGCGGGCCGGGCCTGATCGCCGCCGACGCGGCGCTGGCCCAGTAGAACGTCGCGTCCATGTCCACGCTCTTGATCACCCATCCCGCCTGTCTCGATCACCTGACGCCGAGCGGTCATCCGGAGCGGCCGGAGCGGCTGCGCGCCGTCGAGCGCGCCCTCGAAGCGGAAAAGTTTCAAACGCTGGCGCGGGTCGAAGCGCCGATGGCGCCGTTCGAAACCATCGCGCTGTGCCATCCCATGGACTACATCACCGAGATTCGCGACGCGACCCCGGAGCAAGGCCTGGTGCGGCTCGACGCCGACACTTCGATATCGCCCGGCAGCTTCGAAGCGGCGCTGCGCGCGGTCGGCGGCGCCGTGCATGCGGTCGACGAGGTTTTGAGCAACAAAGCCGCCAATGCCTTCGTCGCCACGCGGCCGCCCGGCCATCATGCCGAGACCGCGCGGCCGATGGGTTTTTGTTTGTTCGACAACGCCGCCATCGCCGCGCGCCATGCGCAGCAACGCCACGGCGTCGCCCGCGCGGCGATCGTCGACTTCGACGTCCATCACGGCAACGGCTCGCAGGAGATTTTCTGGGCCGACAAGACGGTGATGTACTGCTCGACCCACCAAATGCCGCTGTTTCCCGGCACCGGCGCGGTGATCGAATCCGGCGAGTACGAGACCATCGTCAACGCGCCGCTGCGGCCCGGCGACGGCGGCGAGGAGTTCCGCGCCGCCTTCGAGAACCGCATCCTGCCGCGGCTGCGCGAGTTCCAGCCGGAGCTGATCGTCATTTCCGCCGGCTTCGACGGCCACATGCGCGATCCGCTCGCCAACCTCAATCTGCTCGAGGCCGACTTCGCCTGGGCGACGCAGAAGATCATGGAGGTCGCCGATCGCTGCGCCGGCGGCCGCGTGGTCTCGCTGCTGGAGGGCGGCTACGATCTGCAGGCGCTGGCCAACTCGGTCGCCGCGCATGTCACCGCGCTGATGCGGGGCTAGCACGGCCGATCTGCTATAAGACGAAACGAGTCGGAGAGCCGCGCGATGGCGCAACAGAACAATCAAGCCGGCCAGAACGATAACAACCGGGATAACGGCGACGTCGGACAATTGTCGTTCGAGCGCGCGATCGAGGAGCTCGAATCGATCGTCAAGCGGCTCGAAGAGGGCAAGGTGCCGCTCGAGGAGTCGGTCGCCATCTACGAACGCGGCGAAGCGCTCAAGCGCCGCTGCGAGGACCTGTTGCGGCAGGCCGAGGCGCGAGTACAGAAGATCACGCTGGACGCCGCCGGCAACTCCACCGGTACTGAACCGCTGGACGTGGAGTAGCATTTCCCTTCCCCGCAGCGCGGTCCATGCCCCCACCTCTCCCCGGCGGGGAGAGGTCGGCGAGCAGCCTTTGCTGCGAGCCGGGTGAGGGGGGCCAGGCCCCTCGTTATCTGTTCCCCCTCACCCGGATTGCTTCGCAATCCGACCTCTCCCCACTGGGGAGAGGTGAAAGCGAAATCGTTCTCGCGGCGCGATGCGCGCCCGAGGCATGCCGTACAACCGCATGATCCCGAAAAGTGGCTACCGGTTTTCGGACAAGATCATGCGCAAAAGACAGTCAACAACTCCGCCGAGCATCATCGCGTCACGCCTGAACCGGCGGTGGGACCGGTTTTTTGGCTCGGTGATGCTCGGTGAACTTTATTCCTTGCGGTGGGTTTCGCTTCGCTCAACCCACCCTACAAACAACAAACAAAAAGGAAGCAGAACGCGGCCAGGCGCATGTCTTCCGATGGTCCGCACCATACGGGCGCGGTTCGCGCTGATCGCAGCGCGCTCGCCTGACGGCGTTCCACCGCGGCACTTGCGGCCGCGAGCCAACGCCGCCGCTCAGCTCCAGAACGCGCTTCCTGGGACGCGGTTATCGGCGGGCGTTATCCGCCGTCTCCTATCCCAGTCCAGCGACAAAGTCGCAGACCGGTCATCAATGCCGGCCGGGCGTTTTCCCGTTAGCCGCCCGGGAGCGGAGGTGACGAGCCCCTGCCCGCGGGAACCGCTCCTGCCCCATCGACCGGCGTCACCCGGCCGACGTCCTTTGCTGGGCATGATTCGCTGAATGTATCCCATTCAATGACGTACGTCAAGCGTTACGTCTCTGCTTCGGTGACCGACCTGCGCGCCAACAAGCGCCGGCTGTCGCGACGCTAAGCGGGCGCCGGCTACCGCGCGGCGGCACTGCTGCTCGGCGGCCGATACAACACCACCACATTGCGCGAGCCGCAGCGCGGGCAGCGCAGCCGGCTTTCCAGCCGCGACAGCGGAAACGCCCTGCCCCGCGTCCACACCAGCGTCTCCATGTCGAGCTCCTTGCGGTAATTGCATTCGCGGCTCGATTGCGAGCGCGGGCCGTCGGAGCGGCCGTAGCTGCAGCGGACGGAGACGCGCCAGCCGAGCGCAAAAGCGTCGCCAATGGACTCGACAGACATTGTTAACGCTCTTGAATTTCGGCTCCCGGGCCGGACGTGAGCGGCCTTGACTTTCCAGAACAAAAAGAGAACACTCTGTCGTCTGAGTCAAGGGGATTGAGACCATGGACCCGGACAAAAAAAGCGCCTGGCTGCGCCAGCTCGACGAGGAATGCCCGCATCAGGTGGTGCTGCCGCGGCGGCAATTGGCCGACGACAGCGAGATCCTGGATTTCCTCCTCGCCTATGTCGGCAAGTTCGACATGTATGTCGAAGACGATTATGCGGCGTTCGTGCGCTACTGCTTCGAGGACCCCCTCGACGCGGAAATCTTCCGCGCCCGCTTCGAGCCGAAGCTCGATCGCTTCCGGCTGGCGGGGTAGCCACCCGTAGGGTGGGCAAAATCATCGTCATTCGCCGCCGCGTGGGCACCGCGCGCGAGCGATTTTGCCCACGCGTGAGCCCGATAAACGCGGTGCCCACCCTACTGAAAGCTCACAGCTAGCCTCTGCCGTCCGCCGCGATGCGCTATAATGCGATGCGGGACTTAAGGTCCCGGTGCGGAGCAGGCTCCTCATGAACTATCAAACGCTGGCCGTGTCTCTGGCAGACGGCGTCGCCAATGTCGTGCTGAACCGGCCCGACAAGTCGAACGCGATGAACCGGCAGATGTGGGACGATATCCGCGATGCGTTCCGCAAGCTCGACGGGACGCCGGAGGCCCGCGTCGTCGTCTTGAGCGGCGCCGGCAAGCATTTCAACGCCGGCATCGATCTGGCGATGCTGTCGCAGATTACCGATACCGCCAACGACCGTGCCGCGCATCAGCGCGAAGAGCTGCGCCGCGTCATCCTCGATCTGCAGGACGTCATCACCAGCCTGGAAACCTGCCGCAAGCCGGTGCTCGCGGCGATCCACGGCGCCTGTATCGGCGCCGGCGTCGATCTGACCTGCGCCGCCGACATGCGCTATTGCTCGGCCGACGCCAACTTCGTCGTCAAGGAGATCGAACTCGGATTCGTCGCGGACGTCGGCACTTTGCAACGGCTGCCGAAACTGATCGGCGATGCCATGGCGCGGGAGCTCGCTTACACCGGGCGGCCGTTCGCCGGCGCCGAAGCCAAGGCGATCGGCTTCGTCAATAGCTGCTACGGCTCGCGCGACGACATGATGGCGGGGGTCGCGGCGATCGCCCGTTCGATCGCCGCCAAGTCGCCGCTGGCCATCCGCGGCACCAAGGAAATGCTACTCTTTACCCGCGACCATTCGGTGGCCGAGAGCCTGAACTACATGGCGATCTGGAATGCGGCGCTGCTGCAGTCGGACGATCTGAGCGAGGCATTCGCCGCCTTTATGGCGAAGCGAAACCCAAATTTCAGAGATTGACCTTTAAGGCTAACCGCTAGGCCGCATTCGTCCGTTGGAGAACCGAGGGAGTTGCCGTGCCGACACCGCTTCATCGAGCGGCCCGCATGTTCAGGGGGCATCCGGCGATCGGCTATGTCGTCGCCTTCGTGTCGGTTGGCGCCGCCACCGCGCTGCAATGGTGGGCGAGCGATTTTTATCAGGGCGCACCGTTTCTGACGATCTATCCGGCCGTCGTCATCACCGCCTTCGTCGGCGGCTACCCGGCCGGCTTGCTCAGCGCCGTGCTGGCCGGCCTGTCGCAATGGTATTTCTTTATCCCGCAATACCATTGGCTTGCGGTTCTCACCTACGTGGTCGACGCCGTCGTCTGCGTACTGTTGATCGAATACGTCAATCGCGGCCTGGATAGAGAAACCCAGGCCAAGCAGCATCAAGCCCTGCTCAAGGACGAATTACAGCACCGCATCCAGAATCTGTTTGCCGTCATTCAAGCCGTCATTCGTTTCAGCCTGCCGAGCAACGAGGCGCGGGTTTCGGCGGCCGCGATCAAGGACGGGCTGCTCGACCGGCTGCAAGCGCTGGTCGATGCCAACCGGCATGTCAGCGACTCCACGGGCGAGATCGCGCTCATCGACCTGATCCACGGTCAAATGCGCGTCTTCGCCGAGCGCTACACGGTTCACGGCCGGCCGCAGGTGACGCTCAACCCGCAGCTGACGCAGAATTTCTCCCTGATCCTGCACGAGCTGGTCACCAATTCGCTGAAGTACGGCGCCTTGTCGGCTGCCGACGGCTCCGTTCAAATCAAGCTGCAGGAAGTTCCGACCGGCGTACTGTTCGACTGGACGGAAACCGGCGGTCCGGCCGTCAGTGCGCCACCCGCCGACGGCTCCGGCGACGGCTTCGGCTCGCGCATTCTCGGCCCGTTCGCGCGGGGTTTTTGCTCCGACGTCGAGATCGCCTACGAGCCGACGGGCCTGCATTACAGTCTGCAAATACCCCGCCAGCAAAGCGTGTAGCCGTGGATGGCCGATCGGCTCCAAACGGGATTGGCTGGGTAGACCGCAGGCCGATTTGATCCATATCAAGGCGGCTGGCGCCGAGGCCCTTACCTTTAACGTGCGGCTCGTAAGACAATCCTCCCTGTGGGACTTGAGCCGAGCGGCCTCGACCGAACCTTCACACCTCTGGGTGGTTCCGGTCGCGGCCGCTTATTTTTGCCGGCGCCGGAACCCGAATGAGCGAGACGGCCTCGCGCATCGTGGAACTCGTTATCGCCGGCCTGTCCGCACCGCCGGCAGCTTCTGCCGCACCCCGCCGATTTCCGCCCAGGCGTCGTTTTTGATGCGCTTTTTGATATCGCGCACCGTGAAATCGTTGCCGCCGATGGTCCGCGGCAGCCGTTCCCAGGTGACCGGCGTCGAAACCGGCGCGCCGGGCCGCGCGCGCGTCGAATACGGCGCCACCGCGGTCGCCTCGCGCGAGTTGCGCAAATAGTCGATGAAGATGCGGCTGTCGCGCAGCGACTTGGTCATCTTGGCGAGATAAAGTTTTGGGCTATCCGCGGCCATCGCCGCGGCGATGCGCTGGGTAAACAGCTTGGCCGTGTCCCAATCGGCATCGGCGATCGGCACCACGACGTGGAGACCCTTGCCGCCGGTCAGCTTGACGAAGCTCTCGAGTTTTTCTGCCTTCAGCCGCTCGCGCGTCTCGCGCGCCGCCGCGACGATCTGCGGCCAGGCCACCCCCTGCCCCGGATCAAGATCGAACACCAGGCGGTCGCAGGTCTCCAGGCTGTCGAGCCGCGAACCGCGCACGTGGATCTCGAGCGCGCCGGATTGCACCACCGCGATGAGATCGTCGAGCGTCTCGACCGCGATCACGTCGTGATCCTTGCCGGCGACGACACGGCGCAGCGGCGACGATTTCACGTTCGCAGCGATGTGCTTCTGGAAGAAAGTTTCGCCGCCGACGCCTTCCGGCGCGCGCACCAGCGACAGCGCGCGGCCGACAATGTGCGGCCTTATCCAGTCCCAGACGCTGACGTAATATTCGGCCAGATCCTGCTTGGTCACGCCGGCGTCCGCCCAGTAGACGCGGTCGGGATGGGTCAGCTGCAGCCGCTCGGCTTCGTTGCTTTTGTTCGCGCGCGCGGCTCTTGGAGTTTTCGGTTGCTTCTTTGGCGGATCTTTTACCGGTGCTGTAGCGGCCATGGTCTTCGTCCCCGTCGATTGTCGTAGCGGCGCCGGCACCTCGCGCACGACCTCGCTCGCCGCTTTGTCCTCGCGGATGCCTTTGAATGAGGCCTGCCGCAGCACCCCGCCGTGGGTGACGCCGGCAAACTCGGCCTCGATGACGAGCTTCGGCTCGACCCAGACCACATCCTTGCGCCGCTCGTCCGCCGGCAGTGCGAGCGGCCGCCGGTCGGTGCGCAGCGCCTGCAGGCGCTTGAACAGATCGCGCGCCATCTTTTGCGTATAGCCGGTGCCGATGCGTCCGGCATAGCGAAGCGCGCCGTTTTCGTGCACCGCCACCGTCAGCGCGCCGATCGCGTTGGGCAACGCCGTCGACGGCGTGTAGCCGGCGACGACGAATTCCTGACGGCCGTGGCATTTGCTCTTGACGAAGTTATCCGTGCGGCCGGACCGATAGGGCGCGGCGCGCCGCTTCGACACGATGCCTTCAAGGCCCATCTCGCAGGCGTGCCGCAGGATCAGCGGCCCAGCCTCGGCGAAATCGTCGGTGTAACGGATGACGCCGCCGCCCTTGTCCTTCAGCAGGCGCGCCAGCGCGACCTTGCGCGCGACGAGCGGCTCCGCGGTCAGATCGCGGCCGTCGAGATACAGAAGGTCGAACACGTAATAGGCGAAGCGGTCGGTGCGGCCGTCCTTCAAATCGGTCTGCAGCAGCGAGAAATTACTGATGCCGTGCTCGTCTTCCACCACCACTTCGCCGTCGAGCAGCGCGGTTTCGGCGCGAAGCGCCGCCACCGCTTCGGCGATCGGCTTGAACCGGTGCGTCCAATCCTGCTGCTTGCGCGTCAATAGCCGCACGCTGCCGTGGTCGAGCCGCGCCTCCATGCGATAGCCGTCGAATTTGATCTCGTGCAGCCACTGCGGTCCGCTCGGCGCTTGGTCGTAGAGCATGGCGAGACTGAGCGGGACAAACTCGGGCAGTTTCGATTTCGGGTCGCCGGCAGCCGGCTTTTTCCTGCCACGCTTGCTGCCGGCGCTGCGCGCGCCGGGCTTGGCATTGGTTCGCGCTCGCGCCGCCGGCCTGGCCGCGATTTGTCTGATCCGCTGCTTGAACGCCGCCGCGCCGCCCGCTTTGGCGCCGGCGGAACGATTGCTGTGCCAGACCCGCTTGGCGCCCTTGCCCGCGGCGATCTCCTCGATCGAGCGGCCGGTCGCTGCCGAAAGCGGCTGTTCCTCCGGGATATCCTTATCGCGCGGGCCGCGCGCCCACTCGTCCTTGGCCTTGATGAGCAGCCAATTCTCATGACGCTCGCCGTCGCGCGCATGCATGCGCACCAGATGCCAGCGGCCGCGCAGCTTCTCGCCGTTGAGATCGAAAACCAGATGGCCCTTGGCGTAGCCTTTGTGCGGATCGGCCTCGGGAATCCAAGTGCCGCGATCCCAGATCATCACGGTGCCGCCGCCATATTCGCCTTGCGGGATGGTGCCCTCGAAAGTGTTGTATTCGATCGGATGGTCCTCGACGTGGACGGCAAGACGTTTCTCGCCGGGATCGAGACTCGGCCCGCGCGTCACCGCCCAGCTCTTCATCACGCCGTCGAGTTCGAGCCGCAAATCGTAGTGCAGCCGCCGCGCGGCATGCTTCTGAATCACATAACGGTGACCGCCGCGCCGGCCCTTGCGGCCGCGCGGCTCCGTCGTCACGCCGAACTGCCGTTTTTTTCGGTAAGTCTCGAGAGCCACGATCGGTCAGCCTGGGTTTTGCGGTGCTCGGCCTGTGGCGGCCGATTGCGGAATTCGCGCGGGCGTTCGCCGCGCATTGCCTGCCGCGAACTGCGGAATCCAAAGGGCCACCATTAACGTCAACATTCTAATGCGGTTCTCGGATTTGAAGTTCCTCTGTCGCATTTGCTTGAACCAAGTTTTACGCAGTTCTTTTACACACCATAAGATTGCAATTCCTACGTCCGTGCGTGTGTCGGCTTTTGACGCGGCTTCCTGACAGAGGCTGCCGCGCCTGCGCGGGTCAGGCCACCGCGTCCCTCCTTTCCGCAAAATCGATCCCTTCGCGGCCCTTCGGCGGAATTTAGCTTTTCGCCAGTGGCTTTGTCCGAACCAACCCCTATATCCAGGCTTACCGCGTACAGGGGGCATACGGTCCGAATATGCCCCAGCCGAGCCAGAGAGCCATAGACCGGACACGCAAACTGACAAACGCCCCGCCCGCGCGGCCGAAATTGCGTTGCCAGCCTGGAATGGTGTAAAGACTGGGGGTTTGTGGGTCGGGGTTCGGCGCTATGCGTGGGGGATGGGCGCATCGGCGCTTTGACCGACGTTCGCTATTTAGGCCCGTGAGAGGCCCGCGAGGCCAACGAGGTTAATGAGAAGGAGTATTCGCGTGACCGTTCCGTCCAAGACCCCATTGCTGGACCTGGTCAAAACGCCAAGCGACCTCCGGCGCCTCGAAGAAGGCCAACTGCGCCAGCTTGCCGATGAGTTGCGGCGGGAGACGATCGACGCCGTTTCGGTCACCGGCGGTCACCTCGGCGCCGGTCTCGGCGTGGTCGAGCTGACTGTGGCGCTGCATTACGTGTTCGATACGCCGCGCGATCGCCTGGTCTGGGACGTCGGCCATCAGGCCTATCCGCACAAGATTCTCACCGGCCGGCGCGACCGCATCCGCACGCTGCGGCAGGGCGGCGGCCTGTCCGGTTTTACCAAGCGCGCCGAGAGCGAATACGATCCGTTCGGCGCCGCCCACTCCTCGACCTCGATTTCCGCCGCTCTCGGCATGGCGGTGGCGCGCGATCTCGACGGCAAGAAGAATAACGTCATCGCCGTCATCGGCGACGGCGCCATGTCGGCGGGCATGGCCTACGAGGCCATGAACAATGCCGGCGCGATCAATTCCCGATTGATCGTCGTGCTCAACGACAACGACATGTCGATTGCGCCGCCGGTCGGCGCGCTGTCGGCCTATCTCGCGCGCCGCGTCTCCGGACGCGGCTATCGGAGTTTGCGCCACATCGTCCGCCAGATCGCCAAGCGGCTACCGAGCAGGATGCTGGAGAAGCGCGCGCTCGCCATCGAGGAATATGCGCGCGGGCTCGTCACCGGCGGCACGCTGTTCGACGAACTCGGCTTCTTCTATGTCGGGCCGATCGACGGCCACAACATCGATCATCTGCTGCCGGTTCTGAAAAACGTGCGCGACGCTGAGAACGGGCCGTTCCTGGTTCACGTCGTCACCAAGAAGGGCAAAGGCTACGCGCCGGCGGAACAATCCGCCGACAAGTACCATGGCGTGGTGAAGTTCGACGTCGCGACCGGCGCGCAGGTGAAATCGAAACCGACGGCGCCGGCCTACCAGAAGGTCTATGGGGAAAGCCTCATCAAGGAGGCGCGCAAGGATCCGAAGATCGTCGCCATCACCGCGGCGATGCCCTCGGGCACCGGCGTCGATCTGTTCCAAAAAGAGTTCCCCAAGCGCACCTTCGACGTTGGCATCGCCGAGCAGCATGGCGTCACTTTTGCCGCCGGGCTGGCAACCGAAGGCTTCAAGCCGTTCGCGACCATCTACTCGACGTTCCTGCAGCGCGCCTATGACCAGGTCGTGCACGACGTCGCCATCCAGCGGTTGCCGGTGCGCTTTGCCATGGACCGCGCCGGACTGGTCGGCGCCGACGGGCCGACGCATGCCGGCGCCTTCGATGTCGCCTATCTCGGCTGCCTGCCGGGCTTCGTGCTGATGGCGGCGGCTGACGAAGCCGAGCTGGTGCACATGGTGTCTACCGCCGTGGCGATCGACGATCGGCCTTCGGCGCTGCGCTATCCGCGCGGCGAAGGCCGCGGCGTGCCGATGCCGGAAGAAGGCCGGCCGCTCGAGATCGGCAAGGGCCGCATTCTGCGCGAAGGCACCAAGGTCGCGCTGTTCTCCTACGGCGCCCGGCTCGGCGAATGCCTCAAGGCGGCGGACGAATTGGCGGCGCACGGCCTGTCGACCACGGTCGCCGACGCGCGCTTCGCCAAGCCGCTGGATGTCGATCTCTTGTTGCGGCTCGCGCGCGAACACGAGGTGCTGTTGACCGTCGAGGAAGGTTCGATCGGCGGGTTCGGCTCGTTCGTGCTGCAAGCACTCGCCGAGCACGGTCTGCTCGATCGCGGGCTCAAGGTTCGCAGCATGGTGCTGCCCGATATCTTCCTCGACCAGGATTCGCCGAACGCGATGTACGCCAAAGCCGGGCTCGATGCCAAAGGCATCGTCCATAAGGCATTCGAGGCTCTCGGCCAAAACATCCGCGGCGAGGCGGTGAAGCTCGTCAGGTAATGAACTATCCTCCCCCGCCAAGCGGGAGAGGATGATTGCCATGACCGCCCGCCAACGCGCCGATCGCCTTTTGGTCGCGCGCGGCCTGTTCGAAAGCCGCGCCCGGGCGCAAGCCGCCATCGCCGCCGGCCGGGTGACCGCCGACGGGGCGCCGGTGCGCAAGGCGTCGGACGCGATCTCGTCGGCCGCCGCGATCGAAGCCGCACCCGAGCATCCCTATGTGTCGCGTGGCGGCGTCAAGCTCGCGGCGGCGCTCGATCATTTTCAGCTCGATGTCGCGGGCCGCGTCTGTCTCGACGTCGGCGCCTCGACCGGCGGCTTTACCCAGGTGCTTGTTGCCCGCGGCGCGCAACGCGTTTACGCGATCGACGTCGGCAGCGGCCAGCTTCATGCTTCGCTGCGCGGCCGGCCCGAGATCGTCGCGATGGAGAAAACCGACATACGCAAACTCGATGCTGCGCGATTTCCCGAGCGGCCGGATTTTGCGACCGTCGATGTCAGCTTCATCTCGCTGAAACTTGTGCTGCCGGCGATTGGACATCTGCTCAAGCCGCGCGCCACCTTGGTGGCGCTGATCAAGCCGCAATTCGAGGCGCAGCGCCGCGGCATCAAGAAAGGCATCGTGCGCGACGCGGCGATCCATGAAGCGGTTTGCGCCGACATCACCGAGTTTTTGACGGCGCAAGGCTGGCGCGTCGGCGGCCGCATGCCGTCGCCGATCCTGGGCGGCGACGGCAATCGCGAATTCTTGCTCGAGGCTGAGCGTGGTTGAGCGGCTCGTGGTCGATCGGCTCGGCCATCGCGGCGACGGCGTCGCCGATGGCCCGGACGGCGCGATCTATATTCCCGGCGCGCTGCCCGGCGAAACGGTCGAGGTCGAAGAGGTCGCCGGCCATCCCGACCGCCGGCGGCTTCTTCACATCGGCATACCGAGCCCCGAGCGCATCGCGCCGATCTGTCCGCATTTCGGCGTCTGCGGCGGCTGCGCCGTGCAGCACTGGGACGCGGCGCGGTATCGCGCCTGGAAGCGGGATCTGGTGGTCGAGGCGCTGCGCCAGGCCGGGCTCGACACGCCGGTCGCCGACCTTATGGACGCGCACGGCGACGGCCGCCGCCGAGCGGTGTTTCATGCCCGGCGCGGCACGCATGGAGTGCTCGAAGTCGGCTTCTCGGCGGCACGCGCCCATCATCTGGTCGCGATCGACCGCTGTCCGATCCTGGCGCCAAATCTCGGCGGCGCCATCGACGCCGCCTGGGCCATTGCCGAGGTGCTCGATCCGGCGGACAAGCCGCTCGACATCCATGTCACCGCGACCGATGCCGGCCTCGACATCGACGTCCGCGGTTCAGGCCCGCTGACAGCGCCGTTGATAACGGCGCTGGCGCGCGTCGCCGCAACGCCTGATCTCGCGCGGCTGACCCGCCACGGCGAACTGATCGCGCTTACGCGCGCGCCGACATTGCGCATGGGCAGGGCGACCGTGCCCTTGCCGCCCGCCGCGTTTCTGCAGGCCACGGCCGCAGGCGAGGCGGCGCTGGCGCGGCTTGTCGTCACCGCCTGCTCCGGCGCCGGGCGCGTCGCCGACCTCTTCTCCGGCATCGGCCCGTTCGCGCTGCGGCTCGCCGAGCGCGCGCGGGTTGTCGCGGTCGATGACGACAACGACGCGCTCGCCGCGCTCAAGCGCGCCGCCGCCTCGACCGCCGGTCTCAAGCCGCTCGACGTCGAGGCGCGCGATCTGTTCCGCCGTCCGCTTATCGCGGCGGAGCTGAAAAACTTCGAAGCCGTCGTCTTCGATCCGCCGCGGCAGGGCGCGCAAGCGCAGGCCCGCGAGCTCGCATCAAGCGGCGTGCCCCTCATTGTCGCGGTGTCGTGCAATCCGGGAACGTTAGCGCGCGACTTGAGCGAGCTGGTCCGCGGCGGCTATCGGCTGATTGAAATCACCCCGGTCGATCAATTCCGCTACGCCGCTCATGTCGAGATCGTGGCGCGGCTGGAAAAGTAACCCGAGTCAAGGTCCGCTTTGCCCCAAGAAGCGGATATCGTACCGCCGTCGTGGAATGTCCGCTAAGGGCCAAAAGGTGCACAAAATACCGACGTCAATAACGTCAGGTCTCGAAACTGGTACCGCCGACCCTGAGTACTTCTTCGATCTTTCCAAGCATTTTGCTGAGAGCGCTGGGTGACTGACCGGCTTGAAGTTGATTCTTCAGCTCAACAAAACAATTGTTGGCGGCGACAAGACGCCGGGCCAAAATCCTCGCGACGTGAAGCAAGGCAACTGGGCTGTTCCAGAGCAGCGCTGCATCGGCGACATGAAACTGTGAGTCCTCCAAGGCTCGAACGTCCGCCGTATGCGGCTGATCTAGTAACGCGGAGAGTTCACCGAAAACAGCGCCAGGTTCCTCGACCCTTGCAATCTCGATGGAGTCCTTAAGAATTACAACCGCGCCGCTTTTGAGGATCAGTAGGCGCCCAGATTTTGACCCGGCAGTCAAGACGGTTTCGCCGGCGCGGTAATTCGCTAGCGGAAGGAGCGCTAGCAACTTCGCGAACGCGACACCATCAAGGCCCAGCGCATGCTCGTTGGCTCTGTTCTTTGTTTCCACTGACGACCTCTCCTGGTTGTGAGAGCCAACCTACATCATACTCCGGCATTTTCCACGTGACAGGTTCCTTTTGGACTACTGCCGATCAAAAGGAGAGATTGTCCGCGGAATACTGTCAACGGCAACGATTGGCCATGTCCGAGTTGGGTCTTGGCATCCGATTTGGTCGTCATGCCGAGCGGAAGACAGATTTTTATGTTTTTTTGCTCTCCGCATGACCACAGGGCCCAAAATTCCGGGTACGGTTATACCGCGTAGAGTTTTTACACAGCCAGGGTCATCAGCGTCATTTCGAGCGCGCTCCCGGTGCTTCCGCTTTAGCCCCGACTCCGGACATGTCGATGCGTCGCAGCGCGATGGCTCGGGGGCTTATTTGGATGGCGTCGGTCGGCGCAACAACTCCGGCAGCTTGGCGAAGTTCGCGCCATGCGGCGGGCCTCGTCCTTGGTAAGCAGCTTGGCCGCTGAACGCCGAACGGGCTCACCTTCTTGATTTAGATCAAGGCGACTCGCGTCGGAAAGAGCTTGCCATATTCTGTCCTCTTCGCGCTACGTCGAAACGAAATGCGGCAGGTTATCATGTTGATAGTGCGATCCGATTATCATTCCGTCTTCGGAATGAACTGCGCCCAATGCGGTGATCTACTGATTGCCCCTGAATGGTCGGAATACGAGGACGAGCATCACGTCCTCCATTCTTGGTCCTGCACAAACTGCGGCTATCTGTTCGAAACCACGGCATTTTTGCCTGCTGCCGGGTCTATGAATGATGCCGCGACGATAGAAGCGTTCTTTCCGTCGCTGTTGGTCCGGTAGCGAAGCTGCGATCGACGAATACCAGAAGGTATTCGACGCCGGTTATCGTGGTCCCCGGGGTATACCGGCGTGTTCCATGGCCCAGTTCATCGAGGCCGTGTTAGCGCGCCGTGCTCAATCGACGATCGCGGCATAGACCAACTGCTTCACCAGCCGGCGGTAGGCAACGCGCATGGCGAACGGCCCCTGCGATATGAACACCACAGCGAGCTCCTCCTTGGGATCGACCCAGAAGAACGTGCCGGCTAAGCCGCCGCGACGATGCCATGGGCCGAAAGCCGAATCATTCCGGCTTCCGCTTCGTTCGGCTCACCACGACAGCAAGCACCAACACAACAAGACCCGCGAGGCCAAGGACGACCGCGGTGATCGTCCCCGAAGCCAGGCCCATTTCGCAGCCGCCCGCGTCGGCGGGTGTCCCGCATTGCGGGTTTCTGCTGTTTCCAATGAGAATGGCGCAAAATACCGTCAGCGGAATTGCGACAGCGACCAAAAGAGCGGCGAGACAGCCAATCCCGAAACCGCTTGAACCCGGTTTCGGATTCGGATTGTCGGACTGGTATGTCATGGCTCGGCCTAGGTTTGCGTCTCGGAAACGAGGAGTGCGGAGCAGCCGTCAATCATTTGATCAAGCTGGAAACATCGCATGGAGCGGCGACGGCGAAGCGTTACTAAGACAAAGACATGATGATGAAATCGCGAGCGTGTAAAGCGATAGACCACACCGAACCCGTGGCTCAATGTCCAGAGGAATCACGGAACCGCCGCACAGCTTACAAGTTGTCCTGCGAGATGAGGCGACCATTGGAGGCTGCCATGCCGGTTTATCGCGAGCCTGACGATATCCTCCGCCGTGACGCGAACGATGCGCCCGCACGTCCAATGGTGCACGAACCCGCCGGGCGCCGCCATGACGTTGTGGAATGGGTCGCCGGCGCGCTGTTCGTCGTGACGGGCGCGGTGTTCGCCTTTTGTCTGGTGGCTACCGGCTGGGGCATTGGCCAAGAGCCCGAGATGAACGCGATTCAGAAGCCGCCGGCTAACGTGCTGGCTGCAAACTCGGCGCGGACGCCGGACACGAAGTAAGCGCCGGGGTCCCGTGGGACCCCGCCCGCCTGCGCGATGACCAAACAATCGCCGCTGATCAAAGCGGCGTATCGAGGTCACTGAGAATTTTTGGCTGCGTTTCGCGCGACATCCCGCAAGCTGGCCGTCCGATGCGCGGGCGGCCAGAGACTTGGAGGATTACGGCGGCGTCACCAGGCCCAGCAGCGGTGCCGACGGGGGTGCCAGCGAAGTCCAGGCCCGCAGACCACGGGCGCAACCACCACCGGGGCCGGCGCGACAACCACGACGTTCGGCCGGCAAACGCCGAACCGGTCGGGATGCGCACCGGGACCGCAACCTCCCGCAGCCTGTGCATCGAAACTTGCGAACGACAATAGTGCAGCAGCTGATGCTACCGACAGGATTATTCCGTGCATTTGCCTTGTCCTTCTGCGATCTTGCCGCCACCCGCAGGCAAAAACACCACATGCCGGATGTACGAATGCTGAAGGCGGCATTTGAATGCTATTCATAATCGAGGTCGCGCTGCGCGGCCGTCCGTTACCGTCAGCGGTGCAACGATCGGCCTTTTGTTTCCGGCGCGCACAACGCCGCAATGAAGGTGATCGCCGCCAAGAGGATCAGCATCAGCGAGACGCCGGCGGTGCCGCCGGTGTAGTTCGCCAGCGACGTGGCGAACAGCGGCGTCAGCCCGCCGCCGATGGCGGCCGCAAGCTGGAACCCGAGCGAGGCGCCGGTGTAGCGCACGCGCGTGCCGAACAGCTCGGGAAAGTAGGTCGACTGCAACCCGAACATGGTGCCTTGACCGAGGCTGAGCGCCACCGTCATCGTCAGGATGATGATGGTGGGATTTTTGCTGTCGAGCAGCCAGAACAGCGGGAAGGCGAAGCCCATCGTGAACAGCGTGCCGGCGAAATATAGCGCCCGCCGACCGAAGATGTCGCTCAGCCAGCCGAAAAGCGGGATGGCCGCCACGGCGACGAGCGCGGCGACGATGATCGCATCCAGCATCAGCTGCTTGGAGACTCCAAGCTTGGTCGTGGCGTACACCACGGCAAAGATGGTGAGGATATAGACCCACGACACCTCGGAGATCTTCAGGCCGATGGCGACCAGGAAGCTGCGCGGATTGCGCAGGATGGTTTCGAGGAACGGGCTCGGCGCGATGTCGCCGCGCCGCTTGATGTCCTCGAACACCGGGGTTTCCGCAACGCGCCGGCGCACGAACCAGCCGACGCCAAGAAGCGCGATGCTGAGCAGGAACGGCACGCGCCAGCCCCAGGTCATAAACGAGGCTTGCGGCAGCGTCGCCGCCAGCGCGAAGGCGCCGGTCGACGTCAGCATGCCGAGCGGGAAGCCGACCTGCACCAAGCTGCCGTAAAACCCGCGTCGAGCCGCCGGCGCGTGCTCGAGCACGACCAGCGACGCGCCGCCCCACTCGCCGCCGAGGCCGATGCCCTGGACGATGCGCAGCGTAATGAGCAGGATCGGCGCCCAGATGCCGATCTGATGATAGGTCGGCAGCAATCCGACGCAGAACGTACCGAGCCCCATCACCGCCATGGTGATCATCAGCATCGTCTTGCGGCCGATGCGGTCGCCGAAATGGCCGAACAAGATGCCGCCGACCGGGCGGGCGAAAAAGCCGGCCGCGTAGGCGCTGAGCGCCGCCAGCGTGCCGGTCAACGGGTCGACGTTCGGGAAGAATAAGCTGTTGAAGACCAAGGCCGCCGCGGTGCCGTAGATCAGAAAGTCGTACCATTCGATGACGGTGCCGATCGATCCGGCGAACACCACCGAGGCCATCGACCGTTGCTTGCCGCCGGACGCTCGCGGTGCGACGTCGACTGCTGCGGTCAGCACGCTCATGTTACGCTCCTGTATCCTCGACGGCTGCGGACTCTTTCAGATCGCTGCGCGCTCACGCGCTCCGCGCGCTCCATGATCCGCGGCAACCGATGTCGCGCGTCGGCCGGTCGCTCCCGACCCTAGCTCGCAGGATGTGGAGGCGCCGCGTTGTGGACGGCGCCAGCCGGGAAAGATGCGAATCAAACGGTCGGTCCGGGAAGCTGAAAGCACGCAGCAAAAGCCATACAGCTTCGGGATATTTTGTATATTTCTATCGACGCGGCGCGTCGCAACATTTGATCGGATAGTAAATGCGGCTTTCGTCGTTTACCTTACCGCCCGCGGGGTCAGCCAAAAGACACAAGCGACCACGCATCCGAACGGGAACAGCATGCGGACGCTCAAGATCGGCGACGTCACCATTACCAGCATCATCGAGCGCGACGGGCCGTGGCGGCGGCCGGAGGACATGTTCCCCGCCTATGACGCCGACATCGGCCGGCGCCATCTCGCCGAGCTCGATCCGGCAGTATTCGACCCGGCCTCGGGACGCATGGTGATCCCCTATCAGACCTTCGTGGTGCGGACGCCCAAGCACATCATCCTGGTCGACACCTGCACCGGCGAAGACAAGGGCTATCCGCCGCCATTCGACTTTCCCAAGCAGCCGTGGCTCGACGGCTTCGCCGCCGCCGGTCTGCGGTTCGACGACATCGACTACGTGTTTTGCACCCACCTGCACATCGACCATAGCGGCTGGAACACCGTGCTGCGCAACGGCCGCTGGGTGCCGACCTTCCCGAAGGCGAAATACGTGTTCCACAAACGCGAATACGCCGCATGGGAGGAGTCGACCAAGCGCGGCGAGAACCGGCCCGGCGGCGGCGGCAATGTGTGGCGCTTCAACTGCGAGCCGGTGGTGGCAGCCGGCCAGGCGCTGCTGGTCGACGATGACTTTGCGCTCGACGATACGATGTGGCTGACGCCGACGCCGGGTCATTCGCCGTGCCATTGCTGCGTCAATATCCGCTCGGGCGGACAGCACGCCGTCGTCATCGGCGACCTCATGCATCACGCCTTGCAGTGCCGCGAGCCGGATTGGTCGACGATTTTCGACTGGGACCCGCAGCAGGCGGCGCGGTCGCGCCGGCGCTTCCTGAGCGACATCGCCGGCACCGGCGTCGTCGTGCTGCCGATCCATTTTCCGCACCCGACAGCCGGCTTGGTCGAGGCGGACGGCGAGCGATTCCGCTACAGCTTCATGCGCTAGAGAATAGACTCCGATTGCAGCCCGGGCGGCAAATGGTGGAGACTTGCTACCATCGAGGCGCGCTACGGGTCCGGAGTTCGCGTACCGGCTATAGAGACAAGCGCGTTCACATCAGGGAGGACTTCCGATGATTGCGTGTGTAACCGCCCGGCGCAGCATGCTGTTTGCCGGCACCATCGCCGGATTCCTGTCCGCGGCCCCGGTCTTCGCCCAGCAACCGCCTGCTTCAGCTCCCGCCGCTGCTGCCCCGGCCGCTACGCCGGCTGCCGCGCCCGCGCTGCCGCCCGGCTCGCCGTTGATCGGCCGACCCGAAGGCAACACGGCCGCCGCCAAGCTCGCGCCGGTCGCGCCCCCACCGCTGCCGGCGCCGCCCGACAAGCTGCCGACCGCCAAGATCAAGCTGCCGGCCGGCTTTCATATCGAGGTCTATGCCAGCGGCATCGCCAATGCGCGCTCGCTGCGGGTCGGCGACAAGGGCACCGTGTTCGTCGGCACGCGCTTCGGCAATAAGGTCACCGCCGTCGTCAAGCAGGACGGCAAGACCGAGCTCAAGACGGTCGCCTCCGACCTGCATCGCCCGAACGGCCTCGCCTATCACGACGGCACCCTCTACATCGCCGAGGTGTCGCAGATTTCCAAGATCGACAATGTCGAGGCCAATCTCGACAATCCGCCGAAGCCGACGGTGATCTACACCGATCTGCCGAAGGACGAGGCGCACGGCTGGAAGTTCATCGGCATCGGTCCCGACAACAAGCTCTACATTCCGGTCGGCCAGCCGGGCAACAACGTGCTGCATGACGTCGATCATGGCCAGATCCGCCGCATCAATCTCGACGGCACCGGCAGGGAAACGGTGGCGCTTGGCGTGCGCAATTCGGTCGGCTTCGACTGGAATCCGGTCAACAAGCAGCTCTACTTCTCCGACAACGGCCGCGACTGGGTCTCGGAGGACATGCCGGAAGACGAACTCAACCGCGTCACCAAGCTGGGCGAGGACTTCGGCGCGCCGTACTGCTACCAGGGCAATCTGCCTGATCCGGAATTCGGCTGGGGCCACAGCTGCAGCGAGTTTGTGCCGCCGATCCTGCTGACCGGCGCGCACTCGGCCGGCCTCGGGCTGCGCTTCTATACCGGCAGCATGTTTCCGAAGAAGTACAATAACGCCATCTTCCTCGCGCGCCACGGCTCGTGGAACCGTACCAAGAAGTTCGGCGGCGACATCCTGGTCGTCTATCTCAACAAAGACGGCACGGTGAAATCTTCGGAGCCGTTCCTCACCGGGTTCATCGAGAACAACAATTACATCGGCCGCCCGGTGGACGTGGAGATCATGCATGACGGCTCGATGCTGGTTTCCGACGATTGGAACGGCGCGGTTTATCGCATCACCTACGGCAAGGCTCACAGCGCCGGCCGCTGACCGGAGTATGCGGCGAACGCTTCGTCGTTCGCTGCATCTTTTCCCGATGACGATGCCCCGAACCATGAAATTGCTGCCACGGCTTGCCGCAGTGATGGCGTTGATCGGCGCCGCCGGCCAGCCGCTTTTCGCCGCTGCCTTGGCCGAGCGCATGGTGCCGTGCCTCGCCTGCCACGGCGCGAATGGCCGATCGGAAACTGTGGAAGTTCCTTCGCTCGGCGGCCAGCCGGCGCCCTATCTGTTGATCCAGCTTTATCTGTTTCGGGAAAAACAACGCGTCGCCGAGATCATGAACGACATGACCCTCGACTTCACCGACGAGGATCTGCGCGCATTCGCCGATGCGATCGCCAAGCTGCCGCCGCCGCCGCCGCAACCGCCGACGGATGTGCCGGACGCCGCCCGGCTGCAGAACGGGCGCGCGTTGATCGGGCAACACCGCTGCAACACTTGCCACAATCTGGATTTGACCGGCCGCGAAAATATACCGCGCATCGCCGACCAGCGCGAAGATTATCTGGTCAAGACGTTGCGCGACTATAAGAGCAATACCCGCCAAGGTTACGATGGCGTTATGGCCGAGGTGCTCGCCCCGATCACCGACGCGCAAATTCTCGATCTCGCGTACTACCTGGCGCGCTTCCGCTAAAACGGCGGCGGCGCTCCCGCACTGATAGCTTGGCTTGCCCTCCGCAATCTCGACACCGAAAGGACCTCAAAAATGGCTAGCGTCTTGTTTTCGCCCATTGCGCTACGCGGGCTCACACTGCCCAATCGCATCGTCGTCTCGCCGATGTGCCAGTACAACTCCAACGACGGATCGGCGAACGAGTGGCACCTGATGCATCTCGGCAGCTTCTCGCTCGGTTGCGCCGGACTGGTGATGTGCGAGATGACCAATGTCACTGCGATCGGGCGAATTTCGCCGAAATGCGCCGGCATGTATTCCGACGATAACGAGGCGGCGCTCAAACGCGTACACGATTTCTGCCGCACCTACGGCGTCGCCAAACTCGGCGTGCAGCTTGCACATGCCGGACGCAAAGGTCCGACGACGCCCCCGGCGGCGGGCGGCAAGCCGATACTGACCAAAGAGGAGGGCGGCTGGACGCCGGAGGCGCCGTCGGCCATCCCTTACGACACCGGCTGGCCGGTGCCGCACGCCATGACCAAAGACGACATCAAGCGTTGCCTCGGCGAGTTCGCCGCCGCCGCTAAGCGGGTCGATCGCATCGGCTACGACGTGATCGAGCTGCACGGCGCTCACGGTTATCTTGCCCATCAATTCCTTTCGCCGCTCTCGAATCGGCGCACCGACGAATATGGCGGCTCGACCGAAAATCGCATGCGCTTTGCAATCGAGATGTTCGAGGCGGTGCGCGCCGTCTGGCCGGAACACAAACCGCTCGGCATGCGTGTCTCCGCCACCGACTGGATCGACGGCGGCTGGACGCCGGAAGAAACCGTCCTGTTGGCCAAAGAGCTGAAGCAGCGCGGCATGGACTATATGGACGTTTCCAGCGGCGGCCTCGATCCGCGTCAGAAGATCCCACTGGCCCCGGGCTATCAGGTGCAGTTCGCCGAGAAGGTCAAGCGCGAGAGCGGCATCACCACCATGACCGTCGGCTTGATCGCTGGCTACCGGCAGGCCGAAGACATCGTGGCGTCCGGCAACAGCGACCTGATCTGCCTGGCGCGCGGCGCCATGTGGGATCCGCGCTGGGCCTGGCACGCCGCCGAGGAACTCGGGGCCGACACGGCTTATGCGCCGAAGATGATGGCGTGCCATCCGAAGCTGCGGCCGCAGCTGTTTCCGAAGCGGGCGCAGGCGGCAGGCTGAGGTGAATCAGTGCGACGCGGGCGAGTCTGTCTGCAACGCTTATCAGCCGATCGAGGGCAGCGACCGAGGGCCGTGTTAAGGCCGGGCTTTCCGCTCCGGTCTCGTGCTAGCCTGCGCCGGGAAGGCCGCAACGCGGGGACGGTGACATGGCCACGACTTTACGCAGAATTGCAATCCGTCGCGTGGCCGCCGTGGCGGCTGCCGTCGCTGCCGGCATTTTTACCGCCGGCAGCGCGAGCGCGCAGCTCTCGCAGGCATGGACCTGGTGCGTAAACAAGGAGAAAGCCTCGCCCGATCTGCAGGTCAGCGGCTGCACCACCGTCATCCAGTCCGGCAAGGAGACCAAGAAAAACCTCTCGATCGCCTTTAACAACCGCGGCAACGGCTACCGCGCCAAGAACGACAATGACAACGCGCTCGCCGACTATAACCAGGCGATCCGCCTCGATCCCAAATACACCTACCCCTATAACGGCCGCGGCAACGTCTACGAGGACAAGAAGGACTACGACCGCGCCATCGCCGAATACAACGAGGCGATCCGGCTCGATCCCAAATACGCCTCGCCCTACAACGGCCGCGGCAACGCCTATCAAGGCAAGAAGGACTACGACCGCGCCATCGGCGAATACAGCGAGGCGATCCGCCTCGATCGCAGCTATGCGCTCGCCTATAACGGCCGCGGCAACGCCTATCAGGCCAAGAAGGACTACGACCGGGCCATTGCCGACTATACCGAATCCGTCCGCCTCGATCCCAAATACGCGAGTCCGCACAACGGTCGCGGCAACGCCTACCGATCCAAGGGCGATATCGACCGCGCATTGCCGGACTACAACGACGCGATCCAGCTCGATCCGAGGAGCGCCCTTCCCTATAACGGTCGGGCAAACGCCTATTTCGACAAGAAAGACTACGACCGCGCCATCGCCGACTACAGTGAGGCGATGCGGATCGATCCCAAATACGCGACCGCTTTCAACAACCGCGGCCTCGCCTATGCCCGAAAGAGCGACTACGACCGCGCCATTGCCGACTACAATCAGGCGCTCGCGCTCGATCCGCAATATGCGGTCGCCTACGACAACCGCGGTGACGCCTACGCCGCCAAGGGCGACAATGATCGCGCCATCGCCGACTACAGTGACGCGATGCGCGTCGATCCGAAATATGCCATCGCCTACAACGACCGCGGTTATACCTACGCCAAGAAGCAGGACTACGACCGCGCCATCGCCGACTATAACGAGGCCATCCGCATCGATCCGTCTTACAGCGCGGCCTTCAACAACCGCTCCATCGCCTACGAGAACAAGGGTCAATACGCGCAAGCGATCGAAGGATTCGATCAACTCATCCGCCTGCAACCGACCAATGCCAATTTGTGGAACTACCGGTGCTGGGACCGCGCCCTCATCGACCAGCTGCAACCGGCGCTGACGGACTGCAGCGAATCGCTGCGGCTGCGGCCCGACGATGCCAACACGATCGACAGCCGGGCGCTGGTCTACCTCAAACTTGGCGATCTCGACAAAGCGCTGGCCGATTACGACGGCGCGCTCAAGCTCAACCCGAAGCTGGCGGGCTCGCTCTACGGCCGCGGCGTGGTCAAGCAGAAGAAGGGCGATACTACCGGCGCCGAGGCTGACATGACGGCGGCGAAGGTGATCCGTGCCAATGTCGCCGAGCAGTGGGCGAAGTACGGGGTGAAGTGAGCCGGTCGGCGATCGTTACGACCAAGCCGCGAGCCGCCGACCATGTCGGGCACGCTGACCGGTGGCGCAAGCCGGAAACCTCCGGCTTGCGCTGTGCTGCGGCGGCGGGCTGAGGCCGAGCGGCGGCCTAAGTCCGCCACCAATCGATTTCTAATAGAACACGCCGTAAACCGCATCGACGACTTGGCCGGTCGTCACGTTGACCAACAGCAGGTCCGGTCCATAGCGCACCCATTGGAAGCCTGCTTCGGGCGCCACCAAGCCGAGCGCCGCCCAATCGGCATAGAAATAAGCCGGCACCAAAAACAGCGGCGGCAGCGCCATGCCGGCAGCCCAACGCTGGTAGCGATAGCCGGGCGGATAAGCGAACGGCGCGAGATGCGCCCGATGGATCTCGTGGCCGCGGAAGGTCAACGGGCCGCCGTGCGGACCCGCCACCGGGCCGCCGTGCGGGCCGGGCGGTGGCCCGTGCGGACCGCCAGGATGCGGCGCCCCGATCGGTCCGTGCGGGGCCGGCTTTGCGCCGCCGGGTTTCCCAGGCGGATGATGAGGCTCCTCAGCCGCGGCAAGGCTTGGCAAGGCCAGCGCAAACATAGCGGCAATAGTCAACATGCGTCGCATAGCGGTCCCTCTTTGTCGATTTGCGAGAATCTATCGGCGGCAGACTAGCAGACCCGACATCCTTGCCAAGGCCGCGCCGGCGCGTTTGACCTAGTGTCCCGATTCCGAAGTTCGCATCATTGTGCGGCACCCTCGTTTGCGAACTTGGGAATCGAAGGACACTAGCAACGTATTGATCTAGTGTGGCTTTGGTTCAGAAGTACGCATGACGAGTTCGCGGCAAAAATGATGCGGACTTCTGAACCGCGACATTAGAGCCGTTTCGCCACCTCTTCGAGCATGACCTCGGTGGCGCCGCCGCCGATATTCTGCACGCGCGCGTCGCGCGCCATGCGCTCGATGGTGCTGCCGCGCATGAAGCCCATGCCGCCGTGAAACTGCACGCAGTTGTACATGACCTCGTTGACCAGCTCGCCGCAAAAGGCCTTGACCATCGACACTTCCTTGGTGGCGTCGACGCCCTGCGTGTCGAGCCACGCCGTGTGATAGACGAGCTGCCGGCCGGCCTCGACCTTTGTGGCGAGCATCGCCAGACGCTGCCGGATCGTCTCCCGCTGCCACAGCGGAGCGCCGAACGCCTTGCGGGTGCGCACATAATCGAGCGTGAGTTCGAGCGCGGCCTGCGCTTCGCCCATCGCCACCGCGCCGATCGTGGTTCGCTCGTTCTGAAAATTCTTCATGATGGCGTAGAACCCGCGCCCTTCGTCGCCGAGCCGGTTCTCGACGGGAATGCGGCACCCTTCGAAACGCAGCTCGGCGGTGTCGGACGATCTCCAGCCGTGCTTGTCGAGCGTGCGGCTGACGGTCAGGCCGGGCGTGCCTTTCTCCACCAGGAACATGGTGATCGACTGGCTCGGCGGGCCGGAGCGATCCGTCTTCGCCGCGACGCAATAGAGATCGCCGTAGACGCCGTTGGTGATGAACATTTTCGTGCCGTCGATGACATAGAAATCGTCATCGCGCCGCGCGACGGTGCGGATGCCCTTCACGTCGGAGCCGGCATCCGGCTCGGTGACGGCGACGGCGGTGATGACCTCGCCGGCAATGATGCGCGGCATCCATTTGTCCTTTTGCGCCTCGCTGCCGGAGCGGAAGACGTGGATGGAAGCCATCTCGGAGTGGACGAGAGCCGTGGTCGCCACGCCGCTGAAGGTCGAGCGGCCGAGTTCCTCGGCGAATACAACGGTTGCCAGCGTATCCATCTCCGATCCGCCATAGCGGGCCGGATAACGGATGCCGAAAAATCCGAGGCTGCCCATGCGGCGCAATACCTCGCGCGGCACAAACCCCTGCTCTTCCCAGGCTTGCGCATTCGGCTTGATCTCGGTTTCGACGAAACGGCGCACCTGGGCGCGAAGCAGCTCGTGCTCCTCCGAGAAATACAGTGACCGAGGATTGGCGGGCGGCGCCGGGTCGTTGAGCCGCGGGTTGGGCATGCTATTCATGACGACTCCTAGCCTGATCTCGAACGTCGAGCTTAATCTTCTGCACACGGCATTCATATACCGCATTCAGGCGTCGGCGCGCAAAGTCGCATTGCCCTCTTAGGCGGCTCGTTATTGTGAATCGTCGCTGCCGGCGGCGGTTAGTCGTGAATGGCTGCCGCTTCGGCTGACAGCAATGTCGGTATCAATGCCGGGTAGGCTTCAGGCGCGCGTCGGCAAACTTAAATATGTGCAACTTGCCGCAATGGCGGCAACTGCAACAGTTTGACCGGTTTCGCCCGCTCCAGATCATCTTGCGTGTAGGCGACGCCGGAATGAATCGCTTTTCCCGTCTCCGCGCAGACTAACATCAACCGACCACCGGTGAGATTTTCCTTCATATCTTGATCTGGATCAAAAATCTCGCGCAACCGCGGTTTATAGCAACAAGAGGGAAAACATCGCCTGCGACCCCGCGGCGCGGGCCGGCGCTTGAGCCTCTATCAAATAGAACAATCGACTCGGCGCGACTGAATCACCCTTCTGCGGGTGAACAGGACTTCGCCTGGCATGCGTTTGATCGGGCGCTCACGCAGGGCACGTAAGACGCCGCATTCCCTCGCCGCGCGCGAGTGTGAGGTATTAAAGTGGGTGGCCCGCGGTAAGCCTGCCCGGGAAATCGCTGAAATCCTCGACAGCTGATGCTCGAGGAGGCCCGCGCGGCATCTCCTTTCTTGTCGTTGGCGGCGGCCACTGCGCCAGCAATTGCAATTATACGCTGCAAGTATGAAAGAGGCCATGCTCGGATATTGGACAAGCGCTCTTCCGCCGCCATTTCTTGGGTTGGACAGAATGACTACGGTTGCGCAAAGACCTTTGACAAAACGCCTCATTGTCACAAATAGCAGTGTGACAAAACGCAATTTCGCAATGTGGGACAATTACATAAATTTGGAGTCGCGGGGGCAGCGTGGCAGGTAATGAAATGCTGCCTTTCGATGCCAAGGCTTTTGCCGCGATTTACGGCGGCGTGACCATAACCAAATATCCAGCGAATTCCATCGCCTTTGCGCAAGGCGATGCCGCGGATTGCGTTTTTTACATCCGGCAAGGCAAAGTGAAGCTCTCGGTCGTCTCCGAACAAGGCAAGGAAGCGGTCATCGCAGTCCTTGAAACCGGTGATTTATGCGGCGAGGGCTGCTTGGCCGTCCAGCCGCTGCGCATTTCCACGGCCACGACCATGACTGATTGCGTCATGGTGCGGCTGGAAAAGGCCAGCGTCGTCCGCGCCATGCACGACAACCATGCTTTTTGCGACTTTCTCCTGGCGTACCTTTTGAATCAGAACGTGCGTCTGAACGACGATCTGATCAATCATTTGTTCAATTCGAGCGAGAAGCGGCTGGCACGCGCGCTTTTGCTGTTGGCCAACTACGGGAAAGAAGTAGGAGAAGAGCATGTCATACCGAAGATCGACCAACAGACATTGGCGAAGATGATCGGCACGACCCGCGGGCGCGTGAGCCATTTCATGAACAAGTTTCGCAGAATGGGATTCATCGAATACGACGGCGAAATTCACGTCCATAGTTCATTGCTGAACGTCGTGTTGCACGACCAGCCGACCGGCGCGCGGGGGCTTCGCGCCCGTGAAGACCGGGTGGTATCGCGGCAGGGCCGGCGCCGAGCGCGCCGCGATGCTAGCCGCTCCGACACCATCGATACCATAGAGTAATACTACCGGGAATTATCCGACGCCGGCTGTGCAACTTTGCACAACACAGCGGCCGTGGGTGTGGCAATGATTTGAAATCGGTATTGGTGGGCCACCACAGGTGTGTGGAACACACGTGCGGTCCGGCGTCGCGTCAAAGAGTTGGTGCAACCGCGTTAGAAGTCCACACGCGACGTGGGTCCGAGCAGGCGATGGTTGCTGAACCTATTGTCAGCTTGCGGCGTACGCATTGCCTTAGCGGAGGAAGTGAAATGCAATCTGCGATCGTCAAGCGGTCCATCGTGATCGCCGGCCACAAGACCAGCGTCAGCCTCGAGGATGAATTCTGGAACGGGCTTAAGGAAATCGCGCGAGAACAAAGGGCAACGTTGTCCAATCTCGTCGGCGAGGTCGACACGCGGCGCAGCCATGGCAACCTGTCCTCGACCATCCGGCTGTTCGTGCTCGATCACTATCGCGCCCGGATGGCGGCGCTTGCTTCGGGTCGTGCGGAACTCGACGGGCCATTGCAGCCAAGCAGGCCGTCCAGCAATTCCCCTATTCCGCTCAGGGCCGGAAACGGGCTGTAAGCTTTCTCGCCCGATGGCGCGCTTGCACACCGAGAATTCGGCTACAGCGCCTCGATAAAGGCCACCATTTGCCGGCGCTGGTCGGGATCGGGCAGCGGTCCGCGCATGGCGCCGAGATTGTCGGCCATGTGCGCCGGATCGGCGGTTCCCGGGATGACCGCGGTGACCCGCGGGTCAGCCAACAGGTATTTGAGGAAAAACTGCCCCCAGCTCTCGGCGAATCCCCGCGCCCAGTCCGGGATCGCCACGCCCTTCACGGCGCGGAACAGCCGGGCACGGCCGAACGGCAGCGCGGTCAGCACGCCAGCCTTGACCTCGGCGGCGAGCGGCAGGATGCGTTTTTCGGCCTCGCGGTCGTCGATCGAATAGTCGATCTGCACGAAATCCGGTTTTTCCCGCGCCAGCACGGATTCGATCGCGGCAAAGTCGGCGTGCCGCGTCGAGGTGATGCCGATATAGCGGGTGACGCCTTGCGCCTTCCAATCCTTGAACTGCGCCAGCGATTGCTGCGGATCGCGCACGTTGTGAAACTGCAGCAGGTCGAGCTTTTCCGTTTTCAACCGGGCCAGCGAGCGCTTGAGCTCCGCAGCATCGGGCCCCTCGAGCTTGGTCGCGATGAAGAGCTTGTCGCGCAGACCGGCCGGCGCCATGACGTCGCCGAGCACGGCCTCGGCATCGCCATAGACCGATGAGGTATCGACCAGCCGCCCGCCGCCGGCAATCAGCGCCTGCAGCACCGCGGCCGCCTTCTGCCGCGTCGCCTCGTCGTTGGTGTTGAACACTTGCGCGGTGCCAAGGCCGACCGCCGGCAGGCGCTCGCCGCTACTCGGAATAGCGCGCATCAGCAGTGCGTCGCTCTGCGCCAACGCCGGCGGCGCCAGCACCGCCGCGCCGGTTGCTATGGCGAATTCACGTCGCGTCATGCGGATTGTCATGCCTGTTCTCCCTGCACCGCGGCCGCGTCCATGAGCGCGGCGCGGCGTTCCTGAGTGCGTCCCAAAGCGGCGGACAGAATGAGCCAGCCCGCCGCGACCGGCAACATAACGAGCGCGATCGCGCCCAGCTTCAGTCCCAGCGCCTGCAGGCTGTCGAAGACCCAGCCATATAATGCGTCGGAGCCGCGATAGATCACCACGTCGATCAGGTTCTTGGCCTTGTATTTCTCTTCGCGGGCCAGCACGGTGAAGAACACCTGGCGCGCCGGATTGGCGATGGCGAAGTTCATCCAGCGCTGCACCACTTGCAGCGTCACCACGACGGCCAGCGTCGGCGCCAGGAACAGCGCGGCGAAGCCAATGACGTAGACGCCCGGCAGCGCCCCGGCCGCGACGCCGGTGCCGAATCGCTTGAGCACCTGGCCGGTGGCGAAGATTTGCGTCGCCAGGCTGAGCAGGCCGACCGCCAGATCGATGCTGGCGAAAATGCGCGTCTGCGCGCCGGCCTCATGCACTGTCGCAGAAATGATGTGGGCCTGCTCGAAATAGACGATGGTAGCGCAGAACGACAGCAGGCTGACCCAAGCGCCGACGCCGATCAGATACGGCGAGCGGATCAGTTCGGGCAGCGCCGCGAAGGCGCTGCCGCCGACCCGCTGCGGTTCAGCGTGTGCAGCCGCTTGCGCGCCGGCTTGCACCGTCGCCGCGCGCTCGAGCCGGTGGACGCAGAACACCGCCAGCTCCAGCAGCACCGCCGCCGCGATCAAGAGGTTGACCGGGCCGAGCGGCACCGACAATCCGATGGTGATGACCGGGCCCAGCAGCCCGCCGGCGGTGCCGCCGGCGCCGATGAAGCCGAACAGGCGCTTGCCCTGCTCAGCGGTGAACAGATCGGCCATGAACGACCAAAACACCGCGACCGCGAACAAATTGAACACGCTGACCCAGACGAAGAACACGCGGGCGACGATCACCGGAGCGATGCCGAGCGTCAACAACAGCCAGAACAGCACAATGTTGGCGACGAAGAAGTGATAGACGATGGGGATGAAGCGCCCGCGCGGCAACTTCGCCACCAGCACGCCGTAGAGCGGCTGCGCGACGATCAGAGTGACAAAGGTGGCGGTGAACAGCCACGGCAGGTTCTTGACGCCGCCGGCGATACCCATCTGATCGCGCAACGGCCGCAGCACGTAGTATCCGGCCAGCAGCATGAAGAAATAGGCGAACGACCACAGCGCCGCCGCGCGCTCCTGCGGCGTCGCCGGCACCGCCCAGCCGACCCAGCGCTTGAGCGCCGTCATGGCGTGAGCGACAGCTTCTGCTTGAGCTCGGCGGCGGTGACCTCTTGGCCGTAACCCGGTGCGCCCATCTGGAAACGGCTGGCGTCGGCGAGCTTGCCGACCACCACCGGATCGAAGCCGGCGTCGCGCACCAGCCCGGCGGCGACTTTCACCGCCTCGGCATCGTCGCCGGCGATCGGGATCGCCAGCTTCGGATCGGGGCGGTTCGCCTCGCTGGCGAAGATCTTGTAGTTGAGCGTATTGAAGGCGCGCACCAGCCGCGTGCCGGGAAGATATTTCTGCGAGGTCACGCCGATGCCGTTCTTGTCGACTTCATCGCGTAAGTCGGCACCGTCGCGCGCGGCGGTGGCGTTGCAGGCGTCGAGCACGATCTTGCCCTTCAGCGCGGCGCCGTAATCCTGGCCGACCTGCGGCAATGCCTTGTACGGCACCGCGATGAATATCACGTCGCCGAAGGCGATCGCCTGCTCGACCGTGCCGGCTTGGGCGAGCTCGCCGAGGCCCGTCACCATGTCCTTGAGTTCCTCGGGATGGCGCGAGGAGAACAGCACTTTGTGGCCGTCCTTGACCCACAGCCCGCCGATCGTGCCGCCGATATGGCCGGAGCCGATGACGCCGATGCGCAGCTTGGCGGCGTTATTGGTTTGCGCCGACGCGCGCGCCGGCCACAGCGCTGTAGCCAATATCAGGGCGCCGCCCGCACCGAGCACGGCGCGGCGGTCACGGTCGATGGAATCATGCTGGGGCATCGGAGCCTCCTTGCTTTCGGGTGTGTGGCAATCAACGTCGCCTTGTCGGTCGTGTTATGAACGTAGCCGCGGCGCAGTACCGCTAAAATGGAATTCCAGCTATGCGGGCGATCACTTTTGCGATGGGGGCGGCCCGCAACCCGCCGCTGCCGGAATGACAGCGGGGCTCAGACGCGCAGCACCTGCTCCGCAGGCGTGTACGGCAATCCCAGCGCTTCGGCGACGGCGCGGTAGGTGATCCGGCCGTCATAGACGTTGAGCCCATCGCGCAGATGCGCATCGTCCGCCAGCGCGCGCCGCCAGCCCTTGTCCGCGAGCGCCAGCACGAAGGACGTGGTGACGTTGCTCAGGGCGAAGGTCGACGTGCGCGCGACCGCGCCCGGCATGTTGGCCACGCAATAGTGCACGACGCCATCGACCACATAAGTCGGGTGCGAATGCGTGGTCGGCCGTGAGGTCTCGGCGCAGCCGCCCTGGTCGATGGCGACGTCGACGATCACTGCGCCCGGCTTCATCGCCTTCACGGTTTGCGCCGAGATCAGTTTCGGCGCGGTTGCGCCGGGCACCAGCACCGTGGCGATGACGAGATCGGCGCGCCGGCACAGCGTTTCTACCACGTCGCGCGTGGAGAACAGCGTGCGCACGCGGCCGCCGAAAACGGCATCGACGCGGCGCAGCGCCTCCGGATTGCGGTCGAGCACCGCCACTTCGGCGCCCATGCCGGACGCGATCAGCGCCGCGCTCGTTCCGGCGACGCCGCCGCCGAGGATGACGACGCTGGCCGGCGGGACGCCCGGCACGCCGGCGAGCAACACGCCGCGCCCGCCGTTTTCCCTTTCTAGGCAGTGCGCGCCAACCTGCGGCGCCATGCGGCCGGCAACCTCCGACATCGGCGTGAGTAACGGCAGCGTGCCTGGCGCGCCCGTCACCGTTTCGTAGGCGATCGCGGTAACGCCCGCCTGCATCAAATCCTCGGTCTGCTCGCGGTCGGGCGCGAGGTGCAGATAGGCGAACAGCACCTGGCCTCGGCGCAGTTTCTTGCGCTCCGCCGCGAGCGGCTCCTTCACCTTCACGATCAGCTCGGCGCGGCCATAGACGGCGTCGGCATCGGCCACGATCGCGGCGCCCGCGGCTTGGTAATCGGCGTCCGCCAAGCCTGCCCCGGACCCTGCACGGGTCTCGACCACAACCTCGTGGCCCTTGTCGGTGAGTTCGCGCACCGTCGAAGGCACGATGCCGACGCGGTATTCGTTGTCCTTGATTTCCTTGGGCACGCCGACCAGCATGGCGATCTCATTTGTTGTCGGGAGCCTACCGCCTCCCATACCCAGGAAGAAATCCGCCTACATCACATAGAGCCGATCCGGCAATTGGTTGGGCGAGCCGTCGGGCGGAGCGTGTGCCGCAAGTACGGCTCCGCAGCGTTCGATCGCCGCGACGAAACCCCGCGCGATGCGGCCCTCGCGCATGTGACCGGTCAGGGCGTTGATCGCGGCCTGCCACTCCGCGCCTTGCACCTTCTCGGCGATGCCGTCGTCGGCGATGATGCGCGCATAGCGTTCCGCCAGCGACACGAAGATCAGTACGCCGGTGCGCTGTTTGGTATGAGCGACGCGGCGCACGACGAATTGCTCCAGCGCGGCGCGGTGCGCCCGCGCCCGCCGCACGGCGCGCGGCACCAGCAGAAGCCGCAGCGGCATCCAGGAAAAAACCAACGCGGCGACGATGAACACCGCGATCTGGATCAAAAAAATCCGCTGCACGCTCCACGGCGTGAAATCGATGAGCGGCCATGGTGTGATAAGCGCCAGCACGCTCGCCCACAGGATCGGCACAAGCGCATAGTCCGACGAGGAATGCGCCAGCACGCAGACGATCTGCCCGCTACTATGGGCCTCCGCCTCGTGAATAGCGGCGGCGATGGCGGCGCGATCCTCCTGAGTCAGCTGCATCACCAGCCCCCCGACGCGCCGCCGCCGCCCGACGAACCGCCGCCTCCGGAAAATCCACCGCCGAAGCCGCCGCCGGAAAATCCGCCGCCGCCCCAGCCCGATGAACCCCAGTAGCCGGCATACGGCACGAACCCCGTGCGCCGGCGTCCGCCGCCGGCCGAGGGCGGACCGTTGGCGTGGCTGATCAAGTACCAGACGATGAAGAGCATCAGAACGAAGAACAACAGCGGAAACAGCCGGTTGAAAGTCGCCGGCGACCCCTCGGAACGGACGTTGACTTTGCGATGCCATTCGGCGGCGTCGGTGGTGAGCACGCTGATGATGCCGTCGACGCCGCGCTCGATGCCGCCGGAATAATCGTTGGCCTTGAATCGCGGGATGATCGCGCTCGCGATGATGACCGACGACAGCGCATCGGTCAGCGTGCCTTCGAGGCCGTAGCCGACCTCGATGCGCACCTTGTGGTCGGCCGGCGCGACCAAGAGCAGCACGCCGTTGTTGTTCTTGGCTTCGCCGAGCTTCCAGAAGCGGAACAGCTGATTGGCGTAGGTTTCGATGTCGCTGCCTTGCAGCGATTTCACCGTGGCGACGACAAGCTGGATGCCGGATTTGTCTTCAAGCTCCTTCGACTTGGTCTCGACATCGCTGCGGCTCGTCGCCGTCATGACGCCCGCCTGATCGACCACGCGGCCGCTCAGCGGCGGGAAATCGAGCGCGAAGGCTGCCGGTGTGAGGCAGAGGATAAGGGCGACGGCGCACGCCAGAACCGCCACGACGCCCTCATTGCGAGGGGCCAACGGGTCCGGCCCGAAGTGGCCGGCCCGATGACAGGCTCCGCGACGAAGCAATCCAGACGGCTCTGGATTGCTTCGCCCTTCGGGCTCGCAATGACGAAGAGGCATCAGAACTTCACCTGCGGCGGCTTTTCCGCGCCTTCAGTCGCCGTGAATTCCGCCATCGGCTTGTTGCCGGAAAAGGCCGTCTTCGCCCAGATCACGGTCGGGAACGTGCGCAGCGCCGTATTGTAGGCGCGCACCGCCTCGATGTAATCGCGCCGCGCCACCGCGATGCGGTTCTCGGTGCCTTCGAGCTGCGACTGCAGCGCCAGAAAATTGGCGTTGGATTTCAGATCCGGGTAATTTTCCGAGATCGCCAACAAGCGGCCGAGCGCGCCCGACAGCTGGTTCTGCGCGTCCTGGAAGGCCTTGAGCTTTTCCGGATCGGTGAGTTGCGAGGCATCGACCTTGACCTGCGTCGCCTTGGCGCGCGCCTCGATGACGGCGGTGAGCACGTTCTTTTCCTGCGCGGCGTAGCCTTGCACCGTCGCCACCAGATTGGGAATGAGATCGGCACGGCGCTGATACTGGTTCTGCACGTCGGCCCAGCGCGCCTTGGCCTGCTCCTCGAGCGTCGGAATGGTGTTGTAGCCGCAGGCCGAGAGCGTCAGTCCGATCGCCAGGATCGTCATCACGACGCCAAGGCGGGAAATCATCTTGTTCATTGTGCCCTCGTTTTCGCGTTGCCGACGCGCTGCCGCGCGCCGCCGTTCACCCCTCGATTGGCTCCGTCGCGGCGATCTCGATGCCGAAGCCGGACAGGCCGACATAGGTCATGTGCGGCGAGGAGGTCAGAAGCCGTATCGAGCTGACGCCGAGGTCCTTGAGGATCTGCGCGCCGAGACCGACCTCGCGCCATTGCTTGCTGCGCGCCTCGCCCGAGGCGGTTTCATCGGATTTGGGAATGGCGATCACCGGCACCCCGGCGGCGCCGTCGCGCAGCACCACCAGGACGCCTCTACCCTCAGCCTTAAAGCGCGCCAGCGTCCGGCGGATCGTCTTGGCGCCGCCGAAAACGTCGGTGATGAGATTGGCGCGATGCAACCGCGTCAGCACGTTCTTGCCGTCGCCGATGCGGCCGTAGACGAAGGCCGCGTGATAGACCGGATCGAACGGCGTCAGGAAGGCGTAGCCGGAGAGCGTGCCGATCTCGGATTCCACCGGAAACTCGCCGACCCGCTCGATCAGCTTGTCGCGCGTCTGCCGGTAAGCGATCAGCTCCGCGATCGAGATGCGCTGCAGCCGGTGGCGCTCGGCGAAGGCGGCAAGCTCCGGCCCGCGCATCACGGTGCCGTCGTCGTTCATCAGCTCGGCGAGCACGCCGACCGGCGACAGCCCGGCGAGCCGGCAGAGGTCGACGCAGGCCTCGGTATGACCCGAGCGCATCAGCACGCCGCCCTCCTTGGCCACCAGCGGAAACACATGGCCGGGCCGCACGAAATCGGCGGCCCCCATATTGCCGTTGGCCAGCGCCCGCACGGTATTGGTGCGCTCCTCCGCCGAGATGCCGGTGGTCAGGCCGTGGCGGGCGTCGACCGAAACGGTGAACGCGGTGCCGAGCGGCGCATCGTTGCGCGCCACCATCGGATCGAGGTGGAGCCGCCGCGCTTCGTCCTGCGCCAGCGGCGCGCAAACGATGCCCGAGGTGTGGCGGATAATGAACGCCATCTTCTCGGGCGTGCACAACGAAGCGGCGACAAACAGGTCGCCCTCGTTCTCGCGATCGTCGTCATCGGCGACGATGACGATTTCGCCGCGAGCGAAGGCGGCGACGGCGGCACTGATACGCTGGTGAGGTTCGTTCATGTTGTTGTTTTGGATCTCGTCGCCGCGGCGGTCAGCGCTGCGGCAGCGCAAATGGCCAATCCGGCGGCTCGCCGACCTGGCCGCGATGGCGCAGATAATGATCGGCGATGACGCATGCCACCATGGCTTCGCCGACCGGCACGGCGCGGATGCCGACACAAGGATCGTGGCGCCCTTTAGTCGATATTTCGGTCTCGCGGCCGTAGCGGTCGACGGTGCGCCGCGGCGTCAGGATTGAAGACGTGGGCTTGACCGCAAAACGCGCGATCACCGGCTGGCCGGTGGAAATGCCGCCGAGGATGCCGCCGGCATGGTTGGAGAGAAAGACCGGCTTGCCGTCATTGCCCATGCGCATTTCGTCGGCGTTCTCTTCGCCCGACAGCTCCGCGGCGCCGAAGCCGGCGCCGATCTCGACGCCCTTCACCGCATTGATGCTCATCAGCGCGGCGGCGAGGTCGGCGTCGAGCTTGCCGTAGATCGGCGCGCCGAGCCCTGGCGGCACGCCCTCAGCAATCACTTCGATCACCGCGCCGATCGAGGAGCCGCGCTTGCGCAAACCGTCGAGATATTCGGCGAAAAAGGCGGCCGTCTCGGCGTCGGGACAAAAGAAAGAATTGCGCTCGACCTCGGCCCAATCCCAGCGCGCGCGGTCGATCCGGTGCGCGCCCATCGCAATGAGCGCGCCGCGCACCTGCAATCCCGGCACGAGCTTGCGGGCGATAGCGCCGGCGGCGACCCGCAGCGCCGTCTCGCGGGCCGATTGCCGGCCGCCGCCGCGATAATCGCGCAGGCCGTATTTGATCTCGTAGGCATAGTCGGCGTGGCCGGGCCGGTATTTGTCCTTGATGTCGGCATAGTCCTTGCTGCGCTGATCGAGATTGTCGATGAGGAGCGCAATCGGCGTGCCGGTGGTGACCTGCTTGCCGGTCGCCTCATCGATGAACACGCCGGAGAGGATTTTGACCGCGTCCGGCTCTTGCCGCTGCGAGGTGAAACGCGACTGGCCGGGCCGCCGCCGATCGAGATAGGGCTGAATATCGCCTTCGCTGAGCTCGATGCGCGGCGGGCAGCCGTCGACGACGCAGCCGATCGCCGGCCCGTGGCTCTCGCCGAAGGTCGT